>JAJRTF010000018.1 GCA_021545585.1 Zetaproteobacteria bacterium
CATATCCACTGTCGGCTCTAATCCACAGGCAAACGCTTGTAACGCCTGCGCACGTCCTATTTCTCCGCCATCAACGGTGACGGCGGCATTGTTACTCATATTCTGAGGTTTAAACGGGGCGACGGACACGCCATTGCGGGCTAGCAACCTGCACAGGCCAGCCACCAGCACTGATTTACCTACGCCTGAGGCGGTGCCCTGAATCATCAGGCTTTTCACAATGGGTAGTGATCCTCGGCCAGAACCGCTTCCATCGGTTCACGCCGCCGCCAGCCTTCGGCTTCAAGCATCGGCTTATCATAAAATGCTTCGACCGGGCCAAGGCAAAGCAGGGCGAGTGGTTTGGAATCGTCCGGGCATGCTAACAGTGTGGCCACATCAGCCGGTTCGAAAAGAGAGACCCAGCCCATGCCCAGGTTTTCGGCGCGGGCTGCCAGCCACATATTCTGAATGGCACAGGAGACCGAACACAGGGTCATCTCCTCGGGCATGGTTCGGCGACCAAATATCGAGCCGTCATCGGGAGCAAGTACGACAGCAATCAACTCTGCACATTCACGGATTCCTTCAACCTTCAGGCGCATAAACTCTGATTTGCGCTCACCCAATAAATTGGCAGTTTGAGTGCATTCCTCTTCCACCAAGGCAGCCAGTTTTTCTCTGAGTTCCGGTTTTGTGATGCGAATAAAACGCCATGGCTGCATAAAACCAACCGACGGAGCTGCATGACTAGCGGCAAAGATGCGTGACATCGAAGCCTCACTCACGCTGCCAGTTTTGAAATGGCGCATATCCCGTCGGGCATAGATCACCTGATAGATTGCATCCCGTTCCTGCTCCGAGAAGGTGTGCTGTTCGATCTTGTCATTCATCGAGTTTCTCATGTAGCGCCTGCTGTAATTTTTCCAATCCGTCGAGCAGGCGTGGACCGGGTCGATGTAGCAGATCGGGATTGATAGTGGCAAAGCGCACTTTGCCCTTGCCCAGCCACCTCTCCCAGAAAGCCCGGCGATCGGCAATATTGCGCCTCTCCAGCGGCACGACGATCAGTTCAGGTTTTGCCCGGATCACCGACTCGACATTCACGTGCGGCGTTTCGACATTGATGTCGGCAAAGATATTCCTGCCTCCCGCCTGATGGATCAGATCGGAGATGAAGCTGGGGCCTCCGGCAGTGATCATCGGGTCGTGCCACACCTCGTAAAAAACGGCTGTTTCCGGCCGTTTCATGAAACGCACCTTTTGCAGCCGCATGCGTAGCCGGTCGACCAGCCTTTTGGCAACCGCAGTATGTCCGGTTAACTCGCCAAGTTTCAGTATGTCATCGAACATGGTTTCGAAACTGACCGGATTGGAGACAACGATAGAGACGCCCATCTTCTCCAGCATTGCCGTTCCGGTCACATTTCGGCTCATCACTATGGCCATGTCAGGTTTCAGGCGCAGCGCCGCCTCGACATTGATGCGCTGGTAACTACCTATGCGTGGAAGGTTTTTCGCCTCGGCAGGATAGTCACAGTAGGAGACGCCGCCGACCAGCTGGGAGCCCGCCCCGATTGCATAGAGCATTTCGCAGGCATGCGGGGTAAGCGCCAGAATGCGCTCTGCCTGTGCTGCGGAGGCAAGGCCAGGCAGCAGCAGGGCGCAGGCGAGAAGGAGCCGCATTATTCTCTTTTTCATTGCAGGCGAAATACCACCGGCATGCGATACAAGCCATTGGATAACGGAATCCGGCTCAACGATGCAAGGCCGCGCCGGGCTGCGCGATCGAGAATCGGGTGGCCGGTGGAGGCCAGCAGGGTGACAGCATGAATAGACTGCTGATACACATTGAGCTGGAATTCAGCGCGGCCCTGCCAGCCGCGGCGTCTTGCCTGCATTGGATAATGCACCTGAGCCAGAATATGCTTTTGAATATCCTGTGGCACTGTTGCTCCGCTGCTTGCATCACTGCTTCTATCGGGTTGATCAGCTGCAAGTGGATGGCTGGCGGATAATGCAGCGACGGCCTCCGAAGCAGCCTTGTGTATGGCGGCAGTCTCCAACTGCTTAGCCTGCAATTTCCGCAGCGCTTCAGTCGCCCTTTGGACGGTAGCAAGTCTGGCTGGCGGTCTTGCTGTCATTGAGAATGCATGCAGAGGCTGTAAACGAGGGCGCGCAGGTCTGGAAGGTTTGCCCGTGTGCGCTGTGGGTTGATTCCGGATATCTGCTGTTATTAAGGGGGGAGGCTGCTGTTGCTGTAAACGAGGGCGCAAAGGGCTGGAAGGTCTGCCTGTGTGCGCTGCGAATTGATTTTGCGCCAGCAGTTCAACATGAAGCGATCCTCCGGAGGCCGGCAATACGGCATCCTGAAGCGCCGGCAACAGGGCGAACAGCAGGGCATGCAGACCGATAGCCGCGACAGAGGCGGCCATCAGTCGTGCATAACCCGGCAAGAGCACTAGAACGTGGTGCTCACGCCGGCATGCCATGCGCGGCCCAATACACTGTAACCGGATACTTCTTCATACGTTTTATCACCCACATTATCGACACGAGCTGTCAGCTTCCATTGCCTGTTGATCGCATAGCTTGCCCGAATATCGGTCTTATGATAACCCTGCATGGGTTTTCTGTTGCCTGTAGATGAAAAACGCGGACCGACCAGATGCCAGGCAACTTCGACATTCAGGCCCATCACGGTTATGCCCGCCGTCACATTGCCTGAATCCTTGGCACGGCGTGGCAGCAGGTCGCCGGTAATTGAATCCTTGGCGCTCAGATAGGTCCAGTTGGCATGCATATAGGCCGGGCCGTAGGCCAGATCAGCGGAAATTTCCAGACCTTTGGTGCGCGCCTTGCCGATATTTGCCGGAGAGTAGAAAAAGGTTGGAGGCGGCCCTTGCCAGACAATCAGATCCCTATAGGACTGGTCGAACCAGACCAAACCAAGACCGGCTTTAAGATTCTCACTGTCCAACCGGTAGGAAATACCGGCATCCCAGCCGCGGCTGGATTCAGGTTTCAGCTTCGGGTTACCCGCTGAAAAGGCAGAAGCTGGAAAATAAAGATCATTGAGCGATGGCGCTTTGAAGCCGGTGCCGTAGTTGCCCGTGATTTTCAGGCCGGTCAACGGGTGCAGGGCCACACCGGCCTTATAGGTTGTTTTATTCGAAGTGGCCGAATTGTTGTCGTAGCGAACCGATCCGTTCACATCAATCCAGTCGCTGTGCCATGCCAGCACGGCAAAGCCGGCAGTTTGGCGGATTGATCGATCCAGCCTGGCGCTGCCGCTGTAACCTTTGCTACGATACATATCAAGACCGGCCAGCAGCGAAATTGAATTCAGATCAATCTGATTCTGCCAGCTTAGTTGGTCAATGCGGGTGCGGAAATCCGAATTATTGAAGCCGCCGGCAGGATCGCGGCCAATGACTTCATCCGTTGAACGTGACAGTTGCAGGCTGGTTTCAACCCTATCCGTGATCGGATAGGTCAGTTTGGCACTGCTCACTGTTTGTTTGGTGTTGCTGGTAAAGTTCACCAGATCTGCTGGGCCAAACTTGTCCAGGCCTGTTTTGCCATCAACATTGCGCCCGACCAGTTCCAGTTCGCCATCCCCTATCGGCAGGCCGACACGACCGGAAACGGTTAGCTGCCTGTATGGGTCCAGTTCTGTACCACTGGCAGCAGCCGAGACGCCTTTGGTGCGCAGTGCATCTACGGTCAAGGCATAAGAAATACCCGATTCCGCCTGACCTGAGAGGCTCATCTGACCGGATGATGTGCCGTAGGAGCCGGCTTCACCGTGCAGGCGAACTGATGTCCCCTGTTTACCCTTACGGGTGAAAATCTGAATCACACCACCCATGGCATCTGCACCATATAGTGAGGATTGAGGGCCGCGCACAATTTCAATGCGTTCAATATCGGCTGTGGATAAGTTGCTCCAGTCGAAGCTGCCCAGCGTCGCTGAACCGACACGCACGCCATCAATCAGAACCAGTGTGTGACCGCTGTTGCCGCCGCGCAAAAATACTGAGGTTGATTTTCCGGGGCCGCCTGTCGAGGCCACATCAATGCCAGCCTGAGCTCTGAGCAGCTCTGCGACTGAAGTAGCCTGCGATTGCTCAACATCCTTTTGGCTGATGACTGTTACATCAGCACTGATCGATGCCTGATCCTGCGCTATACGATCTGCCGTAATGATCAGCTCAGGCAGTTGTTCTTCGGCTTGAAGCTGTGGCACGGTAAATATGCCAGTTGCTACCAGTATTACTGCAAATTTTAGTTTTCGTTTGTGA
>JAJRTF010000019.1 GCA_021545585.1 Zetaproteobacteria bacterium
AAGTTCGGAGGAATACCTATCAGCATGTGGACATGGTCTCTGTTGATTGAACCCGCATAGATCACCATCTCCTTACTGCGCGCTATCTCCCGCAGCAACTATCGACAGCGGTGACCCACATCACCTGCCAATATCTCGTACCGATATTTCGTCGTCCACACTACATGATATTTACAGTCCCATACTGTGTGGCTGCCACGCTTATAGTCTTGCATACCATGGAAAAATACCTATCCGTCGCCTAAAGGCGAGGGGGTTACCGATCCCCTATCGGGGACTCTAAAGGGCCGCGGCAGACTTTCGGATGTGAATATCAAACACGCCTGACATTTTTTCCGTTGTTCAACGGATACAGGGTTCAGCTGTAATCCGCCCAGAATTCAGTGCGCGACTGCATGCTGCCGATGCGTTCAATCAGGCTATCCACTGCGGTCTCATCCTCGGCGAAATTCAGGCGGTCGGTTTGCACGATCAATAGCGGTGTTTCCTGATAGTGGAAGAAGAAACGATCGTAGGCGGCAATAACATCGCGCAGATAATCGGCCTTGATACCCTGTTCCATGGCCCGATTGCGGCTGCGAATGCGCTCCATAATGATACTGGCATCCGATTGCAGGTATACGACCAGATCGGGCTTGGGAACATCGATGCTGACCAGCCGCGCCACTTGATCATAGAGAGCCAGTTCTTCATCGGAGAGGGTGACGGTGGCGAACAGGCGATCCTTGGCGAAGATGTAATCGCTGACCACCCCGCTGGCGAACAGGTTTTGCTGGTGCAGGGATTGCCAGTGTTTCAGGCGTGAAAAAAGAAAGGAAAGCTGTACAGCCAGCGCATGGCGGGAAGGGTCCTTGTAAAAGAGCTCGATAAACGGGTTGTCATCCACCTGCTCAAAAAAAGTGTCTGAACCGAGTCGGTCCGCGAGGCGTGTGGTGAGTGTTGTTTTACCGACACCAATCGCTCCCTCAACGGCGATGTGACAGCGATTCAGCGGCTGCTCGATTACCATCCGTTCACCATGCGTCTCCCTCCGCCAGCGGTTTCTCGTTGCCCTGTAAAATTTCATTGAGCAGGGCACGGGCTGATTTCCTTAATCGGGGATGTTGCCAGTTTGCATCCAGATCGCAAAGGGGGCGCAGCACAAACTGCCGACGATGCATGTGTGCATGCGGCAGGGTGAGCACATCGGATTCAAGCTGCATATCATTAAAACTGATGATATCCAGATCAAGGGTGCGCGGCCCCCAGCGTTCTGCTCGCACCCGGCCTGCCCGGTTTTCAATGCCTTGCAGGATTTCGAGAAGCGCCAGCGGCGTCATGCTTGTTTCGATTGCTACAACCGTATTCAGATAGTCGGCCTGACCATCCGGACCGAGTGGCGCTGTGCAGTAGAGCAGCGATGAGGCGCTGACCCGGATGCTGGGCAGGGCATGCAATTCTTTGCGGGCCTTCACAAAGGTCGTGAGAACATCCCCGAGGTTGCCTCCCAGGGCAATATAGGCATGGCTCATGCCCATGCGACGGCTCCGCCCCGGCGCGGATCACCGCAGGCCGTCATATCACCATTGCACATGGCGATGGCGTGCACGCCGCCAAAGTAAACACTTTGCTGTTTCCATTCCCTGATCTGCCAGCCGATATCCTGCAGTTGCTGTCGCAGGGAATCGTTGAGGAGGCCGGGCTCGACATCCAGCTGCATGCCCTCGTTGTGTATGCGCGGTGCATGTACCGCTGTCTCAATATCTGCTTCTTGCATGACGCTATGCGCCAGTACCTGGATAATGGCGCCACGCAAACGGTTTGAACCGCCACTACCGAGGATCAGGCGCGGGCTTCCATGTTGCATGAATATGGAGGGCGCCATCATTGAAGAGAGGCTGGTGCCGGCTGGAAGGGCGTGGAAGCCGAGCGGATTGATATCTTCTTCGCCGAGCATGTTGTTCAGGTGGATTCCGGTTCCCGGCACCACGATGCCCGAGCCTTCACCATTGCTGCTGGTCAATGAAACGGCCATGCCATCCCTGTCGATAATGCTTACCTGGGTGGTGCTGCCGTGTCGATTCGCCGGCTCGGGCAGGGTGTGGTCAGGTAATTGCCCGAGGCGCTGGCATATATCCATGCATGCCCGCTCCAGTTGCTCGTTGTGCAGCAGCTCCCTGCCGAAACCCGGCGTATAGATTTGCTGATCAAACCCGTCCAGACGCAGCAGGCTGGCTGAGCGCAGCGATTCCGCGATCTTCACCAGCCTTGAAACAGGTTCGCTTTGCAGCCTTTCCAGAACAGCGAGCGAATAACCGATCAGAATACCCCCCGATGACGGGGGCGGGTTGGTCAGCAGTTCGCCGCCCAGCAGCGGCGCTTTGAGCGGCGCGCATATCCTGACCTGTTCAGCCTGCATATCGGCCATGCTCAGCAGGCCGCCCGGGGCGCAGGCGGCGACAGTCTGGCGGCCCAGATCGCCGTGGTACATTTCCCCGATACCTTCAATGCTCAGCATTTCCAGTATGTTGGCCAGATCCCGGTTGCTGAAAAGATCACCTTCACCGGGCAACTCGCCTGTCGGGGCATGTAAGGCACGGGTGGCTTCAGTATCGGTCAGGATCGGCTCCAGCAAGCTTATGAATGAAGCCTGCAGCGCATTAAGGCGGATGCCGTTGCGGGCGGCCTCCATGCCCGGGGTCAGTACCTCTTTTAAGGGCAGGCGGCCATGCAGGCGGTGCGCCTCGAATAACATGGCCAGCAGGGAAGGGGTGGCAACCGAGGCCTGTCCGATATGAAAGGTTTGCACAGTGTCGCCAAAATCAATTGGTACAGGCTTGAGTGATGATGTTCCGGCAGCATGCCCGGATGGCATGCGTGCAAAGCCATCGATGGACTGAGGTGTTTTGCCTGCACCGGCAATGAGCATGAAGCCGCCGCCGCCGGCACCGGTCAGTACCGGTTCGGCAATGAATGAGGTGGTAACGGCTGCCACCGCCGCATCGACGGCATTGCCGCCTTCACAAAGTATTTCGGCACCGGCGGCTGCCGTGGCCGGATGGCCCGCTGCAACGGCCCCCCGTTGCCTGTCCTCTGTCCTCATGAAGTTTTCTGCTGAATGATAAAACCTTTCAGATTCAGGCGCTGTTTCAGCGTTTCCTGTAATGTTCTGGCCAGACTGCGATTGGCCTTCGGGCCAACCCAGACGGCGTAGAGATGCCCGGGCTTCTGCACCACTGTAGCAGCCCAGCCGCGGCGGTTGATATCGGCGGCCAGACGACTGGCGCGGGCTTTATCCTTAAAGGCGCCGGTCTGTACATAGTATGTGCCCTTTGGCTGTACGGGGTGGGGTCTGGCCTGTATAGGTCGGGCATGCTGTGTGCTGTCCTTTGCCTGTACTGCAGGCGTTTGTACGGCTTTGACACTGTCATGCCGGGGCAAAGGGCGTGCAGCATAGCCGGGCTTTGCACTCTCTGGCTTTGATGCGCTGACGGGTGCCGCCGGTTGCCTTTGAGTTGGCTTGACTACGGGCGCCTGTGCAGCGGAATAGGTTGGTTTGTCCGGTATCGTTTGCTGGTCGCTCTGAACTTGCCTGTTATCGCGCTCCGGGGAGTCAAACAGGTCGGGCCAGAACATGGCTACGCCAATCAGCATCAGGCTGGCTGAAGCAATCAGCCAGGCTGTTCGATGTTCAGCCAGTGTAGCCCGCCAGTGCTGTGAATCAGCCATGAATTCCTACCTTGTCTTGAATTTTCTTAAGTGCGTCAGCCCGCCAGCAGTCCGTCCAGCTCATGGGCAAAGGAGTCGTAGCGGAACGGCTTTTGCAGAATGCGGAACTGTTTATCCGGAAAACGTTCGTTCAGATCCTCCGGGTAGCCGGTGACAAACAGTACGCGTTCAAGAATAGCCGGATTCACATGTTCCAGTGAGCTGTAGATTTCATCACCGCTGAGTTTGGGGATACGCACATCCAGCAATATCAGTTGATATTGATCGCCATTGGTGGTCAGTTCAAACAGGCCCTGCACAGGGTAGCTCATGCTTTTGATGTTGCTCTGTTCACCCTTATCGCCGATATAGCGCTGTAAAAAAGCAGACAGGATGCTTTGCACGGTATCTTCATCATCAATGATTAAAGCATTTATGCTCATACGCTTCTCCTTACTGCGGATGTTTACTGTTCCAGTGACCCTGTCAATGCCTGCAAAGGCATCTGGCTGCTTTCAGCCTTTACAGTCGCATGGGAAAGTATAGTCGCTATCGACCGGATTGCACTTGCTTACGGGGATTGCCGGGCCTGGACAGTATGCGGGAGCAGTGAATCCGGATTGATGCGGGCATTGTGGAAACGAACTCCCCAGTGCAGATGCGGCCCTGTTGCACGACCGCTGGCTCCGACCTTGCCGATGACACTGCCGCCGTCCACCCAGTCGCCTTCATGCACCTGACTGGATTGCAGATGAGAATACACCGATACCAGGCCGTTCCCGTGCCCGATGGCGATGGTATTGCCGTTCAGATACATCGGCGCCACCAGCAGCACCTGACCGGCCAGAGGGGCATGAATGGGTGTGCCGGACGGGGCGGCAATATCAAGCCCGGAATGCGGCGAGCGCGGCTCTCCGTTTACATAACGCTGGGCGCCGAACGGGGTCGAGATAATGCCTTTGACCGGCATGGCATCCATGCCGATGGCGGGGGATGCGTTTACATCCACAGTATAGGTGGACTTCAGAGCCTTCACCTCGCTGCGGATACGCGCCAGTGTCGGTTTGTCGAATACGGCCATCTTCTTGTCAACCTGGATATGGGAAATTCGAAATTCCCCCCTGTTGACCTGCAGTTGCTCACTGACCTGACCCTGCGTGCTTTTCCAGAGTACCTGATATGGACCGGGCTTTTGTTTCAGGTCCACCCCGATCCAGCCCTGCCATTGCCCGTCGCCATCCGCCTGTACCGGCCACTCGATGCCGAAGCAATACAGGCTCGGCGGCTCGCCTGTCGATGCGAGTGTCACACGAACCACATCGCCCTGGGTGGCCTGCCACTCTGCAGCCTGCAGTGGCATCGCCGCTATGAACATAGCTGCCAGGGCAAAGATGCCGATGTGTATATTGCCTATGGGATACCTTTTCCCGCTCATGTTTTCTCCTGCGAAACAGATTGTACTTCGGTTGTCGCCACACCATCCTGAAAGCGCACCTGCATCGCATCGCCGGGCTGCAGGCGGGATGCCCGCGTGATCAGCGCGCCACCCGCCGTGTAGCTTAGACTATATCCGCGCTTAAGTACCTGATGAGGACCCAGGGCATGCAATTGCCCGGTTAGCAGGGCCAAGCGCTGGCGCATGGACTCGATGTGCTTGCCTGCCCGGATGCCGAGGTCGTGACGGGCGCTGTGGCCGGCCTCACGGCGCTGGCCGATGACCGCGCCGCTCATACGCTGCAGGCGCTGGCTGATATGCAGCAGGGCATGTTCGGGCTGTATGACCAGTGCGGCGGTTTCCGACGATAACTGTTCCTGCCAGTGGTGCAGGCGACGGCGCTGTTGTTGCTGTATCAGATACATCACGGCCTGCAGACGCGTATCAGCGGCTGCAGCCAGCCGTCTCTGCAGGCGCAGGCGCTGTCGAGGCTCCATTCGGGCCAGCTGTTTCTCTGTTTGCCGGAGTTGCCGGCGCATGTTTCCTGTTGTGTCTCTGGCATGATGCTGCAGCTGGGCAAGAAGCTGATCGCAGGCATGATGGCGGGCATCGCTGTATCGCTCCCAGCTGTGTTGCCGGCGCTGCATCAGCAGGCTGACTTCACGTCGGTGGCGCAGCATATGTTGATCCATGAGGCTTGCCATGGCTGCTATGCGGGGGAGGCGTTCGCGCAGTTCATCGCGCGACGGGCATCCTGCTTCTACGGCATTGGATGGTGTCGCGGCACGTATGTCGGCGGCAAAATCAGCCAGCGTGACGTCGATTTCATGTCCGATGCCGCTAATGATCGGGATCGGACAGTCGACAATGGCCTTGACCACCTGCTCATCATTGAAACACCACAAATCCTCAATGCTGCCGCCGCCGCGCACGAGGAGAATCACATCCGGTGGCCGGGACATATGGCTAAGACTGTTGATGGCACGAGCGATGCTGCCCGCCGCCTGATTGCCCTGCACCAGACACGGCGCATGCGTGAGCTTGAGCCAGCCGGGACGTGTGGCCAATACCTTTTTAACATCCTCAAAAGCGGCTGCTGTGGCCGAGGTGACAATGCCGATGTGGGAGGGGATGGCGGGTGGTTGCTGTTTTCCGGCCGGATCGAACCAGCCACGCTTGGCGAATTCCTGTTTTCGCCGCTCGAATTCGGCGGCCAGCTGTCCTGCTCCAGCTGCTTCCACACGCGTAACCACCAGTTGATAGCTGCCGCGCGGTTCATAGACACTCAAATGTCCGCTGAAAATAAATTCCTCGCCTTCTTCCGGCCGGGTGGTGAGGCGAGCGGCTGTGGAGCGCCAGATGACTGCTGAAATGGCTGCATGCTGGTCCTTGATGGTGAAATACATATGTCCTGAAGAGGGGCGTGTCAGTCGCGACACTTCACCGCTGACGCGCAGATGGGTGAAGCCATGCTCGAGCATCTGTTTGATGCGGGCGGTCAGTTCAGTGACGGAAAGCGGTGCTTCGGACATGAGTGTATCATGTCCGGGGGAGCGCTCCGGTCAATGTTGGAGATGCTCTTCAGACCGGAGGCTCGAACAGTATCGGCTGTGCACAGCCATGTTTATCCGGAATGAATGCAATTTAATGGCTGGCGACAGGACGATTTGATAGGATGAGCACGTTTTTCCGATGCTGCTGTTGCATATAATCTCCTCCGGCCTGATATGATGCGGGAAAGGTGGCGGTAAAAATGTCAGTCGGATGACATTGATGTGACAGCTCAATGATGGGGTTGGTTCGGAAATACGGTGAAACCGGGGAATATGTGCGGTGTCATCAAGATGTCATGCCTGATCTGCAAGCTGTTGGCCAGCAGAAGGAATGATCACTCTCGAGACCCCGGTCCTGTCCGGGGTTCTCTGGTTTTAATGATATGGCATGGATGCCGATTGAATTTGTTTGGTAATGGAGATGGCCTGGAAATGATTGATTCAGCACAGCCCGATTTAACGCGGCCCGAGTTTTATCTGAGCAGGGATCTGAGCATGCTCGGCTTTAATCGGCGTGTATTTGAAATGGCCTGTGATACATCCATTCCATTGCTGGAGAGGCTGCGTTTTCTCTGTATCAGCAGTTCGAATCTGGATGAGTTTTTTGAAGTGCGCGTGGCGATGTTGAAGCATCGCCTGCAACTGGGAGCCAACAATATCTCACCGGATGGTCGTTCGACGGGAGAGACCCTCGCTGCGATTCGTATAACCGTGGATCAGCTTGTGCAGGAACAGTATGCCGTGCTTGAAAACGAATTGCTGCCCGCCATGCACGATGAGGGAATTGAAATTCTTCGCCGTGGTGAATGGACTGAACAGCAGCAGCAGTGGGTGCGCCGATTTTTCCGCTCGGATCTGTTGCCTGTACTGACGCCGATCGCTCTGGATCCGGCACATCCGTTTCCGCAACTGGTCAACAAGATACTTAATTTTATTGTCGGACTGGAAGGCAAGGATGCCTTTGGTCGTGAAATGCAGCATGCCATTGTACAGGCGCCGCGTTCATTGCCGCGTCTGATTGCATTGCCGGAGGATGTGGCGGGCTGCCCGCATGGTTTTGTATTCCTTTCTTCGATTATCCATGCACATGTCGGTGAACTTTTTCCAGGCATGCAGGTGAATGCCTGCCATCAGTTTCGTGTTACCCGCAATAGCGAACTGTATTTGCATGAAGAGGAAACCGAGGATCTGAAAAAGGCCGTGGCCGGCGAATTGCTGGAGCGGCGCTACGGTGAGGCTGTGCGCCTTGAGGTGTCGACCAAGTGTCCGGCTGAATTATCCGATTTTCTGCTGCATCAGTTCCATTTGAAAGAAGCCGATTTGTATCGTGTGGACGGGCTGGTGAATCTGTATCGCCTGTCTTCGATTTCCGATGAAGTGGACCGCCCGGATCTGAAATTTCCTCCTTTCGTGGCCGGATTGCCGGAAGGTATGCGCTCGGACACGGAAGAGGAGCCCAGCTCCTTGTTTGATGTGATTCAGAGGGGCGATGTGCTGCTTCACCATCCATTCCAGAGCTTTGCTCCGGTGATGGATTTATTGCATCAGGCTGCCAATGATCCGAATGTGCTGGTGATTAAACAAACGCTGTATCGCGTGGTGCCCGATTCGCCGATTGTCGATGCATTGGCCAGGGCGGCGCGCTCGGGCAAGGAAGTCGTGGCGGTGATTGAGCTGCGGGCGCGCTTTAATGAGGAAGACAATATCGGACTGGCTGACCGTTTGCATGCTGCCGGCGTGCAGGTGGTGTTCGGTGTGGTTGGTTATAAGACGCATGGCAAGATGATGCTGATTGTTCGCCGCGAAGGTCGCCGGGTGCGGCGTTATGTGCATCTTGGTACGGGCAATTACCACAGCATCACCACCCGCTACTATACCGATTTCGGCCTGCTTAGCTGCGATCCCCGTCTGGGTGAGGATGTGCACAAGGTGTTCCAGCAATTAACCGGCATGGGGCGGGCACTGAGCATGAAATCCATGCTGCAGGCGCCGTTCACCTTGCATAAGGGCATGCTTGAACGCATTGAACGCGAAGCGGAATATGCGAGACATGGCGGCCAGGGTCGGATTATCGCCAAGATGAATGGTCTGGAAGAGCCGGAAATTATCCGCGCTCTGTACAATGCATCGCAGGCCGGAGTGAAAATTGATCTGCTGGTGCGCGGTATCTGCTGTTTGCGTCCCGGTATTCCGGGGGTTTCTGAAAATATCCGCGTGCGTTCGGTGCTGGGTCGCTTTCTGGAACATCCTCGGATTTATTATTTTCAGAACAATGGCGATGAAGAGCTTTTTTGCGCCAGTGCCGACTGGATGAACCGCAATCTGTTGCGCCGTGTTGAAACCTGTTTTCCTATCCTTGATGAGGCGCTGAAGAACCGTGTCATGAAAGAAGGCTTGCGCATGTATCTGGCCGATAACACCGGCACGTGGACATTGCGTCAGGATGGTTCCTATGTGCGCGTGAAGTCCACCGGCAAACCGCGTTCTGCGCAGGCTGAATTGATGGATCTGCTGGGGGATCAGGGTTCAGCCCGAGGGTGAATCGAGAACGGCTGTCCATGTGGGCGAATGGTTCCACTATTATTTCAGGTCAATATCCAGCTTCCGGTCGAATGCCGCCTCAATATAATCGGCCACTTTAAGCACCGACCAGCGCTCAAGCAGCAGATCGCTATCTCCTTCTAGGTGCAATGTCATGGTATCGCTGCCAATATCGACCTGTACCTCTCCAACCCTGTCGCGCCGATCTTTGTTCAGGGCAATGGCCATTCGCAGCATGGCGCTGAGTTGCCAGACCCGGGTACGATCATGCTGATTGAGCTCGTCGAATGCTTGATGTTCATGGCTGGGGCTTGCCTTGCGCTGATAACGCACAGTTTGAGCCAGTACGGCCTTTTCACGATCAGAGAGACCGAGCAGCGGGGCGGCTGAAATCAGGTATGCTGCATGCCGATGATGCCCGCCAACGCGCACATACATGCCGATTTCATGCACACGGGAGGCTATTTCGAGCAGCAGCCGGTCGCGGTTATTCATTTTGTGCAACTGGCCCCGGGTTTGATCGAACAGGCTCAAGGCCAGTTTGGTAACCGACTTGGCATAGTGCTGATCGACATGGTATTTCTTTTTCAGGCTCCTGGCCCAGGCCAGCAGATTGCGGCGCCGGGAGTGCAGTGTCTTATCCTCGCTGTCCACCATATCCAGCAGCACGCCATCGAGCAGGCTGGCGTCGGGAATGGTCAGCTGTTTGGCTCTGCCCAGTTTCATGATCTCATGAATGACCAGGGCTGCCGGAAGGATCACATCGGCCCGGTCGGGGCGCAGCCCGAGATCCCGAACACGTTCCTCAAAGGAAAGACCGGCCAGTATGGTGATAAGTTTTCCAAGTTGTTTGCGGCTGATGCAATCCGGTGACTCAGTATCCAGAACCCGGTGTGCCAGTTCACCGATAGAGCCCGGATTGCCGCCGGTTCCAACACAGAAATCCACTTTTCTTGATCCAATGAGTTCACGCAGTTTTTTGCGTGCACCCTCAAGATATTCCTCCAGCAGGCGATTGAAATCATCGTCTTCGCCGAGCATTTCCAGCAGGCGCACCGTACCGATCTTGAAACTTTGCGCCGCCACAATTTCCCCGTCATCGCACAGGGTTACTTCGACGCTGCCGCCGCCGATATCAATGAGCAGGGCAAAATGATCGTGCAGATTGACACGGTGAGCGATGGAATAATGTACCAGCCGCGCTTCTTCCTCGCCGCTGATAATATCCAGCTGGATGCCGGCTTCTTCCCTGATGCGCTTGACCAGCTGGCGGCCGTTTTTGGAGTCGCGCATGGCACTGGTGGCTGTGCCGCGAAGGGTTTCGACATGGTGCTGATCGAGGATACGGCGGAATTGCTGGAAGGCGGCTACGGCTTCATCCATGGTTGCGGCACTCAATGATCCGCTGGTGAAGGCATCATGTCCGAGACGCACAGGTTCGCGATGGCGAAGAATCATTTCGGGGAGCCCGCTTTCATCGCGTGCTGCAATGCCGAGGCGCATGGCATTGGAGCCGACGTCAATGGCTCCGATCAGTGCGCCTTGCTGGATGGCTGATTCGATATCAGTCGCCGTCGAGGTCCCCATTTAGAGGCTTTGCCACCTGTTCATCATCAACACATGAGCATGTTGCCACTGGAGATGTGAAGCGCCAAGAAAAAGGACGGGAGAGCCACCGTGTTGCGTATGCCTAAACAATCGCTCTGTGATCAGCTAAACACAGCCTTGAAGACAAAGAAGAACATGATCGAAAGGGCTGCGCCGGCGGGCAGGGTGACAATCCAGGACATGAAAATGGTTTTAATGACATTGGTATTCAAGGCGCCGATACCACGTGCCAGACCAACGCCGAGTACGGCGCCGACCAGCGTATGCGTGGTTGAAATCGGTAATCCGATACCGGAAGCCAGTACAATGGTGACCGCAGCGCCGAGTGTGGCCGCAAAGCCCCGGCTGGGCGTCAGTTCGGTAATGCCGGAGCCGACTGTGGCGATGACTTTGTGACCGTAGGTGGCAAGTCCGAAAACAATACCGCCGCCACCGAGTATCAGAATCCATACGGGCGTAGCTGATTTGGCCACAATTTCACCGGCACTTTGCACAATGCCGACAATGGCGGCAACAGGCCCGATGGCATTGGCCACGTCATTGGAACCATGGGCAAAGGCAATGGCTATGGCAGTGAAAACCATCAAAACGCCGAAGATTCTCTCCATATTGGTGAAATTAAAGTCCCGGTCGGCCCTGGGGTCGAATTTGAGGCGGCGGATCATGAGGGTTCCGATGACCATAATGGCAATGCCGATTGCTGCTGCGATGCTTATATCCTCAGTCATGGATAAATGGATGCCGACATGCTTCAGGCCTTTGACCATGGTGACCATGGCGATAATAAAACCAACCATAAAGATATAAGCGGGCACATATCGTTTGGCCATGGCGACCGGATCATCGGTGTTGATGATCAGCTTCTGAATGCTGCGAAACAGGAAGAAAGCCATCGTGCCTGCCAACAGGGGAGAGGTGACCCAGCTTGCGGCAATGGTGCCGACCTTGTGCCAATGCACGGCTTCCATGCCAATACCGACAGCTCCGAAACCGACAATCGCACCGACAATGGAGTGGGTGGTCGAAACAGGCCAGCCATTCCTGCTGGCAACCAGCAGCCAGATGCCGGCAGCGAGTAATGAAGCGAGCATGCCGTAGACAAGCAGCTCCGGCGCATGGCCCAATGAGCCGACATCAATGATGCCCTTGCGAACGGTTTTGGTGACTTCACCACCGGCAAGTACAGCACCGGTGAGTTCAAAAACAGCGGCAATCATCACCGCCTGTTTGAAGCTCAGCGCCTTGGAACCGACGGATGTTCCCATGGCATTGGCTACGTCGTTGGCGCCAATGCCCCAGGCCATAAAAAGGCCGAAAAGCACAGCCATGGTGATGTAAATCTCTGCGTGGGCGATAAGGACGGATTCCATCAACTCGCTTCCTTATTTGGCCAGAAGCATTTGCAGACGGGCACCAACGCGCTGTGACACGTCGGCCAGCTTTCCGATCCAATCGATGGCGCGGTAGAGGAACATCATATTCAGTGGCGGATAGTCATTCTCAATGGAAAACAGCGCATGGCGAAGGCGGCGCTCGATCTTGTCCGATTCATGTTCCAGATCATCAAGTTCGGAGATCATATCCATCACCAGCGTGGTTTCCCTGCCCCGGAAGCCTGTTTCAACCAGTTCATCCAGCTGATTGATGGCTGTTTTTGCCTGATTGGCCGCATCAACCGCGCTCTGTACAAAGGCAATAAAAAGTACGGAGATCGGCTCCGGAAGTTCCGCTTTGCGCCCGATGACAATACCGGCAATATCTTTGCTGATATTGGCGATCTTGTCCTGATGCCTGACGATATCGAGTATCTGTTCGCGCGGCATGGGCATAAATAATGTGTTGGGAAGGTTCATACGCAGCGTGTGCTTGAAATCATCAGCCTCGGTTTCAAGTTTCGAAATGAGCTTCTGGATTTCCTCGGCTTTTTCGTAATCGGTGGCTGCAATGGCCCTGAAAAATTCGGGCAGCAGAGCGGCGCATTCGCACACCTTTTCCATGTGCTGTTGCAATGGCTTGACCGGTGATCCGGCAAACATACTGGTAATTGAACTTTTTCTGACCATGGATAATTCCCCCCTGCCGCTGGCGCTAAGGATGCTATCTTAGACGAAGCAGGACGACCGGGTCATCTATTAGTTTGGCGGCAAGCCATTAGTCCTCGCTGAGTTCACCGCTTATCAGTGCTGCTGCTGTTTTATGATCCACATGCCGTATATCATGTCCTTTTACCATATAAATGACCATTTCGGCGATGTTAACGGCATGGTCGCCGATGCGTTCGAGGTTCTTGCCAATGGCAGATGCCAGCAGGCCAGCGGTAATCTGGCGGGGATCTTCCATCAGATAGGTGAGGTTTTCCCGTTGAAAAGCCTTGAAGGTTTTATTGACCTTTTTGTCCTTGGCGACGCAATCAAGCGCCTTCTCGAAATCCTCACTGGCAAAGGCATCCAGTGCATATTTAACCTGTTCAATAACAAGTTCGGCCAGGGTTTCGAGTGATGAGGTGTGGATGATGGGATGGTCTTTGGTTTGCAGCATGGCATCGGCAATACCCTCGGCCAGATCACCTGAGCGTTCCAAATCCGTGACGATCTTGATGGTGGCAATAACCAGGCGCAGATCACCTGCTGCAGGCTGACGCAGGGCCAGCATGGAGCGGGTCATCTCGTCAATCTCGACCTCCAGCGCATTGATGGCGCGATCCCGATCAATAACCTTTTGGGCCTTGCCCGGGTCGACCTGCAGCACGGATTTCATCGAGCGACGCACGGCTTTTTCAACCAGGCCGCCCATGCAAAGGATTTTCTCCTTGAGCGCGGTGAGTTCGTCTTCAAAACGTTTGATGGTATGTTCAGTCATGGGTTTTTCCTCTCCAGTTCATGGATATCAGCCAAAACGTCCGGTGATGTAATCTTCGGTACGCTGATTCTTCGGTGCGGTGAAGATGTCCGTGGTTTTGCCGTATTCGATCAGGTCACCGAGATAGAAGTAGGCCGTAAAATCCGAGGCGCGTGCAGCTTGTTGCATATTATGGGTGACGATGACGATGGTGTATTCCTGCTTCAGCTCGTCCATCAGCTCTTCAATTTTGGCGGTGGCAATCGGGTCAAGTGCCGAGCAGGGCTCATCCATCAGGATGACATCCGGCTGTATGGCGATGGTGCGTGCAATGCAGAGACGCTGCTGCTGGCCGCCCGAGAGGGCTGTGCCGGGCTGCTTCAGTTTGTCTTTTACTTCATCCCAGATACTGGCTTTTTTCAGCGCTGTTTCGACCAGCGCATCCATGTCCGGCCCATCCTGCATCATGCCGTGAATACGCGGTGCATAAGCGATATTCTCATAAATACTCTTCGGGAACGGGTTCGGTTTCTGGAATACCATGCCGATATGGGTGCGCAGTTGTACGACATCGACATCGGGGGCGTAGATGTCATTGCCCTCAAGCAATACATCGCCCTGTACGCGGCAGCCGGGAATGCGGTCGTTCATACGGTTCAGGCAACGCAGGAACGTGGATTTACCGCAACCGGACGGCCCGATAAAGGCCGTCACCTTGCCGCTGGGGATATCGAGATCAACCCCGTGCAGGGCCTCGAAATCGTCATACCAGAGTTTGAGGTCGCGAATCGTTAATTTGTTATTCGTGTCAGTACTCATCTTTCCTCACCATGTTTGTTGCGAACGGTTGCGCAGTTTCACAGCCACTGCATTCAGGCTCAATAATACGGCCAACAGCACCATGATACCCGCAGCCGTACGTTCTTCAAAAGCGCGGATGGATTCAGCTGACCAAGTATAAACCTGTGCCGGCAGTACCGTTGTCGCTTCAAGGATCGAATGCGGCGCATCAGGGATGTAGGCCATCATGCCGACAATCAGCAGTGGCGCGGTCTCACCCATGGCCTGCGCCAGACCAATAATCGAGCCGGTCAGGATGCCTGGTATGGCCAGCGGCAGCACATGATGCCATACCGTTTGCAGGCTGGATGCTCCCAGCCCGTAAGCCGCCTCGCGAATGCTGTCCGGAACCGCACGCAGAGCGGCGCGAGTGGCAATAATGATGATGGGCAGCGTCATCAATGCCAGAGTCAGGCCGCCGGCCAGGGCGGATGATCGGGGCACGCCCATGAAATTGATAAAGATGGCCAGCCCCAGCAAACCGTAAAGAATGGACGGGATGGCAGCCAGATTGTTGATGTTGACTTCGATCAGGCGGGTAAAATGATTGTCCGGCGCAAACTCCTCCAGATAGATCGCCGTCATGACGCCAACCGGCACGGCGAACAGCATGGTCAGCAGCAGTACCAGTACGGAGCCGATAGCCGAAGCAAGGATGCCGGCATTTTCAGGCAATTTGGAATCGCCACTGGAAAAGAAGCCAGTGTTGAAGGCGAGATGAACCTTGCCGTCTGTTTCAAGCTGGGCAACCAGCTGCTGATATTTCTTCTTCAGGCGGTGGCCTTCATGTCCTTTGAGAAACTGATCCACGCGATAGTCGGCCAGCACCCACAGGTTCTCGGATGTGCCGATCATGTCCGGATGGCCCTCCAGCATCATCGGAATGCTGCGCAACCAGGCCCGGCTGATCAGCTTCCTGTACTTCTTCGGCACGGCCTTGTTATAGTTGCTTTTAACCGCCTCGGAATATTCCACATGCACCAGAATCTCGGCCTGCTGGAACGCAGGTAAGCCCTTGCCGATGATATCGATGAAGAAAAAGGTCAGAAAGGCCATGGCAAGGCCGAGTGCGATGATGCCATACCACTTGAAGCGGCTGTCGGCGCGGGCGCGACGACGCTTGCGGTTGTCGGCCTTCAGCGAGGTATCCATGGACGAGGGCTTCAATGGGTCGCTCACTATTCGTACCTCTGCTTGAATTTACGCACTACAATCGATGAGATGATATTCAGGATCAGGGTGATAATGAGCAGAACCAGACCCAGCGCAAAAGCGGCCAGCGTGAAGGCGGAATCGAACTCCTGATCACCGGTCAGCGCCTCGACAATCTTAACCGTCACAGTGGTGACGCCTTCCAGCGGATTGGCCGTCAGGTTCGGGCGTAATCCGGCTGCCATCACCACGATCATGGTTTCGCCGATGGCACGGGATATCGCCAGCAGAAAAGCTGAGACGATGCCCGGCAGTGCAGCCGGCAGTACGATGTGGCGAATGGTTTCGGCTTTGGTGGTGCCGAGCGCCAGCGAACCGTCACGCAGGGATTGCGGCACCGCCTTGATGACATCATCAGAAAGCGAGGATACGAACGGGATAATCATCACACCCATAATCAGGCCGGGAGCCAGAGCATTGGTATAGTCGGCTTCCAGTCCCACCGCATTAGCAAGCTGAACAATCAGCGGACTGATGGTGATGGCGGCGAAGAATCCGTATACAACGGTCGGGATGCCGGCCAGGATTTCGAGCATAGGTTTGAGTCGGCTGCGCGCTGTATGGCTGGCATATTCGGACATGTAAATAGCGGCGAACAGGCCGACCGGTACGGCCACCAGCATGGCAATAGCCGTGATCATAAAGGTGCCGGCAAAAATAGGCACCGAGCCGAATAAAGGAGGGGCAACGCCTTCGCTTTCGCGGCCGGCCCCGATCAGAAAGGCGGTATCCGGTTGCCATTTGGTGCCGGTGATGAAATCCCAGAATGAAACAACGTGAAAGAAACGTACCGATTCAAAAATGACGGATAGAACAATGCCGAGCGTTGTCAGGATTGAAAGGGTGGCGGCGACAAACAGCATGCCACGCATGATTTTTTCAACCGCCTGACGGGCGCGGAAGCTGGCTTCGATATGACGCAATCCCATCCACAGTCCCACACCGCCCAGGCCAAAGGCTGTCGCCAGCAGCATCGGGGCGGGTATGTCCATGATGTGAAACAGATGTAGCAGACTGAACAACAGGCCGGTGGCGAGCGCCGGCAATGCCAGCCAGACAACGGCATACCAGCCGTGGAAACTGGGCAGCGAGTGCAGGCGTTTCCCGGCCGCCGCTTCCCCCAGGGCTTTGCCGCGCGCCAGCCAGAAGGCCATCACAGCAAGCGGGAGCAAGCCGCCGAAAAACCAGAGGAAAATGGTTGAAGCGGTCATGGATGATTACCTGTTAAACAGACAGCAGTGGACAAAGAATTGCTCCCTCCATGGCGCAAGATTACCGATTAAAGGCGTGTCGATAAAGCCGGTGTGCCGAGGTTGGTGTCCGGGCAGATCAGCGTAGCTTACAGGGGCGTGCATGTTAACTTCTTTGCCCGAGTTGTGATAGTTCGACATGGAAATGACAGGGTGGAAGGTCATTTCGATATCGGTTGCCGTACGGGAAGCGGGCAACATGGTGAATGAAAAAGCAGGCCGGAGTTACCCCCGGCCTGCTTTTTCATGCTTCTTACTTCTTCTTGAAGTCGTCAGCTGTCAGGTTGGTCAGCTTGGTCAGCTGTGAACGATAGTGATCACGCATGGACTCAGGCAGAGGAATCAGGCCGATTTCAGCGCAAGCGCCGTCATCACCAATCATCTGCTCGGAGGTGAACAGCCTGGCATATTCCATCATGCCCGGCACTTTGCTGATATGGGACTTCTTGATGTAGAAGTACAGTGAGCGGGACAGCTTGTAGGAGCCGTTCTGAACGGTTTCCGGAGCCGGAGCGACGCCCTCAACAGTTGCCGCGGCAATGGAATCAGAATTTTCTTCCAGATAGCTGTAACCGAAGATGCCCAGTGCGGCGGCATCCTTGCCCAGCTTCTGAACGATCAGATTATCGTTCTCGCCACTTGGTACATACACGCCGTCCTGACGAATCTCGTGGAACTTCTTGTACTTCTTGTTCTTCTTGTGATCGGCCTTGTAGAGGCTGGTGTACACGCTCATGTGCTTGGTGATGTGCTTGAGGATCATATCCTCGAATGCATCACGCGTACCGGAGGAACTTGGCGGGCCGTAGATGGTGATCTTGCGGTGCGGCAGCTTGGCATTGATTTCATTCCAGTAGTGATATGGATTGGCAACCAGACCATCGCCTGCCTTATTCGGCACTTCAGCAGCAACCGCCAGCATCAGCTCTTTACGGGTCAGGTTCAGTGGTGCAGCGCTCTTGCTCTGGGCAATGGCGATGCCGTCATAACCGACAACAATCTCGGTGATTTCCTTGACGCCGTTTTCCTGGCATTTCTTGAATTCCTTAGCCTTCATGCGACGCGATGCGTTGGTAAAGTCCGGGGTGTCCATGCCTGCACCGGCACAAAACAGCTTCATGCCGCCGCCGGAACCGGTGGATTCGACCACAGGGGTTTTGAACTTGGTGGTGGCACCCAGTTCTTCAGCTACATAGCTGGAGAAAGGATATACCGTGGATGAACCTACGATCTGGATCTGCTCGGCTGCCTGAGCTGCAGTGGCAGCCATCAGCAGGGATGCAGCAGTAATAATTATCTTTTTCATGCGTATCTCCTGGCATTTTTAGTTTGGGTTAAAAAAGTAGAAAAGGCCGGAGCGAACTTCGGCCGATTCCGATTTAGAATTTGACCTGAGAGTACAGACCTGTCTTGGTGGTCTTTTCCCAGTCGCCTGCAATATGTCCTTTTTCCTTGGTTTTGCTGTAATCGGTTACCAGTGAGAATGAAACATTCTTGATGGGAGAATATTCCAGACCCAGAACATAGCGATTGGTTTTCTCGTCAGTAGCATTGCCGGTACGTTTCACCTTATCATTTTCATAGCGACCAAATGCGCCAAAGCCATCGCCAAAATTAGCCCATGCCCACAGGTCATAGCCGGTGGTCTTGTCTTCCTGGAAGGTGATGGCGTTCAGAACATCTGCATTACGTTTGGCTTTTTCGTTGATGTAGTTTGCGCCTACACGCCAGTCATGGGTGCCGTAGGTGGCCATGATCTGATACAGCGTGTGCTTGGTGCCCGGCGTGGTCTGTTTGTTGGCATTGTCATAATACTTGGTGCCCTTGTAGCCATCACGGAACTGGAGATCCAGGGTCAGGCCTTCGATAGGGTAAAAGCCAATGCGTGCATCCAGATCGAATGCCTTGACGCCTGAAGCATACTTGCCTGTAACAACATCCTTGTGCATGCCTGGATGGCTGTAACCGGCACCGGCAGTTTCGGTGAACCAGTATTTAATCAGGCCGTCAGCGAGTTTGCCCTTGAAGCCGATGCCAAGATCGGAAGAAGCGTCAAAACCCTTGGTGTCAACGAACACCTTGGACACATAGCGGTGTTTCCACAGGCCCTGCTCGTAATCGATCCACGGGGTATGTGACTGGCCCAGACGCAGAACCAGAGCATCGCCAGCTAGCTTGCCTTCAACATAGGCATATTTCAGGAAGATGTTGTTGTTTTTAGAGGAAAGCGTGGTGTCCAGATGTACATCGGTCGTGATGCGCATCATCCAGGCATCGTTGAAATAGTATTTGGCGCCGAAATATGCACGGTCTACTGCAAGGCCAGTGGTCTGCTTGATGGTGCCGCTTTTTGCAGGATTACCTGCCACAAATGCAGTTGTTTTATTTGCTGTAGTGTTCAGGAAGAATTTTCCTTCCAGCTTGAGCTTGCTTTCGCCGTCGTTGGCTACAGTCACGCCGCCGGCAAATGCCGGTGCCGAGAATGCGAACAGCGCAATAGCAGCAATGATTTTCATGGTTGCTTTCATTTCGTTTTCTCCATTTTTTGATTAATCAAGGTTTGTCCCTGTTCGGGGATGGGCCGCACATTAGCGAGCCTGTATGACATTTGTGTGACACAGATGAACATCGGGCTTGCTGTCATATCAATGTCACAAAAGTCCCTATGATTCCGCCTTAACAAAATGATATGAGACAACAGAGACGAGAACATTTTGCGGAGAAAACATGGAGAACAAAATGAACACACGAGAAAATCTTTTACATGCCTTTGAGGCATCCATTGTGGCCGATCCCCTGTATGCCCGCTTTCGTACCATGCCCGTGTGTCAGGAAATGGCCGACCGGGAAAGTATGCTGCTTTACTCATGCTTTGATGTGCGCAGCTGTCAGGCCGATGAACTGATTTATGCAGCCTGTAGCGAGTCGGATAACACCATGCATCTGATTCTGAGCGGCGAGGTGGCTGTGAGTAGTCCGGCCGATGATGTCTATACCCGTTTGGAGGCCGGAGATGTATTCGGCCTGTTTTCTTTCCTGGATGCAGATCGCCTGCATTCGGCCACCGTGCGTGCTGAAACGGAGCTTGTGTTGCTGAGCATTAATCGTTCCTATTTCAATGTCATTACGCTGGAAGATCCGATGCTGGGCAATCAGATGCTGCGCTTTATGTTCCGACTGTTGTCGCGCATGTCTTTGAAGCTTGAGAGTGAATATGCAGCCATGCACGAGTTTGCGCTGGCCAGCCGTAAATAGCCCATGCTTGAGGTCAATGGGGCGATGTATGAGTATCGTTCACTGATGAAAGATGACACAAGTGAGACTCAGGCCGATATTCTGATTATTGAGGATGAAGAGCCGATTGCCCGGCTGATGGTGCTGCATCTGCGTGCGGCAGGGTTTACGACGCACTGCTGTTACGATGGCGACAGTGCGCTGGCGGCTCTGCGCGATGGGCAGTGGCGGCTGATCATTCTGGATCGCATGATCCCCGGAACGGGCGGTATGCAGGTGCTGCGCTGGTTGAAAAAATCCACCTCGCGTATGCATCTGCCGGTACTGATGGTGACGGCTCTGGGAATGGCCAGCGAGCGGGTACAGGGCCTGAATGAAGGTGCGGATGATTATCTGCCCAAGCCATTTGAGCCGGACGAGCTGGTGGCTCGCGCCCGTGCGCTTCTCAGGCGTACACGGGTGCAGGAAACCGGCTGTACGGCGGAGCATAGCCTGAGGCTTGATCCGGAAGTGCCGGTTATTTATGACGGTCAACAGAAGATTGAGGTACGGCCGCTGGAATATAAGTTGCTGCAGGTACTGATGGACAAACCCGGCAAGACCCGTTCCAGAGATTATCTGCTGGATCATGTATGGGGGCGCGATGTGTTTGTTGAAGCGCGAACCGTGGATGTGACTGTCAAACGCCTGCGTAAGGCGCTGGGCAAGATCGGCCGCAAGGACTGTGTGGAAACCGTACGCAGTATGGGATATCGCTACATCGTCCCTGAATCATGATGGCTGTCCAGGCGTCCGGCCACATGTCAGTCTGGCTGTTTCTTATTGTCGGCATCATTGCTGTATGGGCGTATTCCGCCTACAGGATGCGCTGCAAGCTGCATCAATATCAAACCGAAAACCGACGCCTGCGTGAATCGTCCGGCGGCTTGGAAAGCAGCTTGGCCAGCAGTGCTCGCCGTCTTGATCAATTACTGTCGGCAGTGAATGAGGCTGTGCTGCGCCTGGACCATCAGGGCAGGGTGCTGGCGGCAAATGAACGGGCACGGGAAATCTTTTCTATGTCGGCCAGCACGTCTTTTCCCCAGCCGTTGTTGAGATTCTATCGGGATTCCGACTGGCATGAGCAACTTGCGGCGGGGCTTGCAGCATTGCCTGAGAGTGTGGTGCTAAGCGATATGCATCTTGAGCATCGGGTGCTGGCGCCACGTCTGGCGCAACTCGGTCGCAATCAGGCTTTGCTGTTGTGCATGGATATCACGGAACAATACCGGCTGGAAGGCCAGCGTCGGACATTTCTTTCCAATCTGATGCATGATCTGAAAACGCCATTGACCTCGCTGCTCGGCTATGCCCGCAGCCTTAAATCTTTTGGCGATGACCCTGATTTCCTTGAAGAAGCTTCTCAGGTGATTGCCGATGAGGCCAGGCATGTCAATCACCTGCTGGATACACTGCTGACGCTTGATCAGATTGAATTTTCCGTACGTGATACACAAGCCAGTTGCGATGCCGGGGCTGTATTGAAAGCGGTGTGCGATGCATTGAAACCGCAATTACAGGCCAAAGGCAGCCGGGTGCACAAACAACTGGCCGATGGTATGCCCAGGGTGGCGATGTCGGCTGATAATCTGGAGCGGGTGCTGACCAATGTGGTGGAGAATGCCATCCGCTATGCGCCCTCGGGCACTGATATTCGGGTGCGCATGGAATCAGCTGATGATCGCCTGCTTCTGACGGTAGAGGATGATGGGCCGGGGGTGCCGGAAAAAGAGTTGCCGCGCCTGATTGAGCGCTTTTACCGCGTGGATAAGGCCCGGGCACGCAAGGAAGGCGGGCACGGGCTGGGGCTGGCGATTGTGCATGAGCTGTTGGCGATGCACGGTGGCCGGGTCGGCTTTACCAATATCGAGCCACATGGTTTGAAGGTGGATCTGCGGCTGCCTCTGGTCGATTGAATGATTTATTGGATATTCGGTCTTAGTGTGGCCGATAGAAGCCGGCATCCTATGGCTGCTATCGGCAAAAGCAGTCATTCGACTTAGTGGGGCTTTCAATTGGGGCGGGCTAACGCCGATCCCTCCTTTTTAGAGTCCCCGATAGGGGATCAGTAACCCCCTCGCCTTTAGGCGACGGATAGGTATTTTTCCATGGTATGCAAGACTATAAGCGTGGCAGCCACA
>JAJRTF010000020.1 GCA_021545585.1 Zetaproteobacteria bacterium
ACAACTGCGCCCTGAATTCACGGATTCAGGATATTCCAGCAATTCCTTGGGGGGCAAACTCCGAAATGTACCGGCCAATCGAAAAAAATGCTGTGGAACATCGCCAACGATTCAAACACTGGATGTGCAGAGGTCTCTCTCAAGAGTTTTAGCCTCCGACAAACTCGGGGTGATTCAAAGGATATTCTGTTCACCATTATGCAGAACATGAGTAGTAATCTGCGCCAGATGAATCATAGCAACGCAGCTTCCATGCAATATATCCAGGGCCGAAAGGTTTAAACAGGTCGCCAACGCTGCAGCGAAAAACTGTTCAGGCCGAGCGCCGGATTTGCGCTTGTAAATCCGGCGCTTTAGCATTGCCCTTTCCATGTCCAAACCGATAATCGATTCTCCCACCTCTATTCGCAGCCTCGACACCCTGTTTATCAAAACCTATGGCTGTCAGATGAACGAATATGACTCCCAGCGCATGGCCGACCTGATGAAACAGGCCTACGGCTTGCGGCTTGTCGGTACACCGGAAGAGGCAGATGTGATCCTGATGAATACCTGCTCGGTACGTGAAAAGGCCGAGGAAAAAGTGTATTCCCAGCTTGGCCGCTATCGCAAGCTGAAAGACACGCGCCCTGACATGATCATAGGCGTCGGCGGCTGTGTGGGTCAGCAGGAAGGCGCACGCATCCAGAAGCGGGCCCCATACGTTGACATGGTCTTCGGGCCGCAGACCTACCACAAACTTCCGGAGATGGTGAAAAAGATCCGGCGTGACCGCGTATGCCTGAGCGAAACAGACATGCCGGAAATTGAGAAATTTGATCATCTGCCCAAGCAGCGCGTCGATGGCGTATCCGGCTATGTCACCATCATGGAAGGCTGTGATAAATTCTGCACCTTTTGCGTGGTTCCCTACACACGCGGGCCGGAGCTATCGCGACCGGTTGAGCGGGTGCTCGAAGAATGTCGCGGCATTCTGGCTGACGGTGCGGTTGAAATCAGCCTGCTGGGTCAGAATGTGAACGGTTACCGGGGCGAAGGGCCGCGTGATGTGGAGAACAACTGCGAAGAGTGGGACTTCACCATGCTGCTGTATGCCGTAGCCAAGCTCGATGGCCTGAAACGCCTGCGCTTTATTACCAGCCATCCGATGGAGATGACAACGGAGCTGGCCGTGGCTTTCGGCGAGATTCCGCAACTCATGCCATTCTTGCATTTGCCGGTACAGAGCGGCTCGGATGCCATGCTGAAACATATGCACCGGGGTCACACGCGGGACGATTATTTTGCCATCATTGACGAATTGCGTAGCCATTGTCCGGAGCTTGCGCTTTCATCCGATTTTATTATCGGCTATCCGGGTGAAACCGATGCCGATTTTGAGGCGACGCTTGATTTGGTACGGCGGGTGAAATACGACTCCAGCTATTGCTTTAAATATTCACCCCGTCCCGGCACACCGGCGGCGAAATCGGCCGATGATGTGCCCGAGGATGTAAAAGATGCGCGCCTGCAAACCCTGCTGGAGTTGATTCGTGAACAGGCCAGAGATGCCCTACAGGCCAAGCTTGGCCAGACTCTGGATGTACTGGTGGAAAAGCCGGGGCGTAGCGATGGCGATATGGAAGGGCATACGGCCGATTTCAAGATTGTTCATTTCAAGGGCAAACCACGCCAGATCGGTCAGATCATGCCCGTACGCATCACCGAGGCCTTCGGGCAATCGCTGCGCGGCGAACTGATTGTCGCATAACTTGCACATCGCATGAGCCCTCAAAGCCTGACGCCATCACACACCCTGCATCTTGAGGCACTGGATACCGCATCGCTACAGCGCCTGTGTGGTCCGGGTAACCGCATCCTGCATCGCATTGAACAGTTTTTTTCCGTCAGACTTATCGGCCAGCCGGGCCATTGGACGATTGAAGGTCAGCATGCCGATTCGGCGGCTCAGGCCATGCAGCGGCTGGCTGGCAAAATCGTACGTGGAAACGACCTTCGTAGTCAGCAGCTGGAACTGACAGAGGAATTAACCGACATGGATGTGGAGGGCGTATTGCGCGATTTGGATCAGAATGATGATGTGCAGCATGCGAATGCCGACAAACCTGAGGCGGGCGACGGAATGGCACTGATCGCCGGACGCCGGCATATCCGTGGCAAAACAGCCAATCAGCGCGCCTATCTGAAAGCCATTGCATCCAGCACACTGACTCTGGCGGTTGGCCCGGCCGGTTCGGGGAAAACCTATCTCGCCGTTGCTGCAGCTGTGGCTGCGATGAACAGCAATCGTGCCGAGCGCATCATCCTGACTCGCCCCGCTGTAGAGGCCGGCGAGCGGCTGGGCTTTCTTCCGGGCGACCTGCAACAAAAGGTAGATCCCTATCTGCGGCCGTTATTCGATGCCCTGGCGGATATGCTCGGCATTGAAAAAATGAATGCCCTGCTTGAGCAGGGGCGGATTGAAATCGCTCCACTGGCCTATATGCGCGGCCGCACGCTCAATGATGCATTTGTGATTCTCGATGAAGCCCAGAACACCACCCGTGAACAGATGAAGATGTTTCTGACCCGTCTCGGTTTCGGTGCCACCATGGTCGTCACCGGCGACATCACCCAGGTGGATCTGCCCAAACATCAGCAAAGCGGCCTGTTGCACGCACTCCAGGTTCTGGAGCATGTCAGGGATATCAGCATTTGCCGCCTTACAGCAAAAGATGTGGTGCGGCACCGGCTTGTAGAAAGTATCGTCAATGCCTACGAAGATCAGGCAGACCATGATTGACGTGCTGATTGATGAGGATGTAGACGAGCACCCGTTACCGTCGCCGGACGCGATCCGGCAGGCTGTGCTGGCCGCCCTGACTGTCGCCGGATGTGACGCAGCCGACCCCGAATTGTGCGTCAGGTTTACCACCAATGCCGAAGTACATGCGTTGAACCGGCAATGGCGGGAGCAGGATAAGGTCACGGATGTGTTGTCCTTTCCACTGCAGGAAAGCGCTGATGTTGATGCTTCGCAACCCCTTGGTGATATTGCTCTGGCTGTTCCGTTCATTCTTGAGGAAGCCGCTCGTCTGGCCCTGCCTGAGCACGATCACACCATGCATTTGATTGTACATGCCTGCCTGCATCTGCTCGGCTTTGATCATATCAGCGATGCGGATGCAGACAGCATGCAAACATTGGAGCGACTGGCCATGCAGCGGCTCGGCCTGCACGACCCCTACCCGTCGCAGAGTAGACCCACCCAAAATGAAATGATGAACAACGATGAGGAAGCCCTATGAACCTGTATCCAAGCCACTGGCTGGGCAGCCTGCGCCGGCTGCTGATTGAACGGCTCAGGCCCGGACGCGACACAGAGGAGTTGCTGGACGTACTTGCCCGCGCCGAGGCGGTTCAGTCGGATGAGCAACGCAATATGCTGGCTCAACTGGTGGAATTCCATGATACCCGTATACGTGAAATCATGGTATCGCGCTCCGAGATTCATGATCTTGCTGCCGACGCCAGCCTCGCCGAAGCTGAAAAGGCGCTGATTGATTGCGGCGTTAACCGTATGCCTGTCATTGAAGGCGACCTCGATCATGTGCTCGGCGTCATTCATATCCGTGATATCATTGCGGCCCGACTACAGGCGAAGGAGCCTCCGCTTATCAACCTGTTGCGCCCATGCCTGCATGCCTCCGAACTTGAGCAGGTATCCGGCCTGCTGGCCGAAATGAAGGAAAAAGCATGCCATATCGCCATGGTACAGGACGAATACGGCGGCATCGCCGGCCTGATTACCCTTTCCGATCTGGTGCGCGAAATATTTGGTGAAATTGGTGAGTCTGGCCATGAAGAGGAAGCCGAATGCCAGGCACTGGATGATGGCAGCTATCTGGTGCTGGCGCGTATGCATATTGATGAATTCTGTGAGGCCACCGGGATCAGCGTCACAGAAGGAGACTACGATACCGTAGCCGGATGGATTACCGCACGCCTTGGCCGGATTCCGCGCCACGGGGAATCCGTTCATATCGGCTCATGCATGATTCACATCCTGCAAGCCGATCCACGCCGTATTTCCAGGGTGCGCATCGAATTCAGCGACAGAAAATCCCGCTGACACTTTCTGCAGCATGGCAGAAAGTGCAGATGGATGACTTTTGACGCAGCCCGCGTTTAACATGTCCGCATGATACGTACGAACGCCGCATCCGTGCAGGCCAGTCTCCGGCATCTGCTTTTCGCCCTTGTGGCCGGCGGACTGATGCCGTTTACATTTTCACCTTACGATCAGATATGGCTGGCACTTCCTTCTCTCGGGCTACTGTTCTGGCTCATTCAGCGCAGTCCGTCATCCCGGACAAAGCCGGCCTGGATCGGTTTCGCTTTTGGCCTCGGCTGGTTTGGCCTGGGTGCATGGTGGCTGGCGCCAACGCTGCACACCTACGGCCATCTTCCCTGGATCATCGCCGCCTTCTGTGTGCTGCTGGTTGGATCTGTGATGGCATTGTTGCCGGCTCTCTGGGCCTGGCTCACATGGCGCCTGGCCGGGCCCGGTGCATGGCTGCTGCCGGCCTTTGCCATTGCGGCCGTTTTCGAGGAATGGCTGCGCGGCCATATTTTTACGGGGCTACCGTGGACAGCGCTCGGCAATGTTCTGCTGGACACCCCGGCTGTCGGTTGGGCCTCATGGTTCGGCGTCTACGGCCTGGCCCTGTTGCCCGCACTGATGGCGGCCTCCCTTGTACAGCTATGGCAGTACCACACGCATCGATGGGGCGCAGCCTGGCTGGCCATTTCGATATCGCTGTTCATCTTTGCGCCTGCCGTAGCAGTCGACAAAGACTCCAGACAGGCGCCCAGAACCGCCGCCCTGATTCAGGGTAATATCCCGCAGGATGTGAAATGGGACGCATCATTTCTGAATGAGACCATGCAGCGCTATGCCCGTCTGTCAGCCGCTGCGAAGGCTGATATTATCATCTGGCCTGAAGCGGCTATACCGTTCTTTCTTTCCCGCTCACCATCCTGGAGCGCCTGGCTGAATGAGCGCGTGGATCGCTGGCATACGCCACTGCTGTTCGGAGGGCTGAAGGCATTTGCCGATGGTACGGCGCAGAACGGCCTGTTTGCCACACGCCCGGGAAGTGCGGGGCATGCAGATGATCTGGACTTTGCAGGCAAGCAGCATCTGGTGCCTTTCGGTGAATACGTGCCATCCTGGATTCCTTTTCTGCATACCATCGTACCCGAAATCGCTAATTTCCAGCCCTCCGGCGACAGCGGCACATTGACAGTCGGCGGTGTTCGTTATGGTTCACTGATCTGCTACGAGTCCCTGTTTCCTGAGCTTTCCAGAGCCAGAGTTCTGGCCGGCGCCCAGGTGCTGACCAATGTCACCAATGATGCATGGTATGGGCGCTCCCCGGCTGCATGGCAGCACCTGCAGGCCGCACGCATGCGCGCTGTGGAAACCGGCCGCTATGTGCTGCGTGTCGCCAATACGGGGGTCACAGCCATCATCAAACCGGATGGCTCAATAAGCGCCAGCATCCCGTGGTGGACAACAACGCTGTTGCTGGGGAAATTCATCCCATCGGACCATATCACCGCGTATGTACGCTGGGGAGACTGGCCTTTGCTGGCCGGATTATTCATACTGCTTGTACCCATATTCAGATCGAATACCGGGGGTGCTTTCATGATCGGGAGGAATGGCGGCTGATGCATGCACAGGGGCAAGCTTCGCAGACAGATAAAGCGGTCGCCGTACTCGGTGCCGGCTCATGGGGTACTGCTCTGGCCATGGTACTGGCCCGTAACGGACGCGAGGTTCGGCTTCTGGCCCGCGATACGGCCAAGGCCGCCGCCATGGAGTCAGGGCGTGAAAACAGGCGCTATCTGCCCAATATCCGATTCCCCGACAGCCTGCGTGTCAGCGCCGACATGGATGCGGTTCTGGACAATATCGCCGCCTGCGTGGTGGCGCTTCCCTGTACGGCAGCCACTTCAATACTTCCCATGCTTCACGGTGATTACCCGGTGATTGCCGCCTGCAAGGGGCTGCACCCGGACAGTCTGATCCGTACCGATGAAATGCTGGCCGAGCATATTGATGCGCGACGTATCGCCATTCTTTCCGGCCCGTCATTTGCACTCGAGGTAGCGCGTGGTCAGCCCACCGCCATCACCATGGCTGCCAGAGAACTCGGGCAGGCGGCCCATGCGGCCTCTTTTTTCGATGATACCAATTTCCGTGTTTATCTGAGCGATGATGTCGTCGGTGTCGCCCTCGGAGGGGCCCTGAAAAATGTCGTCGCCATTGCTGCTGGCATGGCCGACGGTCTGGAGCTCGGCCACAATTCGGTCGCCGCCGTAGTCACCCGCGGTCTGGCTGAAATGGCCCGCCTCAGTGTTGCCTGCGGCGGCCGCCCTGAAACCTCGATGGGTCTGTCCGGTCTGGGTGACCTGGTACTCACCTGCACAGGTTCCCTGTCACGCAACCGCCGCTTCGGCATGGCCATGGCCCGGGGTAAAAGCATCGCCGAGGCCAGGGCCGAGATTGGTCAGGTCGTTGAAGGCGTGCGCACAGCTGAAGCCATTGATCATCTGGCCACAAAGCTTGCTATTGATGTGCCGCTGATGCAAAGCGTCCATCATGTCCTGACCGGCAGGCTTGATATCGGCAATGCGGTCTCATTGCTGATGTCCAGGCCCGAACGCCCCGAGTTTTAAGGTTGCCCTCCTTGGTTACCGATCATGATGAACAGGATCTGTTTGCCGAAGCGATGAGCAAGGTTCGGCCGATCAATGCGCCGGACAAGGTCACCGCCGGGAAAAAACGACCCCGCCGCAGGCCTGCCATATCCATAAACGGACAATCCGCCACCCGGATTCAGGCAGCTGTCACAAGGCCGGACATGAAACCGGCTTCAGCGGACGAACCATGGACGCTTGTCGCCAATGGCATCTCCCGCGAACGGCTGAAACGTCTGGTGACAGAGCAACCGCCGGTGGATTGCAGCTTTGATCTGCACGGCATCACCCGGGCCGCTGCCCTACATCAACTGGAAACGGGCTTTCAGCAGGCCATCGCCTGCGGGCAACGTGTGATCTGTATTATTCACGGACGCGGACTGCATTCCGAAGGCGAGCCTGTGCTCAAGCAGGCCACCTATCACTGGCTCAGGGAAGGGCCGTTCGCAGCCATGGTACTGGCCGTGCTGCCTCAGCCCGGCAGTGGCGGCGGCGCCTGTCTGGTGCTGCTGCGCAAGACATGACTCCGGCGTCTGCAATAAACGCACTACCGCTGCGTAGCTGTTCCGCTATACTGCCTGTATGAACTCACTACTTCCCCGCAATCTGATTCCTGTTGTACTGACAGCCCTGTTCTTCGCCGCCGCACCCCCCTTCGCCGCCCAGGCGGCTGATGTCCCGCCGCCGCCCGAGGTGCAGGACAACCATGTCGGTGCTCAGGCGTATCCTGATGACACACCTGAAAAAGCGCCCGATCTTAATAAGGAGTTCGAAGCGCCCAAGGAAGGGGATGACGTCGAAATCCGCTCCTATCAGCGGAAGGATGGCGCCACCATTTCCGAGTATGTGTCGCATGGCCGCGTGTATATGATCAAGGTACAGCCGCAAGGCGGGTTCCCGGCCTATTATTTGTATGATGCCAACGGTGATGGCGATTTCGAGCGCCGGCTGCCCGGTGGCTACAAACGCATCTCGCCCCCCAGCTGGGTGCTCAAGCGCTTCTGAATACGCCGCCTCAACTGCTCCTGATTACCGATAGCTCCCGCCTGCCGGGGGATGCGTTTTTTGAGGCCGTCGAATCTGCCCTGCAGGGTGGTGTAGATACCCTGCTGGTTCGGGAAAAAGAGCTCTCTTCCGCCCGCCTGCTGGCACTGGCCTCGCGCTTGCGACAGCTGACACAGCGCTATCAGACGAAACTGATCATTCACAGTCAGGCCGATATTGCCGAGGCAGTTGACGCCGATGGTCTCCATGTCGCCAGCGCCGATATCGCCTCCCTTGCCCATATACGCACATGGCTCGGCAATCAGAATATATCCCTTTCAGCCTCATGCCACAGTGCCGCGGAACTTGCAGCGGCTGCGCAGGCAGGCGCTGACTGGGCCACGCTTTCGCCTGTCTTTCCGACAACCAGCCACCCGGGCCTGCCGCACCTCGGCATGCCCGCCTTCAGGGAACTGGCTGGTCAGGCTGCGCTGCCGGTCATCGCACTTGGTGGGATTGATGAGGCAAATGCCGCACAGCTTGCGGGGATGCCTGTGGCTGTGATCAGCGCCATTCTGGATGCCGAAAATCCGGAGGCAGTGGCCCGCAACTTGGCGCGTATAATACACTCGGGCGCATGAACACCCCGGCCCATGCCATTATCAATCTTCTGCTGTTCCGCAAAGCCAGACGGGAACATTATCCGCTTGCGATCATCATAGGCGCGCTGTTGCCCGATGTGCCAATGTTCCTGTTTTATCTTTACTCAAAGCTCTCCGGCCATACCGAGCCGCATATCTGGAAGACGGGCTATTTCGAACTCGGTTGGCAGGCCGTATTCGATGCCTTTCATTCGTTCCCGCTGCTGGCCATGGCCTGGCTGCTGGCATGGAAGGCCGGGCGGCCATGGCTCACGGTGCTTTTTGCCAGCATGTTCCTGCATTCCTGTTTCGATTTCCCGGTACACCACAATGATGCACACCTCCACTTTTTTCCCTTCTCCGGCTGGCAATTCTTAAGCCCCGTTTCCTACTGGGATCCGGCCTACTACGGCCAGTATATCGGGGTGCTGGAGTTGTTTGTTGTGTTAGCGGGCGGTGCCTGGTTGCTCAGAACATCGGAACATAGCTGGATCAGAGGCAGCGTATCCATCATTCTGCTCCTGTATCTGGCCTTCTGGGCTTTCGCTGCTCTGGTATGGACATAATCCCCGCCCTTTAGAACATCTGCCATGATGGCAGGGGCTGGTTTTGTGAAGCAAAAACAGCCAGCAATACCACCAGCAGAATGACGCTCAGCATCATCAGGACCATCGGTACGATCAGTATCAGCAGCGCCATGCCGCTGCTCACACCGGCAAAGCGGGTCAGGCCGAACCATTCCAGCACCAGCGACCACAGGCCGGTTATGACATTCACCACCGGCACCCAGGCCAGCAGGATCGGCACATTGGCATACACGCTGATCTGAAAGGCATTGATCGTCGCCAGATCCTTTTTACCGAACACCCGTGCGGCCCAGGCCAGATACCAGGCCCATAGCCAGGTCGCCGCCAGCAGCACCAGCCAGACTAGCGGCGCAAGGAACAGACTGAAGCCAAGCGTCATCATCGCTCCGATCAACAGCGGCACGGCCAGTGTCAGGGTCAGAAAATAGATGGCCGGGACATAGGTTCCGGCCTTCGGCATCTGCTCGAAAAATACGCCCGGGCCGATGATTACATCGCGTACAGCGCCTGCAAATGATTCGATCGGCCTGTCGCTGTCAAAATAAACACTCATGTATCTTCCTCCGGATGCGGATGTGTCACTACCACGGTACACGGCGCATGCCGAACCACATGCTCAGCCGTTGACCCGATTAACAGGTGCTCGAGGAAACCCTCGCGACCATGCCGGCCGAGCACAATCATATCGGCCTCCAAATCCTTGGCCGCATCACAGATCGCTGCAGCCGGTGAGCGCATGTCCTCAACGATTTTCGGATAGATCGTCACCCCGTTGCGCACCTTGTCCACCTGTTTTTCCAGCCGCTCATGTGCACCCTTGCGCCGCACCTCGGACAGGTCTTCGACTGGCATAGCCAGCATACTGTCGGTGTCGTAGAGCATGAACGGTTCCATCACATGCAGCAGGTAAATATCGGCCTCATATTTGTGCGCCAGTGTCATAGTCCGCCGCAGAGCATCGTCGGCCGGCTCGGAAAAATCCGTCGCCACTACAATTTTGCAATGTCGGATCATGGTCCACCTCCCCGCCATCATCAAAGCACTACAGCGATAGAGCTATTGATAGCAGAATTGCTCACATCTGGCGATACCTATAAAGCGACAGTGATGATGGTCGATTTACCGTAATACGCACTTTATTTCCAATCCATATTTGCTTTCGGAATAAGCCAAATTAAAAAAAATTAGTCTAGCAGTCTGTCGGACTCAACTCATGGCAGAGCATTATTAACCGGAGTATCATCGTTGTCTGGCTGGGATATTCTGTAAAATTACTCATCCCGGATTTGTGCGAGGCGAATTTCGCCATCTTATGCGGCCCTTAGG
>JAJRTF010000021.1 GCA_021545585.1 Zetaproteobacteria bacterium
ATGCCCGTGGTGCACCCCAAATGAGGTCATTCAGCGTTGCTCGTCGTTTATTTGGATTCACCAAACCTCACTCCTCGCGCCTTGACTGGCTTCATTTGGGACAGCAGCGCTTCGACCAGAATTTATGTGAACAGGCCCTAGTGAAGCAAGTCCGGGTTGACGAAATGCAGTTGCGTGACCCCCTTGTCCGGCAGACGTGCCACAAGGCCGAGCTGCGCATAGGACAGTTCGATGGAATCCTTATCAATGACTGAGCGCTGAAAGTGGTCGCCAAAGTGAGCGATTATATCCTCCTCAGTGATCGTTGCGCTGGGAATCAGGGTCAGTTCACGCACGATAAGCGATTGCGCCAGACGGCTGTCGCTGCCGGAAAGATTCATTCGAGCCACCTTATTGGGATACAGGTGAGGCAGGGTGGAGCGCCGTTCAATGGCCTTGAGCAACGCATCATCCGCATTCAGTAACAGAATCACCTTGGTGTGGTCGGCAATGGATGGAAAGTATGCCTCCAGTGTCATGCCGGCATGCGGGTGTTCCGCAGGATAAATATACAGGGCAATATCACTGCGACTGCGCAGGATGATTTCAGCCTGACGCAGCGTGGTCTCACCCAGTATGATGCCGAGTACATGGAGATGCCCTGCCTTATCAACCCATGTGTCATGTGACGGGTCATTCGATTTGAAGCTCTGACTGGTCCACCAGAAAACCGCCCCGGTCAGTATAACAACCAGCAGCAGCAAATTGAGTGCCAGCCGGTCTCCGATATGTCGTCCCGATGGATTGTTTTTCATGCCTTGGGATACTCCTGAATATCTGTATGCGGAAAGACGAACATAAACCAGCACATGAGGGAAGCGCAGAAACAACAAAGCCACCCGCAAAAGGATGGCTTGGTTGATAATAGTGGTGGGCAGGGAGGGAATCGAACCCCCGACACGAGGATTTTCAGTCCTCTGCTCTACCGACTGAGCTACCTGCCCGTGACGGGCTTGATCGAAGAGCGCGGATTATGGTTCAAAGAGCCGAGGATGCAAGCGCCAATTTCGCTTAAATAAGTGAAAAGTATCGGGGAAAAGAAACCCGCCGAATGGCTCACGATGGCCGTTCAGCGGGCGTGTATTGTGTTACGGATTAGAAGTTAACCCGGTAGTGTGGATCCAGCCAGCACTTGGGCAGAGCTTCGCCGGAAGGAAAGGACAGGTCGCTTTTAGCTGCAGCGACGGGATCACCCTCTTCTTCACCGGCCTGATAACGAACCCATACCGTTGCCGAATGCGGGTCGGTCAATTCCTTGATTTCCAGTACCTGGGCAAGATCACCATTGTCTGTGTTTTTGACAAACATATCGAACTCCTTTCTATCTTTGGTCGAGAAGTCTCTCTATCCAGTAAAGCAAGGATTGCCCTGTTTGTCCACTCACGCCTTAGCTGCGCGGCGCCAGTACAACGATATCAATGCGGCGGTTCTTGGTCCTGCCCTCAGCCGTTTCATTGTTGGCGATCGGCCGGTCTTCACCGTATCCGACACCGTTGATAGTGCGATCTGCTTCGCCCAGACGCTCAATCAGGTATTCCCCGACTGCATTGGCCCGGCGTTCAGACAGGGCCTGATTGTATTTGTTCGAGCCCATATAGTCGGTATGCCCTTCAACGCGTATCGCACGCTTGGGGAGCATCTCGATTGATTTGATGGCATTATCAAGCAGCGCATAGGTTTCCGGCGGAATGACCGCACTGCCGCTGCGGAAATTCAATGTCTTCATGCGCAGAATCACATCTGCATCCGGCGTCAACAGGATTTCCACGTCCTTGGGGTTAAACAGTTTCGTGAGCCGCTTGATCTTGGCTTCTGCCTCCCGTTTGAGCTGCAGCTTGCGGCGAATCTCAGCCATATCGGACAGTTCGCCTTCGTATTTTGCCAGTTTCTGGCTCAAGTCTTTCACCTGCATATCCGCATCATTCAGGCGCGCTTCATAGCTGGCCTGCATGTCCTGAACACCCTGCTTCAGCAATGTCAGCTGCTCTTCCAGGGTCTGCGAACTGTTCAGCTTAATGCCAAGCAGGTCTCCGAGCATGGCCAGGCGTGCATCCTCAGCATCAATCCATATCTCAAGCTGTGCAGGATTGTGGCCGACCTGAGAGCCGAGGCTGGAGATGCGCATGGCGCGCTTGGCCGAAACCAGTCCCTGCTGGGAAAGTGCATAGGCTTGGGTCTGGGCATCAGGATTCGCCTTAATAAGTTTTTCGACTTTATGCTGGATATCAACGGCATTTTTCAGCGATTTGGGTGCATATTGACGCGCCTTGACCTGGCGGGCGCCGGCGACGGTTTTGGATATCGGACGCACGAACTGTTCGCGTGCGGCAACCACCTGAGCGGCGTGGATGGTGGATCTTGCCTGCTTGGATACGCGTGCTGCCCTGCTTGTGTTGCCGTCTTCTGCAGCTTCCACAATCAGCATGAACTCTTTCTCGGAGCGCTCGGCAAGGTCATCCCGGACAAATGCATCGTCTGCCAGCTGCAGGCGGTCACGGGATTCAACAAGTTCGGCAAACTGTTCGGTAAAATTCTGTGCCTGGGTCGATGCCTGAGTCGCCTGAACGGTCGCTTTGTCCAGTAAGCGCATAATTTCATCCGCATCACCATTGGATGAAAGCATATCATTGGCTTTTCTCAGGCTGGTGATGGCATCCCGGTAATGCTCGGGCGAAAATTCAGCGGCACGTAACTGTTCGGCCTCGGCAAGCGCTGCCTTTGCTTTTTCAAGTGATGCGGCCTGTGCAGGCATGCATACCATCATCGTGATCAGGATTGTCCAGAAACTACGCATTAGCATAATGACTCCTTTTTAATTCTTGTGCCTGCCCTTCTGAGCTGAATTTCAGATTTGGAAGGCTCGGCATCGCTAATTTTCATGCTGTGAGATGAGTCACAGCTGGCCGAAAAGAACCCCGAAACCCGAGTATAGCATGCTATCCATTCACAGGGGAGGGAGAGTCTTTTCCAATATGAAATGAGTCTGAAATAGAAGTTGTTCTGTTCATCATACGGGGATGCTTATCCAGATGGACGAAAGAAAGATCAAAACGATTGGAGACATTGCAGCCTTCCTGGCGGGGACAGATCGGACGGAACTGCGCCTTCAGGGCAGCAAGGATGATATTTATGCCTGGGTAGAACGAACGTTGAATCGACTGCACTACGGCAAGCTGAGAAAAAAAGAGAAAGGACTGGTTCTGCGTTACCTGATCCATCTCTCAGGGTATTCAAGGCAACAGGTTACACGACTGGTCACCCGCCACCGGGAAGCTGGCCATGTTCGTCGTAGGCAGCGTACAACCAACGGCTTCAAGCGCAAATACACGCATGAAGATATCATACTGCTGGCCGAAGTAGATCAAGTGGTCGACAGCACGTCCGGCACCACCATCAAAGTTTACTGCCAAAGGGCTTATGAGCGATTCGGAGATCAACGCTACGCCAGCCTGGCCGGGATATCGGTGTCACACCTGTATAATCTGCGGGATAGTAGCACCTATCAGCGCTGCAGGCGTGTTTATACCAAAACCAATCCTGTCCAGGTGCCTATAGGAGAACGCTGCAAGCCAAGGCCGGATGGTCAGCCCGGCTATCTGCGTATTGATAGTGTTCATCAGGGCGATATGGACAAATAAGAAAGGCGTTTATCACATCAATGCCGTTGATGAAGTGACCCAGTGGGAAGTCATTGTCACGGTGCAGCATATTGAGAATGAGTTCATCCTCCCTGCATTGAAATCGCTGCTCAAACAAATCCCATTCGAAGAGCTGATCGACTTTGCGGAGATTGCGCATGAAGTTGAGCTGTCGCTTCCGCAGCGTGACCGCAGCAAGGGTGGTCGTCCACCTTACCCTGTGGAGCTGATGGTTCGTGTCATGATTGTGCAAGAGTA
>JAJRTF010000022.1 GCA_021545585.1 Zetaproteobacteria bacterium
TCTATGCTGAAAACACTGTGGCTCGATTTCCTGTAATGCTTCCCCATGTATCAACTATATCATGCTGAAGCCTTCGCCTGAAGGCGAGGGTTTTAACCCAACCCGGACGTGTGACAATAAAAGAATGCCCGCTGAGGAACATCCATCGCCTTATCCACACCAAGGCTCACGGCTTCCTGTGCTAACACCAGCGCCATCGGGTCGCAGGCAAAAGCCTCGGGCATATCGCGGTGAATATTCCTGGAAAACTGATCAAGCACAAGAATCTCAGCCAGACGGCCCTCCGGTGATGCTCGCCATGAAAACAGTTCAGCCTCGGCAGCTGCAGCATGCAGCGCACCAAACCTTTTGCCAATCAGCGCATCAATCTCACCATCCCTACCCACCACTGTCGGGGCTCCAGCTCGTCAAACCAGAAGTCGAGTACTGAGCTAATGCCTTCAGGACTCATGCAAACTCGGGTAAAATATCTGCAGAAAATACCGGCCCGTCAACACAGACGCGCCGGTATTTCTCCGTACCGTCCTCCAGTGTTTTCACCACACAGCCTGCACAACCGCCGATGCCGCAGGCCATATGCTCCTCAAGACTGAGATATGCCGAAATATTGAATGCCCGCCCCAGGCGGGCCACGGCATGCAGCATCGGATGCGGGCCACAGGAAAGGAGGGTACATCGTTGCCGTTCATCATCACTCAGTGCCGCCAGATAGTCACCGGCCAGATCGGGAACATGGCCCTCATAACAGCCGTACAGACCTGCATTTGAAGCCAGACGACACGGGATATCACGCTCTTCCAGCGAAGCAATACTCAGAATGGCATTACCGCCGATGCCCGGCAGAAGCGTAGTGGTCGGTTTAAGGGCGAACGGAAACTCAACTTCAGAGCCGGCAAATACCACGCAATCGGCTTTGCCCTGCAGGGAATCAGCAACAAAGATCATCGGAGGAATACCGACCCCGCCACCGATCAGAATATAACGCTTGCTGTGATCCGATAACTCAAATGCCCTGCCAATGGGTCCGAGCATCGAAATACAGTCACCGACCTTGCGCTCGCGCAGCAACCGGGTGCCCTCCCCGATAGCCTTGACCAGCAGATCCACGGTTCCTTTGTCCGGATCGGTAAGCATAATAGATATCGGCCGGCGCATGGGCTGCCCATCCGAGACCTGCATATGCACGAACTGCCCGGGAAGCGCTGAAGCTGCGATCTTCGGTGCATGCACCCGCATAACAAACTGATCACCCTGATGCAGGACATTGGCAAGTACCCTGGCGCCCTCTTCAACAATCATGTTTCTGTCAGTCATGGATCGTTCCGTTCCGGAATACCACGCGGCCGCCCTTTATGGTGTGGGTGACCTGCCCGGTCAGCTCCCTGCCATGCCACGGGGTGTTGCGGGATCTCGAAAACAGTTTGCTGCGATCCAGCGTCCATCGTTTTTCGGCATCGAAGATGCAGATATCCGCTGCGCGCCCCTCGGACAGGGTTCCGCTATCCAGATTCAGCAGGCGCGCCGGATTGATCGTCATCTTGGCAATAAGGTCGGACATTGTTATAACATTGTTCGAGGCTAATTCGAGCGAAACCGGCAACATGGTTTCCAGTCCGACAATGCCGAAAGCAGCACAGGAAAGACCACAGCGCTTGTCATCCTCATGATGCGGCGCATGATCTGTAGCAATCACCGATATGCTTCCGTCACGCAGCCCTTCAAGAATCGCCTTACGATCCTCTTCAGTCCTCAATGGCGGACTCATCTTGGCATCAGCATTGAAATGCATGACCTCTTCCTCGGTGAGGCTGAAATGATGCGGTGCGGCCTCAGCCGTCACCTTCAACCCTTCAGCCTGGGCCCGGCGCACCAGAGCCACCGCACCTGCTGTGGAAATATGGGCCACGTGATAGCGGGCATCAGCCCGGCGAGCCAGCATGATGTCACGGGCAACCATCGAATCTTCGCCTTCAGCAGGCATCCCCGTTACGCCCAGTTGCGTCGACATCCATCCTTCGTTCATGCAGCCGCCCGAGGTTAATTCCAGATCCTCGGCATGCTGGATAACCATGAATCCGAAGCTTGATGCATACTCCAGTGCCTTGCGCATAACGCCTGCATGCCAGATCGGCATGCCATCATCCGAAAAGGCCACAGCACCGGCACGCGCCAGCTCGCGCATTTCAGTCAGCTCTTTACCCTCAAGATTCCGGCTGACAGCAGCGATGGGGTGCACATGGCACAGACCAACCTGGCGAGCGCGATCAATCACCTGAAGCAGTACGCCGGCATGATCAAGCCGTGGCTGGGTATTCGGCATACAGCAGAATGTTGTTACGCCGCCGGCAATAGCCGCCCGCGAACCCGATTCAATGTCCTCTTTCCATTCCTGGCCGGGCTCACGCAAGTGGACATGCATATCGATCAAACCCGGACAAACGTACTGACCTGATGCATCAATCGTCTCGCTGGCAGTGCCGGAGAATTCCCCCAAGCCGGCAATCCTGCCATCCTCTATCCAGACATCGCAGACTTCATCTATAGCATTGGCCGGATCAATCACATGTCCATTGCGAATCAGCAGGGTCATCCCTCACCTCCTGTATCGCCACAAAGGGCGGTCAACACTGCCATGCGAATAGCCACACCATGTTCAACCTGCTCGAGAATTCGAGCGCTGGCCGAATCAGCCACGTCCGAGGCAATTTCAACACCGCGATTCATCGGCCCCGGATGCATGACCAGACAGCCCTTTCCAGCTGCTGCAAGACGCTTACGGTTCAAACCATAGGCTTCATGGTATTCCCTGATGGACGGGAAAGAACAGTTATCGGTCAAGCGCTCGGTCTGTACACGCAACATATACAGCACATCCGAACCCGGTATGGCGGCATCAAAGTCATGGCTTATTTCACAGCCATAACGCTCAACCTCTGCCGGCAGCAATGTCTTTGGCGCCACCAGTCGCACCCTGTATCCCATCAGTGTTGCAGCCAGCAAGTGCGACCGGCCAACCCGTGAGTGAGCGATGTCGCCGACTATTGTTATAACTTTGTTCTCATATCCTCCCGCCTGCCTGAGTGTCAGCAGATCAGTCAGTATCTGAGTCGGATGTTCGTGGGAGCCGTCTCCGGCGTTCACAATACTCGTGCCCTCAAGGTACTCACTGAGAAACTGGCAGGTGCCGGAGATCGAATGCCGGACGACCAGCACATGCGGTCGCATGGCGGCCAGCGTCTGGCCGGTATCGAGCAGCGATTCGCCTTTTTTGGTGGCGCTGGTCGAGGCGGAGATATTAATCACATCGGCAGACAATCGCTTGCCGGCAATCTCAAAGCTGGTGCGGGTGCGCGTTGAGTTTTCGAAAAACAGATTAATGATGGTCTTGCCGCGCAGGGTAGGCGCTTTCCTGATTGGTCGGCGGGACACATCAATGAGAGATTCACCTAGGTTCAGAAGGTACTCGATCTGTTCCTTATCCAGGTCAGCGATGCCAAACAAATGCTGCAACTTCATCATACCTTCACCCGCCTTTGCTCGATATGCCAGCCAGCATCTCCGGCAACCAGCTTCACTGAACAACCGGCACTGGCCGCATGGGTCAGGCCGGTCAAATCCGCCGCTATGGGCAATTCATGTCCGCCCCGGTCCAGCAGAATGACCAGGCGGATAGCCGCCGGGCGGCCATAATCAAACAGCTCCCCCATCGCGGCCCGGATCGTGCGCCCGGTAAACAATACGTCATCGACCAGCCATATGGTCTTACCCGAAATGTCGAAGGGTAGATGTGAAGGCCTGACTTCAGGGTTGGGACCAATGGTATCCAGATCATCGCGGTAAAAGCTGATATCAAGATTGCCGCGCTCAACCGCTGCGCCCCGCGCCTGCAAACGCTCCTGCAGGGAATCGGCCACATCGGCACCGCCCTGCTGAATACCGGCAAGAAATATTTCATCTCCATGAATGCCCGCAGCAAGCTGATCCAGTGCCTGCTCAACAGCGACTGTATCGAAAATCACTTCAGCCATGTGTCAACTCCCGATGCGATGAGAGAAAATCTTCCAGAATCACGGCCGCCGCTGTCTGATCCAGTCTTTCCTTCACCTTTTTCTCATTCAGACCCTGGGCGAACAGGCGCTCTTTGGCTGTCCAGGTCGACAGGCGTTCATCCTGAAAGACAACGGGTAAATCAACGACTTGCTCCAGCTCGGCCACTGCGGCACGCGCATCTTCAGCCTGCACCCCTTCCGTACCATCCATATTCTTCGGCAAGCCGACCACAATGCCCCGCGAGCCATATTCAGACACCAGCTTGAGCAGCTGCCCGGGCCAGCCCGTATCACGCCGGTGCAGGCAGGCAATACCCCGGCAACTGAAACCCATGCGGTCGCAAACAGCGACGCCGATGCGTTTCATGCCGATATCAAGTGAAATAAGGGGGAGTTGAAAGGCTTCCGGAAATGCCGCCTGATAGAGCTGGGAGCCCATAAAATCAGTAGTTAAGCAGGATGCGGCCTTCATTAAAGCCGAGATTCTGCAATGTTTCCGTGCAGGCGTCCACCATTGCGCTCATACCGGCCAGGCAGGCTACTGCATTCTGGCCTTCTGGCGCATCCGCCTCAATGGCATGTTGCACATAGCCAATGGGACCATCCCATGATTCATGTCCCATTTCGAGCGAGACGCTGACCTCAATACGGTGCTCGCCCAGAGTATCGAGTTCATCGGTCAACAATCGATGCAAGGGCGTCATAAAACCGGCATAAATGGCCACCCGGCCAAATTGCTCACGATGAGCAATAATATAGCGCCATACGCTGCGCAGCGGGGCAATCCCGGTACCCACCCCGATCAGATATACATCTGCACCCTTGAACTTATCCAGACCAAAGCCTTTACCCATCGGGCCATCAACTTCAAGTTCGCTGTCAACCTCGGCGCCACACAGGTAATGGGCCATGCCGCCATGGCACTTGATGAAAAACTCATAGCTATCGCTATGGGCCGGCTCGGAAGCAATAGCAAAGTAAGCCGGGGCAAGCGAATCAACGCCCGGGATGCCGATGCGCACATATTGCCCGGCCTCGAAAGGCGGCACATGGCCATGCTGTGGCGACAAAGCCAGCCGTACCACCACATCTTCGCAGGCAGGGTCGGTCATACGCACATTTTCTTTCACCCGCATCCGATATGAGTGAGACTTGGCCATCTTACCTCCCTGAGCCCCTGCCTCCCTGATGCGTATATCAGAATCGGGGCCGTGAGGCATATTCCGTGAAGGGGTCTGTTCATGCAAGCAGCAAAATGTCTGGAACTTCGAGTCAGTGCCGATTTCATGCATGAGAATGTCTTTGCCGAGTTTGCTGAAGCCCTTGGTGCTCTGGGCACAGCACTGGAAACTGATGCCGCTTCAGGCATCAGTTTCCATATCGCATGGTTCACGGCGGAAGAGGACGAGCAGCAGCAGCGTGCGAGGCTTGCATCGGCAACCCTGCTGGCAGGATTGCCCGAGAAAGCAGTCAAGCTTTCCAGCCTCGCCGAGCAGGACTGGTCAACGGCATGGCAAAAGAACTGGCATGGTCAGCCAGTCGGCGAGTCTCTGTGGGTACGCCCCTCCTTCTGCCCGGCTGCTGAAGCGGATCGAATAGATATTGTGCTTGATCCCGGCATGGCCTTTGGCACCGGTTCGCATCCCACGACCCGGCTATGCCTGATGGCCATTGAACGCATTTGCCGGACATGGATGCCTCACACCGTTCTCGATATGGGTGCGGGCTCCGGGATTCTGGCCATTGCCGCACTCAAACTCGGCGCGAACTCTGCACTGGCCATCGACATGGAAGAGGATGCTGTAGCCGCATGCAAGACCAATGCTCTGATCAATGCTGTTGAGATGCAGACCGAAATGAGCCGCATCCCGCCCGGGGATACATTTGATCTGGTACTTGCCAATATCCTGGCCAGTCCATTGGTCGAGATGGCTGAAGGATTGTCCCGATGCACGGGGCACACACTGGTGCTTTCCGGCTTACTGACTTCCCAGACGGATATGGTCAGTCACCCCTATCTGGATGCAGGACTGCGCATCGAAAGGATAGACAGTGAAGGCGACTGGGCCGCCATTACGCTGCAGCGCTGAGCATGAGGTCAGCCCCGCGTTAGCATGATCAGTCGCGCAGGGCCTTGATGCCGGCATGAATACGACGGAGTACCTCATCACGGCCGAGCAGTGCCAGCGTCAAATCAATCGGTGGGGATATCGGACCGCCTGAAACCAGAATACGCAAAGGTTGCGCAAGCTTGCCCATATTCACGCCTTCTGCCTCACACACCTGCTGAATCAGCGTATGGGCAGCCTCACCCGACCAGTCAGCCATCGCCTCCACGCCCTCAAGAAAGCGTTCGAGTAAAGGCCATGTGGTATCCCTGAAATTTTTCTTCACTGCCTTTTCCTGATACGCTTCCGGTGCGGCATAGAAGAATCGCGCCCCGTCAGCAACTTCCACAAGGTTTTTCGAACGTTCCTGTAGCGATGCAATCACCCGGGCCAGATCAGGACCTTGCGATGCATCCACATTCAGCAGTTGCTGAACCTCATCAACCAGGTCTTCAGGCTTGGCCTGTCTCAGATAATGGGCATTCAACCAGTCCAGCTTGGCCTGGTCGAATCGCGCCGCAGTTTTACCAACCTGTTCCAGATCAAACAGCTCAATCAGCTGCTCGCGACTAAATACCTCATCGTCACCATGTGACCAGCCGAGGCGTGCCAGATAATTGTTTACCGCCTCAGGCAGATAACCGGCTTGGCGGTATTCAGTAATCGCCACAGCACCATGGCGCTTCGACATCTTTGCACCGTCCGGACCATGGATCAGCGGAATGTGGGCAAAGCATGGCGCCTGCAGGCCCAATGCTTCATACAGCTGAATCTGACGCGGAGTATTGTTTAAATGATCCGATCCGCGCACCACGTGGGTAATCGCCATCGCCGAATCATCAACCACCACAGCCAGATTATACGTCGGTGTGCCGTCCGAACGCAGGATAATCAGATCATCCAGTTCAGCATTGTTGAAGGCCACATCGCCAAGCACCATGTCACGCACAATGGTTTCACCAGTATCCGGAGAGCGGAATCGCACCACATACGGCTGATCCTCAGGGTGATCCGTACGATGTCTGCAGCGCCCGTCATACATCGGCTTTTTACCATCGGCGCGCTGATCCTCGCGCATCTTATCCAGTTCTTCCCTGCTGCAATAACAGCGGTAGGCATGTCCCTGTTCAAGCAACTGTTCTACCGCTCGGACATGATCGGCCTGACGTGAGGCCTGGAAAACAGGCTCGCCATCCCAATCCAGCCCCAGCCATGACAGGCCATCAAGAATGACACGCGTCGCCTCATCGGTAGAGCGTTCCCGGTCTGTATCCTCAATACGCAACACGAACTCACCATGGTGATGGCGTGCATACAGCCAGGAAAACAGCGCCGTACGGGCGCCGCCGATATGTAACATGCCAGTAGGAGAAGGTGCAAAGCGGGTACGAACTGTCATGGAATACTCCAGATGAAAGGGATATCAGCCCGCCCATACATGCGCGAGCCAATCAAGGCGGTGCAGACTAATCTCCCGGACGCTGAAACCAAATCATTTTATCTCCCCCGGGGTTTTATGGTTAGCTGCTCAGGCTTTAGCGGGGTGAACGTATCAACACATGTATAAAACCGAGATCCTCGGCGTGATTCTGCTGCGTTGGCCATATCGGAAACACGCGCCCTGCACTGATGCCGCGATCATGCATAAAGCCTTCAATCAAGGCTTGGGTATAGCGAATCCGACCAATCAACGGGGCATTCAGAGTCTTCCCGGTCCAGGTCGGTTCAAGGTCAAGTATCCAGTCTTTATGGGCTTTTAACTGTCGCCACAGCTTACGCAGCCGCGTCCGCTCATTGTGTGACAGGCCGCTGCTTTCGTGCAAACGAATGCGCGCTTCATCATGATGCGCCTCGGCCCTGCCTGAGGTCGTCGAGCCTTTTTTTATGCCTGCCTGAATCGCCTGCTGCATCGCTGCACCAAAGCGCCTCAAATCCGGCAACCTATATAATTCATTGTCCTCAATATCAAATATAACGACGGCCCGGCCCCTGCCGTCATCAAGGCGGGCAAGAACATCTGCCAGACCATAGCCCAGCCGCCCGAGAAGCGGATCATCGGGAAATATCGATGCTTCAACCATGCCCCGGGTCAATTGAATACGGCTGGCAGCGATATGGCTTCCGGGTGTTTTTCCTTTCCCCACATTCAACGAGAAAGACAGGCGCCCCCGGATCAGACGCGGCATACCGGACGCCTGCAGCCAGTCATTAAGGAAAAAAGGATTGGCATGGGTCAGCCTGGCCTTCAATACATAGACAGGCCGGGTGCTCAGTGGATTCCACTGGCCATCGACAACCAGCAGGCCACCATTGACCCGACCTTGTAAGTTAAAAGCTGATAATGCATCCGCTTGTATTCCCTCTGCATGCAAGGCCAGACCCCCGGCCCATTGGCTGTCCTCGCGCCCCACACTGATGACGCCGCCGTCAAGATTAAGCGCCCCGATATGCCAGTTATGATTATGTAATAACGTAGCCCACCAGTACGGGCCGGGCTCATCGGCTTCGGCTTCGTTTGCAGACTCATTCATGGTCAATGGCTTAAGAGGGGCAGTATAATGCCAGCCCTGCATATCAATACTTTGAATCTTCTGCTCGGGCAAGGCGGAACCAATCGGTCCGAATACTATTTCCACCTGCTCCGAGCTTAACTGATCACCGCTGTGATTTAAGCTCAGTCCCGCAACTGTCATATCACCGCTGGATTGCCACTGCCCATGCCTGACCACGATCTCGGCATGAATGCTGGCCAACCCGTCCAGACTCAAAGGCTGCCGGGATGTTCCCGCGAACGGCAATGCCGGACGAAGCTGCTGCAAAGGAATGTCTTTGCCGCTCAGTTCCAGACTTCCGGACCGGACATCGTCACCCTGAATCTGCAGCGCTCAGTTCAGGGACCAGTGCCCATGACCTGCGCGCAGATCATCCGCCTCATCCTGACTGGCCAGATTCAAAGCAAGCCGGCCATGCCTGTCGATACCTCCCTGCCCCTGCATATGGGCAAAGATCAATGTGCCCCGTTGCATAGCCAGGGCAACGTCCGCATCAAGCAACTTGAATTCATTCACGCGCAAGCGCCAGCCTCCCTCAGTCGCAGCACTGTCCGTCCGCAGCGTGAATTCCAGCTCCTGCAGGGCGGCTGTATCCATGTGAACGTCCCGGCTTACACTATCCCAGACCAGCTTTTGATAGCTTAAATACTCCAGCATGTTTGCATCATCAGCCTGCCCGGCAAGCCACTGCATGTGTTTCACCGCCCCTGCAGGACTCTTTCCACGCCAGCCTGTCCGGCTCTGGCTCAGCTGCATATTGCCCTGCCACTCCCCCGACAGCAGTCGCATGCCATGTATGGCCGGAAGGGCACGGACCCAGGGAGACAGCGGCCATGCCAGCGCCTGCATATCAAGCTTCCACAACCCCGCCTGTCGCTCGCCCTGTATCAACAGCCTATGTTCAAAACTGTCATCTTCCCTGGCCAAATTCAGTTTGCCCCGCCATGTAAAATCACTGCTGTGCATATCATCAGCCCTCTTTCCATGCGCCTGAAAGAGTATCTTGCCGCTCAGGAAGCCATTCAGCGGCTGCCAGCCCAGCGCAGTCAGCACTGCACCCGCCCTGATATCCTGCCATTCCACCCGCCCATGCTGTGTCAGATGCCCCTGCCCTGCAGATGACATATCCAGACTCACTGGAGCACCCAGCAACTCGGCGCTTACATGCAGCTCGGTCTTGTCCCCCTGTTGATGCTGTTCAAAGCCAAGCGCATCAAACTCAAGCGCCGGTGTATCACCCCCCGGGAGATGCAGCACCAGTTGGCCACCATCGAATCGCAGCGTTTCAGCAGTACGCCAGATACGTAACAGAGCCATATCATCTTGCCAGCCAACTGTAAGGGCATCCCGGATTTCAGCCCTTACCCCTGAAAGCTTCACATCGCCCATATGAGGCGTATCGGAGGTTAATGAGCCGGCATCAGCGCGCACCAGTATCTGGGCAATAGAGAGAGAGTTATCGCCGCGACGTATGTGAATATTCTGCAGGGTTAAGGCATTACGCAACAAGTGATAGCGGACCTGCCCCACATCAACCTGAGCCTTGGCCAGCCAGTCGTGCATAAGCAACCGGGCGCGTTCCTGGGCCTGAATATGGATCACAAAATGCACCGCCACGAGAATCAGCATCAAGACCGCCAGTGATGCCAGATACCAGCGCGCACCGAAGGAAAACACTCCGACCGGATGGTGAAAAAGTTTCTGCGCTCTCACAGAGAACCTCTGAGGAGTCCGACCCTCACGCCATCATTGCATTGCAGCATAAGACCTTTCTAGCAAGTGCTGCCACATACGACAAGCTTACAGTGCCTGAATCTCAGGGTAGGGTTGGCCGATGCAGACAACATGCGCACTCATCCGAACCAGCGTAGCCAGAGAGCACGATGCGAAAGAACTGGCTAGAGCGGCACTTGACCTGCGTCTGGCTGCCTGTGTGCAAATCCTCGGGCCCGGCCTGGCCATATACCGCTGGCAGGGTAAGGTGGAAGAAGCGGAAGAGTATTTCCTGAGCTTCAAAACATCGGCCGGCAAGAGTGCCGAGCTCATGGACTGGCTGGCTGCCCGGCATCCGTATGATGTGCCGGAAATCATTTGCACGGCAGGCACAACGACACAAAGCTACGGCGACTGGCTGCTTAACGAGACAGCATCGAATGTCAATTGTAAGAGCGCAGGCGAATGAAAGACCAAGGCGCAAGAAGGAGGATCTGAATGATTGAAGTGAGTTTTGCCGGCGCCCTCCTGGCCGGACTTCTGTCTTTTTTGTCACCCTGTGTGTTACCGCTGGTGCCGGCCTACCTGTCTTATATCTCGGGCGTATCCGTGAACGAGCTGCGCCAACATGATCATGAATCCGTAACGCTGCAGCGCCGAGCCCTGAAACAATCCCTGTGGTTTATCCTCGGCTTCAGCCTTGTCTTTATCGCACTCGGCGCTTCAGCATCACTGTTTGGACAGTGGATGCTGTCCCATATGAACATTCTCGGGAAAATCGCCGGCGCCATTATTATCATATTCGGCCTTCACTATGCCGGCATCATCCGCATTCCGCTGCTCATGATGGAGGCGCGCTTCGATACAGGCGGCATCAATGTCCGGCATGGTATTGGGGCATTGATGCTGGGATCCGCCTTTGCCTTTGGCTGGACCCCGTGCATCGGTCCTATCCTCGGCGCCATTCTGGCACTGGCAGGGGCACAGGCTGAAATCGGCCGCGGTATCGGGCTGCTGGCCATTTACTCACTGGGCCTGGGACTGCCTTTTTTGCTGGCGGCACTGGCTACCGATGCCTTTTTACGCTGGTCACAGAGTTTTAAAAAATATCTGAACTGGGTTGAGCGTACTTCCGGCGTGCTGCTCATCTTCGTTGGCGGCATGATTTTTCTGGGCAGCTTCAGCATCGTATCCGGCTGGATTATCGAATGGTTCCCGGCTCTGGCCGATATCGAGGGCGCACTGGCCCCCTGATTGTCTGAATGAACCGTGAACATCAGGGGTTTCTGTACTATTGACCCCGCCCGCTGCCGGTGCTTCAATGTCCGCATGCAGGAATCAGCACAGGAAAAACTCGAATCGCGTATCGAATCGCTGACAGAACATCTGTCAGCAATCCGCAGACAGATGGAAAAACTGATCGCAGAAAATCGCCGCATGCGCGAAGTTGTGCGCCTTGCCGAGAGCGAGCTGCGCAAACGCCGTGACCAGGTGGACAATCTGGAGGCAGAACTGCAATCCATTCAGAACGAGCGCCTTGAAGCAAAAGCCCGTGTCGAGCATGCCATGGAACAGCTTGATGATCTGATTTCCGAGCAAGGGGAACCCTCATGAGCCAGGCTGTAGAAGTCGAACTGATGGGGCGCAGCTTCACCATCCGCACCGATGATGAACCCGAGCAGGTATTGTCCGCAGCCAGCATGGTTCAGGAGCGTGTCGACGAATTACGCCAGATGGGCACCACCGTCGCCTCGGACCGTCTTCTTGCCCTTGTGGCGCTGAATCTGGCCGGTGAATTATTGCAGAAAAGCCAGGTGCAGATTGAAGGTTTTGACAGCTTGATATCTTCGCTCGATGATGTAGTATCACAGGCAGAAGGTTTAGCGAAAGCGCCCCTGCGTTGAACGATTGGCAACCACGTTGCCTGAGCCGATACTTGTCGATAGGGAGCTTAGCTACACTGGTGATGTGAATCCCCCTTTCGGGATACCTGACACCAGTGTGCGGCGCCCACCTCTTGTTAGAGGGTTCGACAACAGTTTGCCACAACGTCAGCGCGGGGGCGCCTTTTCTTGCGGCCCGGGCCGTTCCCCATACCATCTCCAGCAGACTAAAAGGCACTTCATGATTTCCATTATTTACAATCCGGCCGTACTGCATTTGAGTATGCCGGATGAATAAGCATGAGCTGCGTCAACTGGCGCTTTCCCGTCGCCGGTCTCTCACCGACATGGATCGGCAAACATATTCTTCGGCCATCACCCGGCAGCTTATTCAATATCTGGATGATAGCGCTGCCGATATCCGCGCACTGCTTTCATATCGGGCCATGAACAGCGAGGTGAATGCCAATCCCCTGTTCGATTTAACCCACTATCATATGTATGCGCCGGTCACCCATCATCACGAACACATGCAATGGCATCGCATCACGGCAGATACGCTCTGGCAACAGGGCCTGTTCGGTGTCGATGAACCCAATGGCGGTGCACTCTGGCAAGGCGGGATTGTAACCGTTCTGATCTGCCCGTTGACCGCCTTTGATCGTCATGGCAATCGTCTGGGTATGGGAAAAGGCTGTTTTGATTACTGGCTGGCCAGACATCATCCCGACCTGCAGGCTGTCATCGGGCTGGCATTCTCCTGTCAGGAGGTGGATGCCATTCCTTCCGAAACACATGATATTCCAATGGATATCGTCATCACAGAAAACGAGGTCATCCCATGTCTGAATCCCTGAAGGTCCTGGTGATCGGCGACATTATCGGTAAAGCAGGACGCCGCGCCCTGCAGGAGCATCTTCCGACCCTGATTGACAGTCACTGCATCGATTTCATCATCGCCAATGGTGAAAATATGGCACACGGCTTCGGTCTGACGCAAAATCTGGCTGAAGACATGTTCAACCTGGGCGTCAATGTTCTCACCAATGGCAACCACTGCTGGGATCAGCGGAATTTCCTGAACGTTATCGATGACGATGATAGATATATTCGGCCGATGAACTTCACCTCTCATGCCCCCGGCCGCGGCTGGACGATACAGGAAACGGCCGCGGGACATAAAATTGCCGTCATCAATGTCATCGGCCAGGTATTCATGGGCAGCTGGGACTGCCCGTTCGCCGCAGTGGACCGGGCCATACAGGCCATCCCGGAAGATGTCAGTGCCATCATCGTGGACATGCATGCTGAAGCAACGAGTGAAAAAATGGGTATGGGCTGGTATCTCGATGGACGCGCCAGCTTTGTTTATGGCACACATACGCATATCCCGACCTGCGACGAAATCATCCATGCCAGCGGCACGGCTTACCAGACGGATATTGGCATGACCGGTTCCTACCAGTCGATTATCGGCATGAAGATCGAGGGGGCACTAAAGCGCATGGTTGAACGGTTGCCGCAACGATTCGAGGCGGTGGAACGCGGTGCCAGCATCTTTGCCACTCTGGTCAGCATTGACCCGGGAAACCGCAAAGCCACCGCCATCGAGCGCATTCACATTCCGCCGGCCTGAGCCACCGGCGAATAAAACTACCCCGCTGTCAGATCAAGGGCATAATCGAAAAACAGGCCAAGGAAGATCAGCATCCCCAGATAATGGTTGTTAAGGAATGCCTGAAAACAGGCCTGACGCTCACGCTGTCGAATCAATATCTGCTGGTATACTCCGAGGCCGCCTGCCAGCAGCAAACCGAGTGCATAGAAGACCCCCAGCTCCAGCATCACCCCCAGAGCTATCAGCAAACCCGCCATCGCCAGCTGCAGCAAACCGATGATCAGGCGATCATGTTTACCGAACAGAATAGCCGTCGATTTAACGCCGATTTTAAGATCATCCTCGCGGTCCACCATCGCATACATAGTATCATAGGCAACCACCCACAGAACGGTTGCGGCAAACAGCAGCCAGGCGATAGCGGGAACATGGTTGCTGACAGCCGCGAAGGCCATGGGAATCGACCACGCAAAAGCCACGCCGAGAAATACCTGCGGCAGATTCGTAAAACGTTTCATGAAAGGATATAACACGGCCAGCCCTAGTGCGGCAAAAGCCAGCTCAATCGTTAGCCGGTTCATCAGCAATACCAGAAGAAAAGCGCTCAAGCCAAGGCCCGAGAACAGCAGCAATGCCTCCCGCGCCCTGACTTCTCCGGCAGCCAGCGGTCGTGTACGTGTACGTTCAACCCGGCCATCGATTTTGCGATCGGCGAAATCATTGATCACACAGCCGGCTGAGCGCATCAGGAAGGCACCCATCAGGAAAAGTACGACAATGGATGCATCCGGATGTCCGTTACCGGCAATCCATAGGCCCCAGAGCATCGGCCAGACCACTAGATATGTACCGATTGGCCGGTCCACTCGCATGAGGCGACCGTAAGCATTCAGTTTTTCAGCAATCCTCACCGCTACCCCTCCTTTTTCCGCCTGCCTTCCAGTGCTCCGGAGCGGACAGCACAAGCATGGCAGGCCTCCGGCATACTGCCAATGCGTTCATGCGACGTTTCGACATACCGCATGACAAATAAAAAAAGGGCCCGATATTCCAGCCGTTCACTTGGCAAGTTGAAAATATCAGCGTATTTCCAATTAAGTAAATGATTTCAATAAGTTAGAAGCAAAGAACCCAGAAAAATATCTTCTCTGGGTTCTTTGCCTGTAAGCCTTGAATAACAAGGGATAAATCATGAATCACCAAGCTTTTTCAACTCACTGAGTTAACCCCTTGCCCGATATTCGGCCCCCTTTTTATATACGACTCGAAAAGCTTAACGCAATTGCTCTGCCTGCATAGCTGATTCAGGTGTGTCAGCAAAGGTTTTCAGCTTCTGCGCCCGCGAAGGGTGGCGCAACTTGCGCAATGCCTTGGCTTCAATCTGACGAATACGCTCACGCGTAACGCCGAACTGTTTACCGACCTCTTCCAGCGTATGATCGGTATTCATGCCAATCCCAAAACGCATGCGCAACACCTTCTGCTCACGATCGGTCAGGTTTTCAAGCACATCCAGTGTGGCCTCAGCCAGCGCTGCTGCGACAGTCGAGTCCAACGGATTCTCGGCTTTTTCATCCTCAACGAAATCACCCAGTTGCGAATCCTCATCATCACCAATCGGCGTTTCCAGCGACACGGGCTCCTTGGCCACTTCCAGAATCTGCTCGACCTTTTCAACCGGCATTTCCAGATGTTCAGCCAACTCTTCCGGTGTAGGCTCGCGGCCGATTTCCTGCGCGATACGACGCGATACGCGCATGATCTTGTTAATCGTTTCGATCATATGCACCGGGATACGAATCGTGCGTGCCTGATCGGCAATCGAACGGGTAATGGCCTGTCGAATCCACCATGTTGCATAGGTGGAAAACTTGTACCCACGACGCCATTCGAACTTTTCGACAGCCTTCATCAGGCCGATATTGCCTTCCTGAATCAGATCCAGAAAGCCGAGGCCGCGATTGGTGTATTTCTTGGCGATGGAAATCACCAGACGCAGATTGGCCTCGATCATTTCCCTCTTGGCCTGACGCATCTTGGCTTCGCCCATGGTCAGCTTACGCGCAACAGTCTTGAGCTCGACCACATTCATTTCGGTTTCCTGCTCGACACGCTTCAGGCGACGCTGGTTCTCCTTGATCTTGCCGGAAATCTCTTCCAGAGCCGGCGCCCAGGCTGCATCCTTATTGTTCTTCAGAACATCATCGACCCAGCGCTCGTCACACTCCTGAGGCGGGAAGGTTTGCAGAAACAGCTTGCGCGGCATTTTTGCCTTCAAGGCATGATCGCGGATGATGCGCTCAAAGCGGCGCACGCGTTCAACCGCATTCTTGAAACGCTGTACCAGCTGATCAAGCTGGCGCGGTGAAAAAGGAATACTGACCAGCTCAATAAGCATGGCATACATCAGTTCATCCGCCTTGGCCTTCAGCGCCTCATTATCCGGCTTCTTATCCAGCTTCTTCTTGGCGACAATAAACTCGTCATGCAATTGCTTGGCCGTGCCGAAATGCATCAGTGCTTCTTCGAGCTGTTCTTCCATGGTAATCACCGTTTCCACCATCGGTGTACCATCCGGAGTTGCTTTGCGCGCCTTGATGGCTTCGGAAAGCTGCTCGGCATCCAGCTCGGGCTTCTCTTCCTCCTCATCCTCTTCCTCGGAGCGGCTCATGCGATTCTCATATTCCTTGATCGCGGCGGAGTTCACAACCTTCTCATCGACATCAATGATATCGCGGAATTTCGGCTCTTCACCCTCTTCAAGTGCGGCATCACGAATCTGGATAATGCGCTCTCCAAGCAGCATGATCTCACGGAAAGTGGCCGGACACAGGCAGATAGCCTCGTGTACCTGCATGCGCCCTTCCTCGATGCGACGGGCAATCTCGATTTCACCCTCACGGGTAAGCAGCTCAACCGTACCCATTTCACGCAGATACATGCGCACCGGATCATCAATACGCACCACCGTTCCCAGCTGGGTGGTATCTGCCCTGAGTGCTGAATCCTCTTTACGCAGGCGATCCTTGCGCATCGCATAGGCGCCGGTCGGAGCACGCTCCGGATCAACCACCTCAACACCCATTTCGGTAAATACATTAATCAGCTGCTCAACACGGTCTGCCGATACCAGCCCTCCGGGAAGATGCTTGTTCAGCTCGTCATAGGTGATAAAGCCGGCCTGTTTGCCCTTGGCCATCAACGTGCCCAGTTCGCGGATTGCTACCTGTTCCTGTTTGTTCGACATACGATTAAGCTCCTGTATTGTCTGCCTTTTCGGCATTCAACTGTTCGGAAAGTTTGCGCTGTTGTCCCTGCAATTCGCCAAGGCGCTTCTGCAGACGTACGGAATCATCCAGACTTAGTCCACGCTTGATGCGTCGACGTATATCATTGGCTTCCATATCCAATAACAAACTCTTGTATTCAATATCCTGAACGGGCGCCTGATTTATCCAGCGAGAAATCATGGCCTGATCTTCGGGAAACTCCCGGATCAGCTGTCTCGCGATATCGATAGTTTCAGCTTCGGCATCCGCTTTGATCGAAAAAGCGCGCGAATATAGCGCCTGAATGCGTTCATTGTCAACAAAGAAGTCCGCTGCCATATCGGGAAGCTCCCGAAAGCGTTCGGGCTTTTGCATCAATGCGGTAAGAAAGTTTTCCTGCAGATGCGTCAGCTGCACCGCTTCCCCGGCGGCAACTGCATCGCTGCGGGCGCTCGGCCGGCACATTTCATGCTGCAGCGAAATACCCGTCGCCTGTTCAACTTCCTGCCGCCAGGCCTGCCGCAGATAAGTGTCCTCCATACTTTTCAACATAGCATCGGCTTTCTTGGCCATGCGTGCACGTCCGTCAGCGCCTGTTCCGGCCAACAGCTTCAAACCGGCCAGCCAGGTCGCCAGCACCGGCTGCGCATCATGGTTGAGGCGATTCTCGAACGCTTCACCCCCTTCACTTTTGAGCAGGGAGTCAGGATCCTCTCCTTCAGGCAGATACAGAAAACGCGGCGTATATTCAGCCTTCAGCAGCGGCAGCATGCGTTCCAGCGCCCGCCATGCAGCCTGCCGCCCGGCCCGATCGCCATCAAAACAAAATATTGGTGCATCATGCAGGCGCAGGATTTCACGGATCTGGCGCTCTCCGATGGCCGTTCCCAATGGCGCCAGTCCGATCTTCAGATCATGTGCAGCCAGTGCCAACACATCCATATATCCTTCGACAATCACCAATTGTTTGCGCTTGCGTATCGTGTCGCGGTGTTCCGAAAAACCGTACAGCAAATCGGATTTGTGGAACCATGATGTTTCCGGTGAATTCAGATATTTCGGCTCACCCTCGCCCAGTACTCGCCCGCCGAACCCAACCACATGGCCGCGGCGGTCCCGGATGGTAAACATCAGACGGTCACGAAAGCGGTCACCATAACCACGCTCGCCCTTGAACAGCAGCCCCAAAGCTTCCAGTCGGGCGGAGACCTGCTGTTCGCGCCCGGCTGCAGCAAAGACCTTCTGCATGAAGCCGTAACCCGGCGGGGCATAGCCCAGACCATAATCGCGGATAATCGCCTCGGGCATACCGCGCTGCTTCAGATAATCGCGTGCCTTGCGCCCCTGTTCACCGGCAAGCATACGGGCAAACGCATCGGATGCGCCGGCCAGCATCTCCTGTGCCTTGCGATTGCGTTCATTTTCTCCGGGGTCCTGGCGGACAGCGGCAGGAATCTCCATGCCGGCCTTTTCAGCCAGGTATTCAACCGCTTCGGGGAAAGCATAGCCATCGTGATCCATCAGAAACTGGAAAGGGCCGCCTCCTTTACCGCAACCGAAACAGTAATACAGCTGCTTGTCGGCAGACACGGAAAACGACGGCGATTTTTCATGATGGAACGGACACAGGCCCATCAGATTCGAGCCGGCCTTCTTCAATTCCACATGCCGGGCGATCAAATCAACGATATCGGTCCGGGAAATCACTTCATCCAGAAATGCCGGAGAAAAATTAGCCATATATATTTATGTAGTGTGGCCGAAGGCAGATTGCAAGCCCGACATGGCCTTCAAACGTCAGAACCCATTCAGCCCAGTCTCGACTTTACCAATCCGGACAACTTGCCCATATCAGCGCGACCTTCGGCTTTTGCCTTGACGACACCCATCACCTTACCCATATCGCGCATACTCTCGGCGCCGGTGTCGGCAATAGCGGCGTCCACAACCGCAACCAGTTCATCATCACTCAACTGTTCGGGCAGATAGGCCTGAATAATCTCAACCTCCGCCAGCTCCGAGGCAGCCAGATCATCGCGGCCTGCATCGGTGTATTGCACGGCCGCATCACGACGCTGTTTCACCAGACGGGAAAAGACCGTGATCGCTTCACTATCATCCAGTTCATGGCCCAATTCGATTTCGGTATCCTTCACGGCCGCCCGCAGCATACGAATAGTAGACAGCTTTGCTTTATCTCCCGCCTTCATCGCGGCTTTCATGTCTTCAAGCAGTTGTTTCAACATCTTTCACTCCTGCCGCGCCATATATGCGCAGTCATCTCAAGTACAAATAAAATTGCCGGGCACATGGCCCGGCAACTGGTACTACCTAAGCCTGTATAGCGGCTTAATAATCGCGGTTCTCGCGCATGCGTACACGACGAAGGCGTTTCATCAGACGCTTGCGTGCAGCAGCTTCCTTGCGTTTTCTGGCAATGGAGGGTTTTTCATAAGCTTCACGGCGACGGCATTCGCTGATCACTCCGCCTTTTTCCACCTGCTTGCGGAAACGCTTGAGTGCGATCTCGAACGGCTCTTCAGGATTAACTCTAATTCCTGGCATATAAAACATCACCTCCTTCCCTGCATCCGGGACATCAATCATTCGCCCTGCAGGGTATCCGGCGTTAGTCTGGCAACCGAACCCCAACGGGCAAAAAGGGCGACGGATTATGGCCAACGAAAGCGACAAGTCAAACAAACAACCGGACAAACCGGCATCCGGTCTGTTGCGCGCGGCCTCCAGGGTCGGTGGCTGGACCATGGTGTCGCGCATGCTTGGCTTTATACGCGATATCCTGCTGGCCCGTGTGCTGGGTGCCGGCGTGCTGGCGGATGCTTTCTTTGTCGCCTTCAAACTGCCGAATTTTTTCCGCCGCATGTTTGCCGAAGGAACCTTAACGGTAGCGCTGGTACCGGTGCTTTCCGAGGCCCGCGAAACCGGCGAGGAAGAGGCGCATCGCTATCTGAATGCACTGGCAACACTGCTACTGCTCATCCTCAGCCTGTTCACCCTGCTAGGCGTGCTCGGTATGCCGTGGCTATTGTGGTTATTCGCACCCGGCTTTGCCGATGAGCCGGATCGCTGGCAGCAGGCGCTGTTACTGGCACGCTGGATGTTCCCCTACCTGGGGCTGATTTCATTGACTGCCCTCGCATGGGGCGTGTTAAACACCTACAAAAAGTTTTCGCTCGCTGCCGCAACGCCGGCGCTGTTGAATATAGCCATCATCCTGGCGGCCCTGTTGCTGGCCCCGGTCATGGATAATCCCGGCCTGGCACTGGCCTTCGGCGTACTTCTAGGCGGTGCGCTGCAACTGGCGGTACAGTTCCCGGCACTCAGACAAATCGGCTGGGTACCGCGCATCAGTTTCGATTTCAGGCAATCCAGAATACGCGAAACCCTGTACCTGTTCGCTCCCGCACTGGTTGCTATTGCCGCCGTGCAGATCAACATCCTGATCGGCACTATCCTCGCCACATTACTGGATACGGGAGCAGTATCGTATCTGTATTATGCCGATCGCATTGTGCAACTGCCGCTGGCGCTGTTCGGCATTGCCATGAGTACGGCACTGCTGCCGGCATTGTCTGGGCATCTGGCCCGGGGGGATAGCGACCAGGCTGCTGCGGATATCAAATCAGGGCTGGCCTGGCTGACATGGCTGACACTGCCGGCCGTCGCCGGTGCACTCATGCTGGCAGAGCCGATCATCATCACCCTGTTCGAGCATGGCGCATTCACCCATATGGACAGTATGGCCACGGCCGCCACACTGCAGGCCTATGCCGTCGGCCTGATCGCCTTCTGCTGGGTCAAGCTGCTCGCCACAGCGTGCTATGCCGGCAAGGATGCCAAGGCGCCCATGCGCTATGCAGCAATCAGCGTCGCCATCAACATCATTCTGGCTGTGATCCTGATGCAGTTCTGGGCCTATGTCGGACTGGCTCTCGCCACCTCGCTGGCCGCTTTTGTCAATGTCGCCCTGCTTTTCATGCGTTTGCAGAACACTCATGGCACCCTGATAGATGCCCGTAACCTCCGGCGCATTGGCTCTGCCGTACTGGCCAGTCTGATCATGCTGGCAGCTCTGTATCTGCTGGAATCGCTGTGGATGTTCCCGAGTGCAGGAAAACTCATGCAGGCAGCCTGGGTCAGCGTCGCCGTTGGCGGCGGTATTATCGTATACTTCGGCTGCGCCATGGCCTTCGGCGAGCGACAACTGTTCAATCGCCTGCGTAAAAACGAAAAACAGGGAGATTCATATGCGCCGTGATGTGATTGTCTTTGATATTGAAACCGTCATCGATGCCGATGCGGCCCGACGTGTCCTGCGTCAGCCCAATATGACCGACAGCGAGGCCCGTGATGGTCTGAGCCAGTATTTCCTCGATAAAACCGGTGGCAAAAATGATTTCCCGCGCCAGCCATTTCATCAGGTGGCGGCCATTAGCTATGCCCATCTGATCCGTGAGCCGGGTGAGGAGGGCTCGGAGATTGTCATTCGACAGCTGGCTACCGGCGGCACGGCAAGCAGCGATGAAGGCGAACTGCTGCAAGGCTTTTTCAAGCTCATTGAGACACGTGCCCCGCAACTGGTCAGCTTCAATGGCCGTGGCTTCGATGCGCCTGTACTGAAGTATCGCGCCATGGCGCATTCAATGAGCTGCCCGCGCTGGTTTCGCGAAGGTGACAAGTGGAGTAACTACGATGCCCGCTTTTCACAGGAATATCATATGGATCTGCTTGAGGTACTGTCCGACTTCGGCGCTTCAGCCCGCTGCTCCATGGACGAAGTCGCATCGGTATTCGGCGTCCCCGGCAAACTCGAAACCGCCGGCGACAATGTCCGTGAGATGTTCGAACACAAAGAAATTGAGGCGATTCGCAATTATTGCGAAACCGATGTGCTGACGACAGCGCTATTGTTTCTGCGCCATCAATTGTTCAGCGGTGCCCTCAACGAATCCGGCTATGCCCGTACCATACTCGGCATCCGTAATTACCTCGAAGGCGAGGCCGAAGCACGCCCGCATCTGGCGGAATATCTGCAGGCATGGGGCACTCCCGACTAACAGTAAAAGGCCCTGCATTGCAGGGGCTTGCTAGTTCCTTTGTCTGGCAATCACCTCAGGTGCCGGCTTCGAGCAACTCTTTCAGATTGGCAAAATCCATGTCCATCTCCCGCTGAGCGATATGAGCAACGACGGGTGAAGCGACCTTGAAAAAGCGGCCGACTTCGATATTCAATGTGCGGCGCACAGTGGTCGCATCACCGTTAGCCTCAAAGGTCATGCTGGTTTCCATCGGGAATGCGCCGGAGATGGTTTTGGCCGACCATGCACTACCATCGGCATTGCGCTCGGTCACTTCCCACTGCTGCTCGATTACTCGTCCAAGAAATTTTTCTTTCACTTGATAGACCGTGCCGGCTGACGGCTCCCCCGCAGTCACCTTCTCGGACTCAAGCACTGAACTCTGCCATATCGGGTCGTTGGAATTATCGTCGACGAAGGCGATCACATCCTTGACCGGCCGGTTAATCTCAATGCTGGTTTCAAGTTTGCTTAATGGCATAACAGCTCCCCCTTCCTTTGGATTCTGAGACTGAGCTTAAAACTCGCGCAGCAATTCGGTAATGCCGGTTTTCGAGCGCGTCTTCTCATCCACCTTCTTAACGATCACAGCGCAATACAGATTCGGGCCACCCGACTTGCCAGGCATGGAGCCGGATACCACAACCGAATATGGAGGCACTTCGCCATAAGAGGTTTCACCGCTTTCGCGATCATAGATGCGCGTGGACTTGCCGATATACACGCCCATCGAAATGACCGCCCCCTCGCGCACAATAACACCCTCGACGATTTCCGAACGGGCACCGATAAAGCAATTGTCTTCGATAATCGTCGGCGTGGCCTGCAAGGGCTCCAGAACACCGCCAATGCCAACGCCGCCGGAGAGATGTACATTCCGGCCGATCTGCGCACAGGAACCAACCGTAGACCAGGTATCCACCATGGTACCTTCATCCACATAGGCACCGATGTTGACATAGGACGGCATCAACACGGTCTTGGATGCGATATACGCACCCTTGCGTACCGTCGCCGGCGGCACAACACGAATGCCGGCTTTACGGAACATGTCTTCACCCCAGGTGGCGAACTTCAGCGGCACCTTGTCGTAGTAATTCGATATCCCGCCGTTAATCACCTGATTGTCATGCAGCTTGAAAAACAGCAGTACGGCTTTCTTCAACCATTCATTGGTAACCCATGCGCCGGAATCATCCCGCTCGGCCACGCGTATGCCGCCGTCATCCAGCAGCTGAATCGCATGCTCCACCGCCTCGCGCACCTCAGGCTCGGCATCCTTCGCTGTCCATGAGTCCCGGGTATCCCAGGCCTTTTCGATTACTTCCTGTAAATGACTCATGCAAACCCCCTTGCAGTCTCGACTCCGATCCCCGTTACCCCAGTCGACTGACTAAGACTCGCCCAAGTCCGGTGGAGTTTCAAGCCGCCAGTCAGGATCGGGTACAGCACAGTGAACGACCACCGGCTAAAAGCCGGTGGCTTCCTTTCACGGCTGGAAGCCGGTGATTGGTCGGCCATCCGGCCGACTGACTACACCACTTCAAAGTCATCATCCGGATGCGGTGGCTTCTGATTCTTAATATACTCTTTCCATACTTCATCCGTCACATTTCCACTGGAGCAAACCCA
>JAJRTF010000023.1 GCA_021545585.1 Zetaproteobacteria bacterium
CAGGTCGAGCGACTATTCAGAAGGTTGAAGGGGTTTCGCAGGATATTCTCTCGCTTCGATAAACTTGATGTCATCTTTTCATTCTTTATCTATTTCGCACTCATCATCGATAACATCAAATTAATGTGAACACGCCCTAATAGGACACAGGCTATACATCAACAATAATGGGGCATTTCGCATAATCACATTATCATCTACATCAGAGCCAGAGAACATCTTCTCTGAGAAAAAATCAGCTAACGGCGGAGAATTCAAGCAACTTCTCTCCCCCAAATCTCCCCCAAAATCAGGATAATTATTTTCATGCAGAAATAGAAAAGGCTGGTAAGTCCTTATATTAATTGGACTTACCAGCCTTATGTTTGGTTGCGGGGGCCAGATTTGAACTGACGACCTTCGGGTTATGAGCCCGACGAGCTACCACTGCTCCACCCCGCGTCAATATTGTTGCTCGACTTGAGCGCGGTGAACTATAAGGAAGCGATGAGGGCTGTCAACAGGGCACGGCCTAGTGTTTCCCGACCCGTACAAAATCGAGAATGATTTCCTTATCTCTGTCTTTTTTATCAGGGAAGTGCAGATGAATGACGTGCCAGTTTTTTTCGGCCTTGATGCGCACCGGCCCGTTCCAGCGGTCACCCGTGTCGAAGGCCAGTGTATCATCCTTCATGACTTCCAGTTGCGAGAGCAGCCGGGTCGGCGGACGGGTGTCCGGCATGCTGAGTTTGACGGTCTCATCTTCATAGAAGTGAATCTTTGCATTGCCGTCTTTCTGCACCCAGATGCCGGATAGCTGCTGCAGTGTTTCAGGCTGAACAAACTGATCCTGTCCCATGCAGGCCCCAAGACCGAACAGGGTGAAGCAGATGGTGAGTGTTTTAAGGGTTCTGGTCATTATGGTGCATCGTGCCTGCGCAATTTGAGGGTGTGCCCGGAAACAGTCATGCGTTCGGCATTCATGCCCTTGTAGATGGTCAGCGTTTCGCTGATGGATACATGCTCAAACTTCAGCAGGAAGCCGAACAGGTAGAAATCGCCGCCAAAGCGCGGATCCTTTTGCTGGAAGGTGGATTGGATCGCCTTGAGCGGACCGAGATCGGCTGTCATATCCTGAAGCTCCTTTTTCCAAGTCTCGGGCGTGCGGTTGCGGAAAAACTTTTTATCATACAGCGGTATGATGGCATCCCAGTTGCGGTCGCTGAAGGCCTGGTGGATATGTTTGACGATCTGCGCTGCATCATCGCCCTGGTTGGCCTGCGTCAGGCAGCCCGCCAGCATGGGTAGAAAAAGCAACAGGATGAGTAGTCGGTTCACGTATGGAGCCTCCGTCCGAGGTTTGAAGAGATGGCGATGCTAGGGGACATATTGGCGATGGCAAGCAGGGGTAGTGAGAGGTGCGTATGTCGGTCCGGAGGAAGGATGAGCTTGCAATGTCCCAGCCGTACGGAATAATGCCGACCCATGAGTCAAAACAAGCAACCCCTTAAGCCCGGCGAAAAGATTCTTTTTACTGTGGCTGGCGCATTCGTCGTCTTTGCCGTTATTGCCTTTATTGTGATGCAGATTTTCATGGCCAATTCCGACAAACCGCTGTTCGAAACGAAAACACATGCCAGTTTGTCTGCAGAAGGGCAGCTGGGTTCGCGGCTGTTTCGCGAGAGTGGCTGTACAACCTGTCACCGGGCACTGCGCAACGGCACCAATATGGGCCGCACGGCCGACCTGGATGGTATCGGTTCACGCCGCAGCCTTGACTGGATGTATGCCTTCCTGACCGAGCCGGTAAAGAATTACGGTGCCCAGACCATTGATCATGCACCGGGCCAGCGATCCGCTGCTTATGTGGCACAGATGCCGAAAAAGGATTTGCATGCCATCGCCACCTTCCTTTCCGAGCTGATATCCGAGCAGGGCTCATCATCGGCCGCGATTCCGCCCAAGGGTGATTCGCCGTTTATTGATTCGATGGTCGAGACATGGGCTCCGAAAGAGTGGAAGGAGAAGTATAGGGATATCCGTGATGATCCGGAGACCCTCAGGCAGGCCAATGAAAAAGCTACAAAGGAGTTGCAGCAGCCATGAGTCAGCCGTGGGAAAATGAAGAGTATGTAAAATACACGCTGTGGTTTGTCTTTGCCTGCGTCATTTACAGTATCATCGGTTTTTCATGGGGTGCCCTGATGGGCGGCATCCATGAGTTCCGCCACTTTGTCGATCAGCGTATGTTCGGTAAACTGATTGTTCGCGCCCATACGCATGTGAATCTGCTAGGCTGGGTGGAGATGGCTATCTTTGCAGCTGTCTATTATATTATTCCGCGTCTGGTTAAACGCCCCATCTACAGCATGAAGCTGGTGAAGGTGCATTTCTGGACCCATAACCTCGGCCTGATCGGTATGGTCGTGTTCTTTACCACTGCCGGCATTGTGGGCGGTATGGACAGTGTTACCATGACACCTGCCGAGGTGGAGCATCTGGTACGGCCGTGGCTTGCAACGATGGGCATCTTTGGCTCGATTGTATTACTGGCGAACTTTATCTGGGCTTACAATGTCTTCCGCACCTGTGCGGGATGGCGTAAATCATGATGCCGCGCCTGTCGATTGCCGGTGCGGCATTATTGCTGGCTGGTGGCCTTGCGGCCTGTGACGTCGATTTTGGCAGCGTTGGCGGCGGCGGGGTGTTCCTGCAGGGGAGTCCTGCACCGTCGGTGAAAACCAAAACACTGAAAGATGTGGGCGGCGATATGGCCAAGCTGACCAGTTACCGTTATCCCGATCCGCGCATGTATGAATTGTCATTTGATGAAGCGCTGAAGCAGCATAAGCCGATTGTGCTTGAGTTTGCCACGCCGGGACATTGTACCCAGTGCGATAAACAATTGCAGTTGATGAAGGAAATGATGAACAAATACGAGCATCAGGTGCTGTTTCTGCATATGGACCAGTATTATAATCCCGAGGCATATGATGCTTTTCAGGTTCGCGGTGAGCCATGGACCTTCGTCATTAACAGCGAGGGTAATGTCGAAGTGGTTTATCCCGGTCGTATGCTGTATCAGGAAATTGATCCCTTATTATCCGATCTGACAAAGGCTGATCGGGCGACAGGCGTGAACTGATGGCCAGGGACTGGCAGGAAGTACAGTGCACGTTGCATCCGGACTCTAAGGGCGTGATCTGGGATCTGGCCCTGTATGTGCCGACAGTCGGGTTTTTGCTGCTCTGGGGGCTGAAGCTCTGGTATGGCAACGGGGATCAGGTCATGGTTGGCTACGGCCTGATGTTTCTGGGTTTTTTCTTTTTAATGGTTGGTGGCGGCCGTGTGATGCGCCGATTGCTGATTCATCCGAAAGCGCCGGTGGCGCTGGATATCAATCGTGATCGTATCCGCCTGAAGATGAAGAATGATACAGCTACGGCACTGGTCAGGGATATCCGCTATTTTTCCGATCATGCAGGTAAATCATTCGGCTTGACCGGCATGGATAATCAGGGTGCGAAGCAGCAATTTGTTTTCCACCGCAAACAGTTTTTGGAAGAGGATTTTCAGGCTGTCACGAAAGCGCTGGAGAAATATAAATAAGCAGGCTTGCAGGGGGGGATTCAGCGTCCCTGCCTTCGGCGTATCGTATCCCAGGCAATAAAGCCAAGCACACCGGCGCAGATTAAAACAACACACGCAATCAGGATGATTTCCACCTGCTCGCTGACCAGTCCGCCGACAAACATATGCACCGTGTAGCCGAAAATAAATAACGAGGCCAGACCGCTGGTGCCATAGATGAGCATCTCTTTCATGGAGCATAAGCATGGCATGGCGAAACATTAGTGCAAGGCCCCTGATTGGCATTTTATCTATATAGTAAAAGGCCTAGCGGCTCAAAGGTGTGGGCAACGCTGTCCATGGGCGGCGCATAAACACGCAGTCCCTGCGACCCTCCCGACTGTATAGCCCTAGTGCAAGCATGGGGTTGACAAGGTGTCACTCAAAGATAGGTTCCGGATGATTAAAGGGAATTCATCTTGAGTTCACATAAGAGAGAGGAGGGCTGAATGAAAAGTTCAATCTGGTTGACTATCGTCGCTGGCTTTGTGACGGGTATGGGCAATGGTTCGGTGTTTACCGCAGCATTTTTGCTGGCCGTTGGCCGTGGTCCGTTCGGCGAAGCTGGTCTGTGGTTTATGGACCCGTATGATCCTCGTACCTATCAGGGTACTGCTGACTGGATCATGTTTATCTTTGGTATCGCATTTGTATTAATTCTCGGTTACGCGCTGAAACAGCACGCGTTACTCGAAGGTGTTCAGGAGGAATAAAATGAGTACGATTGCTTCAATTCTGGGTGTTTTACTTGCGTTTTCGAGTATGTGGTTTGCTTGGTATCTTCTGATGCCGGGTCAGCATGACGAAGCGCACGAAGATTAAATCAAACAATAATCAAAGGGGGTCTTTTTAAAGATGCTTAAATATTTGTTCGCAAAAGAAGATGATATCCCGCAGGGCACTGCAGCGATATTCTTTGGTGTTTCGTCCATTGCCTGGTTCATTATCGGAACCGGCCTTGGTTCGTTTAACGCAGCCAAGCTTGCTTTCCCGGATTTCTTCCATGGTCTGTATGCTTTGCAATTCGGTCATATGCGCCAGGTGCATGTCCACGCCGTGATTTTCGGCTGGATCGCCATGGCCTTTGCCGCTTCCATGATGTACATCACTCCGGCTCTGGGTAACACCAAGCTGTGGTCTGAAAAACTCGGTGTCTGGAACTGCCTGCTTTATAATGTAGGCCTGTGCCTGGCTCTGGCTCTTCTCTGGTCCGGTGTTACCTCCGGTCGCGAGTATTCTGATCACATCTGGCCGATTGATCTGTACATCGCCTTTGTGATGGTGGTTCCCTGGTCTCTGAATGTGTGGATGACCATCCTGAACCGCCGCACGCAGGGTATTTATACCACCAACTGGTTCTTCGCAGCCTGCATGTTCATGACCATTATCGTGTTCCTGATCGGCAATATGCCGGAATGGCTGCATCTGACGGGCTTGAACGAGGCGTACATGACCTGGTGGTTCGCGCATAACATTCTGGGTCTGCTGATTACCCCGGTTGCTGCAGCTATTACCTACTACATCGTTCCCAAGGTGACGGGTAATCCGCTGTATTCGCATCGTGTGGGTCATCTGCACTTCTGGTCCATCGTGGTATTCTATTCCACACCGGCTGCCCATCACCTGATGAGCTCTCCGCTGCCGGAATGGCTGAAGTCTTTCGCATCTGTGGAAGGCGTGCTGATTCTGGTGCCTGCTGTTGCCTATGTTTGTAACATCCTGCTGACCATGCAGGGCAAATGGGCGATGTTTGTCGAGAATATCGAAATCAAATTCACCATTACTGGTGTGCTGCTCGCTATTCCGCTGAACATGCAGGGCGGCTTCCAGCAGACCCGTGCCATCAACTGGTACATTCACGGTACCGGCTGGATTGTGGCGCATGCCCATCTGGCATTGCTGGGGTTCTCAACTTTTGCAGAAGCAGCTGCCGTGTACTACGGCATGCAGGTTCTGCTGCGTCGCAAGCTGTACTCAGCTTCCCTCGCCAACTTTCACTTCTGGATGCTGTTGATCGGCTTCTCTCTGTACTGGACCTCGATGACCATCTCCGGTCTGATCCAGGGCGCTGCCAAGATCTACGAAGTGCCGTATGTTGATGTGGTGATTGCAGAGCATCCATACATGATTGTGCGCTGGCTGGGTGGTACCATGGTATTCTTTGGTAACATCGTCTGGCTGTACAACATGATTATGACTGCCCGTGTCGGTGATATTGTACCGGTTGGCCGTCAGCCTGCAGAAGTTGCTTACACGCGCTAAGAGCATGAAATCAGGGGGGGCCGGTTACGGCCGGCCCCCGTTATTAAGTTGAAATAATTAAAAGGGAGGAAGTTCCGTGGCTTTTAGAGAATATAAAATCGGATGCTGGATGTTCGGTATTGCATTAAGCCTTTCGATGTTCATTACCATCGTATTGCCGGGTTTGGATATTTCGTCGATGTCTTCGACGAAGGTCGCACTCGAAAAACAATTGACCTATGGTTGGGAGAGTGGGTTTAACTACTACGATCCTTTCCTGCAGGGTAAGGATAAGCCGATCAAGGTGACCCTGACCAAGAGCCCCAAGACGGGTGCTGCCATTGATAAGACCCATGCTTATGTATTTCCAGCCGGTACACATTTCCCGGATGGTTTGACACATGACAACATCTTGGGTGATGGCGTGCAGCAGGTATCAGAGAGCAAGGGTCGTATCGGTGATGCCACCGAAGAGAAGGGCGGCGTGTTCCTGGTGCAGACTGATGCCAATGATACCCCGTATATTGAATATGCAACTGCAACCCGCGGCTGGACCGTGGCAGCGACCCTGAAGGCCGCTGATGAGCAGATTCTTGCCGGTTCCGGTAAGACCATATTTGTTCGTGAAGGCTGCTGGTGGTGCCATACCCTGCTGCCTGAGGAAACTCAGGACTGGCAGGACTTCGGCCGTCCGCCGCTGGTGGGTGATTTCAACGGTGAATCTCCGACTACGTTCGGTTCTGACCGTAAGGCGCCTGACCTGTTGCATGTCGGTTCGCGCAACTCATCACGCGAGTGGATGACGATGCATTTCTTCAATCCGCGTCTGGTACAGCCGCATTCCATCATGCCGCGCTACGATTATCTGTGGGGCGACAAGGATGTTGATGGCAAAGCTGTTGATCTGGCTGCCTGGGATGAACACTTCATGAGATATGCTGCCGGTGATGAGATTTACCCTCCGGAAGTTCCAATTCCGGCTGCGGACAGTGAAGCCCGCAAGCTCATCGACTTCGTACTGAATCTGAAATAAGGGAGAATAGATATGGCATGGACATTTAACAGACCCCTGCATTCACTGACATCAGAGGATCAGAACAGGGCAGCCAAGGATATCTGGGAAGGCGAAAGTCTGGGTGGCATTGCGGAGAACAATAATCCGTTGCCACGCCCGGTTATCGGCCTGCTGCTGCTGACCTTTGTGACAGCACTGGCAATTACCGCACCATTGTATGGTCAGCGTCCCACAGCAGCGATTTATGCTGACTATGTGGCCCTGATGAACAGCACCATGGTGCAGGAAGTGATGAATGACAGAACCATCACCCATAATGAAGCCAAGACTCAGGCGATGGCACTGATTGAGGATTCACTGGCGCATTTCGATTCGCCGTACACCTTCCAGCGTGAACAGCACCCGATTGATCTGGATCAGCTGCGCGTGATTGCTCCGCAGATTGTGGAGCTGCAGAAGGCCGGTGTGGACCTTGAGGAATACAACGTGATTGGCCCTGAGGTAATCAAGTCCAATTTCTTCAACATCCAGGACGATGGCAGTATCCTTGCCAAGCAGCCTTGGTGGGATAAGGGCTATGAGATATCATTCTGGTATTTCATCGGATTCTGTCTTGCTGTTATTATTGCTGTGAAGCGTCTGCCACACTTCAGCTGGCGTCCTGACCACAGCATTGCACATTAAGGAGATATAAGATGATTAATATGGATAACCCATTATTTGCCGGTTTGCTGGTAACAAGTATTGCCTTGATTGTGCCGATTATTTACAGCTTCTTTGTGGATAATCACAAAAAGGGTTCGCCTGATCCGCGTAAGAATACGTTCTGATTCAGGTTGCCTGTCAAGGTGTCCCGGTACAAAAAAAGCGCTGCCCTTCGGGGCGGCGCTTTTTTTGTTGCTTGAAATGCAAATGCCACTAAGTTTCGTCGCCATGGAGTTATTGCTTTCCGTTATTCGCCATATGCGTGCTGCACCCGTTTTCTTCATGGCCCTGATGTCCGTTCAGACTACTGTGATGGCGGCCGAGGCTCCCCAGACCTTCGATCTGGGTATCGAGAGTATGCGCGCCCATAGCTACAGTGTGGGAATTTTCATCTTCATGATGATCGCGATTGCGGTATTTGTCGGTATCATTATTGCGTTTTTCAGGCATCAGGGGGCCGGGGATAATATCAAGCCGGGAGAAAAAGTATTGTTTGGCATGATTATTCTGGGTGTTATAGCAGCATCGATCTTTGCCGCTGTGCAACTACTTGACGGATTTTTGTTCTAAACTCACAATCCACGCCCACCATGGAGGTGCCGTATGTTCGGAATTGAATTACAGGATGGCTGGACCATTTATATCTGGCTGATGAGCGGGGCTGCAATCCTGGTCGGGGTCGTATTCGGCATTCGCTGGGCGGCCCGCAATGAACAGTTTGACGAAGATATCAAATATCTGGTATTTGATGAGCATGACAAGGACAAGATGAGCCCTGAGGAATTCAAGAAATCCCAGGAAGTGAACACCTATCAGGAAAAGCGCCGCAAGGAAGTGATTGCCGAGCGAGAGGCTGCGGCCCGGGCAGAAGAACAGTAAGGCATGCTGAAGAAAATCAACTGGATGACCGTAGTTAATGCTGCCATCCTTTTATTTGTCGCCGCCCTTGTCACCGGTATCATTCAATCCCTGATCCATCCCTCCCAGCAGGCCGGTAAAGAGCAGGGTCTGCCGTTTTATACCACTGCCAGTGCTGCACTGGAGCGTTCGGGCTCGGATCTTTATCGGTCGCTGCAATGCCGTAACTGCCATACCATCTGGTCGGTGAAATCGATATATCAGAGTGTACCGGCTCCCAGTCTGGATGGCATTGGCTCTCTGCGCAGTGAAGAGTGGCTGTATCGTTATTTTTCTTCAGATAACCCTCAGGCGATCCTGCCCTCACGACTGAAAAAGAAATACCGGATGCCATCCTATGCACATCTGTCCGATGATGAGCGTATGGTGCTGGCCAGATATTTTTCCAGTTTGAAGGTCAAGGGCTGGTATCTGGAAGAAACGAAAAAGGCAGAGCAGAAAAAGCTGACGGGGAAATAAGTGGAAAATCACCAGAAAGCTCCTGTGCAAGTCGAACCCTATAAAAAAACGATGCTGGCGCGTTCATGGGCGCCTTACTGGTTCCGCGGCCTTGTCGCCATTATTGTCGGAGTGGGCATGTATTATTTCGGGCTGCATGGACTGGGTGTGCATCTGGAATGGTTTAGTGGCATTGCCGGGTTCAATGCGGCCTGGATCCTTGCCATGAGCGCACTGCCGGTCGCGACAGGCATTGTCATTGGAATGATCTATGGCTTTGGCGGCAAGTATTTGGCTCATTTCCCGCCTGCCTTTTATATGCTTTATGCCTACCAGACGACTTATTCGTTGCCCGAGGGCGCGTACCTGTTGCCATGGGGCCTGTGGATTGTATTTGTCATATTGCAGATGGAGTTCTGTGCAGTCGGTGGCTTTATCGGTGAATTGTTTATTCGCAAGCGCTTTGCCTGGGATAACCCTGATTTTCGCCGCGCTGATTCCGAGGCGTTGCCCGACGATGATGGACTGGATGCTGACAGGGCATCATGAAACGCCCCTCAATTTCAGGCGAGGATAAACGCAGACGTAAGCGTTATCTGACCGCCACGCTGGTAACATGTATTACCCTGGCCATGGTGGGTGGCAGCCTGCATGTGATGAAACTTGGCACCATGCGTATGGATGAGATGCGCGGCAAGGCCGGATATAATGTGAGTGATATGAGTGATCATATCCGCAGCGCAGGCGAGGAGCTTTATCTTCAGGCAGCCAATGAAGAGAAGGGCAAAGACATCCTGTCCTACACACCGGATGAAGCTCGGGCCGTGCTGAGTGATGAACAATGGCGCGATGTGTCATGGATGGTCTCCATTCCCGCCGGGGTGTTTACCATGGGCACGGATGATGCCCGCACCAATGTGCAGAATCGACCCGCACACAGGGTTCGCACCGGTGCCTACAAGATCGATAAATATCCGGTGACACAGGCACAGTATGCACGCTTTATTGCGGCCAACCATTATCGTGTTCCACTCAATTGGAAGGATGGAAAAATGCCTCGTGGTATGGCACTGCATCCGGTGACAATGGTGTCCTGGTATAACGCCAGAGATTACTGTGCCTGGGCCGGCAAGCGGCTGCCCACGGAGGCCGAGTGGGAGAAAGCCGCCCGCGGTGACGACGCACGCCGCTGGCCATGGGGTTCTGTCATGTTCCCTGAGAATCTGAATACCTATTACAAGGTCGGGCATACCACGCCCGTGAATGCCTATCCACAGGGAGCGAGCCCGTATGGCGTGATGGATATGGCGGGCAATGTGCAGGAATGGGTGGCTGATGAATTCACCCCGTATCCGGGAACACCGGCCAGGGGCCAGGTATTTGAGGCCAAAGAGATTGATACGAATTATCATCGCGGTTCTGAGGAAAAGGAACGTTTGGTATACTTTGTGATGCGCGGCGGCTCGTGGAAAAGCGATCCTTTTTCCACGTATACTTTCCACCGCAATTATTCGATGCCGAACTATGCCTCGGATTTCTTCGGATTCCGCTGTGCAATGGATGATCAACCCAAGGAGAAAAAGCCATGAAGTACTGGATGCAGGGAGTGTTGATGATCGTGAGTCTGTTTGCTTCCGGTCATGCATGGGCAGTGGACAGCTACCGTTTTCTTCATGTCACGATTGATACCCCCTGGATGATTTTTGTATTCCTGTTTTTTCTGGTGTTTGCTCCGATGATCCTGTCGGCTATTTTGCACTGGCGTAATGCGATGCGTCGCGATAAGGATGAACAGGATGAACCGCATGAATAAGGCCTCAGTTTTCTCGGCTGTGCTGATCATGCTGATGCTTGGCCTGACATCGGGACCATGTGCGTATGCTGCAACTGAAGCTCAGCCTGCAGCTTCGACTGCCCTGCATGCAGGGCAGTCTTCCGAGGCTGTTATGCAACAGTTTGCCGGTGATGTTGAGGTCAGCGCCGAGCGCAGAATTGAGACAGAGCGAAAACATCAGATTCTTTTCCTGATGGGGGTTTCGCTACTGATCCTGCTTTTTTTTACCGGTGGCTTTGGTGTGGCCATGGTCGTTTTCGAAAAGGATGTGTTTATACCGCACATGATTTTTGCTGGTCTTAGCCTGACGCTGGGCGCCGCGCATGCGGCCACCGCGATTGCCTGGTTTTGGCCCTATTAAGCCTCTGCAAACGCAAATTGTTTCATTCCCGTATATCTGAATGAATCATCATCTATCCCGTATGCTGCTTCTCATCGTCTATGGTGGTACGGGCATCACAGCATTGGCCTACGAAGTATTGTGGACACGCATGTTGTCGCTGATGTTCGGTATCAGTATCTTCGGTGTTGTATTGACCGTGGCTGCCTTCATGGCCGGTCTGGGCCTTGGCAGCATGATGGGAGCACGTTGTTTTTACCGTTATGCGATGCGCCGGGCTTTACTGACTCTGGCGCTGCTTGAGGGTGCAATTGCCCTGTATGCAATTCTCCTGCCTGTTGCCATGCCATGGTTTGATCAGGCTCTACTGAGTATGGGTTCCGGCCTGTCTGTGGCCGGCTGGCAGGGCATGCAGTCCATAGCAGTGCTGCTATTACTGTTTCCGGCTGCCGTTGCGATGGGCTTTGCATTCCCAATGGCGCTGAGGGCGGCCAGAGGCCTGGGGCTGTCCCTGTCCTCGATGTATGGCATCAATGCGCTTGGCGGAGCGGCCGGCGCTGTACTGCCACTTATGCTGTTGCCTCTGTTTGGCTGGCGTACCGGATTGTGGATTGTGGCCGCGGCGGGGTTGCTGCTGGCGCTATTGGCGGCAGGGCTGCTTTTTTATCATCAGGCTGACCATACACAGGAGCAACATGCACAAACACGGCGGCCGCCCTGGCCTGATTTACTGATATATGCCGGCGTTGGTGCTGCGGCACTGATGCTTGAAATCATCTGGACGCGTGAGTTCGGCATGGTGTTGCTGCGTACGGAATATGTGCTGGCTGTGTTGTTGCTGGTGTATTTGTGCGGCATCGGGCTGGGCAGTTTGATGGCACGCAAACTGAAAGCTGCATGCTGGTTGACTGTATTGCCTGTGGTGGCTGCATTGCTGGCGGTGGGCGGCCAGTATCTCCTGCCTGTTATTGCCCGGTGGGCCAATCAGGCGGAATTTTCATCGCTGGCTCAGGCGATGATCAGCGAAGGTGGAGCCGTATTGCTGTGTACCCTGCCGGTCACACTGTCGCTGGGTGCATGGCTGCCTCTGCTGGCGCAACGCTTTGCTGATGGTTCAAGTGTTGCCTCGGGTGGTTGGTGGTATGGCGCCAACAGTCTGGGGGCGGCTATCGGAGCCCTGTTGGCCGGCTTTGTTCTTTTACCATGGCTGGGCGCGGCCGGAGCTTTGATTGTTGCATCCGTGTTGCTGTTAATCTGTGGTTTACGCTGGGTTGATGACCGGGGTGTCTGGTTGAGTGTCCCGGTATTGTTGTTGCTCGCATGGCCTGTCCGATTATTGCCGCCGGCTGCCGATTTGTTTCCGTCTCTGGGTGATGCAAAAGATTTATCCGTTTATGAGGATGCCGTGGCCCTGACCCATGTGGTGGAGCAGGCCGATGGCCAGCGCCTGTTGCTTTCAGACTTGCAGCGCATGGATGCATCAAGCGAGCCGACTGCTGTTACGGTGCAAAAGAATCAGGTGAGATTGCCACTGCTATTGCACCCGCAACCCCGTTCACTGTTGCTGCTGGGTCTGGGAACCGGAATTACTGCCTCCGGTTCATTGCCATATAAAGGCCTGCAACGTACGGCAGTTGAGTTGTCGCAGGGCTCTATTGACGCTGCCCGCCATGCCTTTGCCAGCGTGAATGGACGGGTTGTTGAGCATATAACCGTCGTTCGCGATGATGCACGACGCTATCTGCGTACGGATGAGCACTATTATGATGTCATTGTCGGCGACCTGTTTCATCCGGATATGGCGGGACGTGCCAATCTGCTTTCGCTGCAGCAATTTTCACGCGCCAGACAGCGCCTCAATCCGGGCGGGATATTCACCCAGTGGCTGGCATTGAACCAGTTTGATGTTGCCTCGCTGAAGGTGGTTTTGCAGACCTTTCGTCAGGCATTTATTCAGAACGCTTCTGATCGCGCCATGCTTTTTGTTGACGGTTATCGCATTGCGCTGGTCGGACTGCGTGGTATGCCGGCGGCGAAAGACCTGCAGCTGAAACTGAATCACATGCATCAGGCCGACAGAATATCTGCAACGGGTGGTGAAGGTTTCTGGACATGGCTGGGGCGTTACTGGGGCGAGATCCCTGATTTTTCGGCTGAAATAAGCAAGTTGCAGAATGAGTGGTCGCCGGTGATCGAGTTTTCACTGCCCCGGATTCGTTACAGCGGTGGTGTGGATGCTTTGGCAACCTGGCGCTGGCTTCTGGCCTGGCGGCAGAACGCTCATGAGGCGACCCGCGTATGGAAGGTTACACCGAAGGATGCGCAACTGTATCAGCGGGCATGGGCTTCGGCCGGATCGGATGTGCATGTGTGGATGGCTGAACTTGGCGGCGATGAGCGTCAGGTGATTCAGTGGGCGAGATTGTCCCGTCGTGCGAACCCTCTGGATCGCTGGCCGGCCTTTGCACTTGCGGATCGCATGTTTGACAGTCTTGCGCATGCGTTGCCCGAGGGTGTGAGCCGTCGTCAGGCACTGCTGCGTATTCTGGCGCTTCGCCCTGACCATGAGGGGGCGCTGCGCTCGATGCTGAAACTGGCTCAGGATGCCGGAGATATGCAAGAGCGTGACAAATGGCGGCGGATGTTGAAATCGGTGAGTCCTCTGGCTATTGATGTGCGCGGAAGATAGCTTATGCGCCATGGAAACACCGATGTCCGCTAATGATGTGCTGAGTGAAATTCCCGTGGTTGAGCAGCATGTCCCCGGGGCCAAAACCCTGCATCCGATGCGTCGCTATGCCCAGATCGCGACCCTGATTGTGCTGATCCTGATACCAGCCACGGGCCTGTTTCGCATCGATCCGGAAGCGGGCGGTTTTATTCTCCTGGATCGTCAGATCTGGTTTTCCGATATGCTGATTGTCATGGGCTTCTGGATATTTATCGCCAGCCTGCTGATTATGATGTATTCGCTTGTCGGCTCCGTGTTCTGTGGCTGGATGTGTCCGCAGAATACGGTGTCGGAGTGGGCCAACCAGTTGACGGAAAGGCTGCTGGGTCGCCAGGCCAATATGATGGATATGTCCGGCTCCAGAATGGAAGTGGCTGTGCGGCGGAAGTCCATGCTGAACTATGTCATTCTGGGGCTGGCCCTGCTTGGCGCCTCCATGTTTTATGCCTTGATTCCGATGTTTTATTTTTATCCGCCGCAGGCCATCTGGTCGTTTGTGTCTTTCCAGTATGATGAGCGTCTGGCTGGTTCCCTGCACTGGATCTACTTTGTCTGTGTGGCTGTGATGTTGATGGATATTACCGTGATCCGGCATCTGTTATGCAAGTATATGTGCATTTACCGGGTATGGCAGCATTCATTCAAAACCCGTGATACGCTGCATGTATCCTATGATGTATCGCGTTCGGATCATTGCAGCCATTGCCATTATTGTGTTGATGCCTGTTTCCTGGATATTGATCCTCGCAAATCCGAAACCTTCGACAGCTGCGTGAATTGCGGTGAATGCGTTGTGGCCTGCGATGACCTGCACAGCAAAAGTAAAAAGCTGGAAGGGCCGGGCCTGTTACGCCTGTCCTTTGGCGATGAATGGAAGGGTAAATACAGAGGCGCTCTTGGCTCATTCTTTGTCCAGGCCAGGACAGCGACGCTGGCAACACTGATTGGGGCCGCTATGTTCGGCACCGGTCTGTATGCCTATGAACCTGCTTCGTTTACTGTCGAACGCAGCAAGGCCGAAGAGAACAACAGCCGGATGCTCGATTATCGGATCAATATTGCCTATAAGCTGTTTCGCCCTGATATTATGCATATCAGCGTTCAGGGGCTTGAGCCACATACCTATACGCTGGAGAAGTCTGCGGTCGGGTTTGACGGTGCCGGGCGACAGGATGTTATGTTGCATCTCGATGGCTCGCTGGCGGCCGGTTTATATCGCTTCAAGGTCAGTGTAACATCCGATGGCGGCTGGTCGCGTGACTTTCAGCTGGTGCATTACGCGAAACGGGATGCCAGACAGGATGGCAAGCAAGGTTCATAGTTCGTTTGATTGATGCAGAACAGCTTATGCGGCTGCAAAGAACTCTTTCCGGGTGTTAAGGTGAAGAAACATGTCTGATAAAGAAAAACAAACAGATGCTGAACAGGCGCTGGAGAAGGAATCGCTTCCTACCCACGCTGTGGAGAAGGAATGGGGAAAGATTCCGGAGGATCACTTCGGTTATGCCTCGGATGAAGAGCGCCTGAATAAGCGCGGCATGGAAGACTGGGAGCTGGTCGAAAAGATTCCTGAGTCTCAGAATCGGATACCGGCATGGTTTATCGGAATTATTGTGATGGTCCTGATTGTTGCCTTTGGCCTGACTCTGCCGTTCTGGGGTGACCGGCCTGACCATCCGCGCGCATGGTTTACATGGGGACATCTGGCAGCGCTGGTTTATGCCATTATTGCAGGCCTGTTTATCTATTTCATGACCACCATGTATGGTTCCGAACGCGCGGGGCGTCTGGACAGTGATAAGGAACATGATGATCTGGATGACATCGACATGCCGAAATGAAATATTTTCTTCTCATACCACTGCTGGCGGCAATGCTGCTGAGCGCCTGTGATGCGCCGAGAAAGGGCGAAACCTTAACCTATCCGGATGCTAACAGTGCTGATTTTCAGGTGTTTGCCCGCCAGTGTTCGCAGTGCCATGCGCCGCCGCAACCGACGGCCCATGTCCGGCCCGAATGGGCGCGTGTTATCGCCCGCATGCAGCAGCATCTTGTGCAGCGCAGTATGGCGCCGATGCCGGCAGCAGATATTGCGGTTCTCAGACGCTATCTGGAAAACCATGCAGCTGAGGGCGGATCATGATCGGCGTGTGTCGCATGGGAATTATGGCTGTATTATTGCTGCTGGCGGGCTGTTCATCTGAAGAGGGCGCATGGGCCCCTGCACCCCAGGCATGGCAGGATATGAGTATACGGGTTGAAACCCGACCGGTGGTTCTTCGTGCGGGGATGAATGAATTTCTGGTTATTGCCAATCGCCAGCAACGCGGATTTACATCGGACTTGATGGTCGATGTCAGAACCGATCATTCAGGCTGGAAACAGGCCATGCCCGATGGGGCGCTGGGCGTTTATCGGCGGGCATTGCCGGTGAAGGATGTGCAGCATGATCATCTGTATGTCCGCCTGCAGCGTAAGGGTCAGCAAGGTGAGTTGGTATTTTCTCTTACAGCGACCAAAGCCGGGCATTGATGCACCTTCTTTGGCTGCTGGCCCCCCTGTTTTATAGTGTACCCGCATTCGCTGCTGATGCAGATCGGGGCAAGGTGGTTGCCGAGGTTCGCTGTATGCCATGCCACCATTTACATCTCGAGTCCAGGCGGGTTGGCCCCGGCTTGAAAGGTATCTTTAATCGGGTACCGACGATTACCGGTGTGCCTTTTAAACGCTGGGATGCCGAGGCGCTGGATGTCTGGCTGGCGAATCCGCGAGCCATCAAGCCAAATACCGGCATGACGATTCCTTCCGTTGCCAGACGTGATCGCGAGGATGTGATTGCCTATTTTGAGAGGGATGAGCATAGCGACTGAACAGGCCCCGACTGGAAAACAGCAGGTCTGCTCAGTTCTTATGTTGTTGCTGTTCCAGTCGCTGCTGAAGTTTTTTGCTGCGCACCCAATGCCTGAGCAACATGATTTTGGTACCGCCCCGTTCTTCCTGACAGCGGGGGCAGGTCAGGTAGCTCAGGTATAATTCCCTGGGCATTTTCGCTTCATCCAGAAGTTCGGACTGGATTTCACGAACCGTACCTTTAATGGCCCCGATATCGCCATGAACGATGCGCGTACGCACATGAAAGGGATTGGCAAGGCGATAGGTGTGGCGAGCCGGAGAGTTGTCCTCTGTCAGCGGACACAGGATGCGGCCGCGAAACATTGCTGACTGGGTCAGGCAAAAGCCCGGCCAGCGTTCGCTGAGTTGCAGGCGCTTGATATCCCTGTGCTGGCGTTCCAGACATGATTCATAGCCAATAGGCATATGCAGAAACATCGGCGCTTTTTGTTCGTGCACCAGCCATGCACCGAGATCAACATCCTCGTTATCCCATTCGGGATAAACCGATGGGCAGCCGCATTCGAGCATGGCGCTGTTTTCAGTCATGCTGTCCCCTCATCCAGGCTTGCTGCGGTAAATGTCTTTCAGGGTTAGCAGTACATTGGCAAGGTATACCCAGAAGCCCACAGCCAGAATGGATGCGGCGACGGAAATAACCGGGCCGTAGAAACGGTGCACGGATGGAACCTGAGCCGGATCGGTAAGCCAGAGGTTGCCCTCAATAAAGCCGAATATAAGCAGCGCGGTATAGAAACAGCTCACTCCGATGGTTGTCCACCAGAAGGAATGCTCGGCCAATCGATGCGAGTGAATATGTTTACCGGTGATTTTCGGCAACATGTAGTAGGTGACAGCCATGCCGAGAATCGTGACGCCGCCAACAAGATTGATGTGCGCATGCGCCAGCGGGTCGATCATGTGACCTGGGCCGCCGTATGGGCTGCCGATCGAGTCGAGCCATGCACGAACCGAAGGGATGACCTGCAACAGGCCATGCACGGTGCCGATGAAAAATGATATCACCGACATGATGAGGAACTTCACAAGATAGCGATGTTCATGATGCGATCCGGTTGGTGTATCCGAGCCTGGGGCCGGGGTCGCTGGGAGCGGAGAATCTGGAGCTGCTTGATTTGTCATGCGCTGGCAGCCTAACGAAGCATGGCTCTGGCGCAAGCCGCTTGATGAAAACCCCGGATAGATGCTGGCGCTCATGTGCTTCTCCGTTAGGCTGCTGTCATGACGTTATCGGTGATAATTGTTTTGATCAGCTTTATAGTGATGGGGCTGGCGATAGCTGTGCGCAAACGGCATCAACTGCATATTCCGCTGATGGCTATGGTGATGTTGTTTGATGTGCTGTTCCCCGTATGGCTTTACCTTACCCACGATTGGAAGGTGCGCCTGATTGATCAGGGTGAATTGTTTTCATTCTTGGTCTGGACGCATCTGTTTTTGATTCTGACGCTGTACTCAATGTATGTACTGCAGATACAGGCCGGCAAACAATTGCTTGCGAAGAAAAAGCAGGCCAGACAGAATCACCGCGTTCAAAGTAGGGGTATCATCGTGGTCAGGGTTTTCGTGTTTTTGACTGGGGCACTGCTGATTGCGCCGGAGTAAAACCAAAAATGAAGGGAAGATGAATTTCAGGCTTGCCTTTTTTAATCTGCCGTGCAGGATGCTTTTTTTATAAACACTTAGGGAGGCTTATTTATGTTAGCTCATTGGCTTGAATCTTCGGTTATGTTCCAGAACAGCGAGGTGTTTGGACTGTACGCCATTATTTTCGGTTTTTTGACAGTGATTGTTGTGGTGAATTACATCTCCGCCATCCGTGCTCAAGAAGACAAATAAGTTTTATAATTCATTAGGAGGGAAATGCATGAAACGTGTGATTAGTACTATGGGTTTTGTGGCAATTGCTGCATGGTTTGCAGTGCCGACTGCCGCAACTGCCGCTGAGGAAAGCATCGGCAATATTGTAAATGGCCGCATCATTTATCAGAACGGTAAGGGTGACGATGTACCTGCTTGCGCCGGCTGTCATCAGGTGGATGGTCTGGGCAACGATGAAGTGGGCTCGCCGCGTCTGGCTTATCAGGTAGACAGCTATATCTTGAAGCAGTTGCAGGATTTTGCGGAAGACAAGCGTACTGACGATACCATGTATCAGATGAACGATATCGCCAAGGCCTTGACCTTGCAGGAGAAAAAGGATCTGGCCGCTTATGTCCACACCCTGAAGACTCCGTATATCGGTTCCAACCTCGACCAGTTGCGTCGCGATGGTGCTGATGTTGGTGATCCACACCTGGGCAAGATGATTGCCGAGTACGGCGCACCTGATCATGGTGTTCCGGCTTGTAAGAGCTGCCATGGCTTCCATGGTCGTTCAGCCGGTCGTATGTATCCGGCGATTGGTGGTCAGAACTATGTATATCTGAAACATGAACTGGAATCATTCCGCAACGGCGCCAATACCTCTGCCGCTGATATTGCTTCCGGTGATAAGGAAGATAATGCACGTACCAACGACTATATGGCCCAGATGCGTGCCGTAGCCAGGAACCTGACGGATGAGGATATTGCCAATGTGGCAGCATTCCTGACGCTGGCTCGTCCGACAACGCCGGGTAACCCGCGTTCGCCAAGTCGTCATTAAGTAGCAAGGTAAAACTCTAATCGAAAGCGGGAAGCCAAGGCTTCCCGCTTTTTTTATGTTCCGCAGGCTATCCTTTGCGGCTGGCTTGGCGTAAGTTTCCGCATGCCTATAGAGTCACGGCCATGTAATATAACGTATATCATGATAAGAGGTTGATAATGAAAACCTGTCCAGATTGTGGAGCTGAGTTCTCCACGTCCGTTGAAAAGAAGTCCCGATTCTGCCCTGACTGCGGCAAACAGAGGATTGAGAAGACATGGAAACGTCAGATGCGCGTGTATGGCATGCTCATACTTGGAGGCATGGCTCTGATTCTTATTGACTATATGCAGTTTAAAGGCGGGGACGTCGCCATTCAGCAGGCTTCACCTCTGCTGCTTGCATCCCTGGTGCTTGGAGGTCTTGGCCTGATGGGCGGATTGTTCGGCTTTTCCCTGGCACTGTTCTTTTCCATGTGGCATAAAAAACGGCATTGATTCGTGCGGCTTCATGACCCGGATGCCAGCATTTACAAGCATTCACAGACATGCAAAAGTTTTCCGTTTAACGGGGGTTAAATAAAGCCAGAGTGTGGTGGCCTGTTCAGCGGCCTTACTTCTCCGGTAGCTGTGGGTGCTTTCTGACCTTGAGTACAACGCCTCCGGGTAACAGGGCGATGGTTTCCAGTTCATCACTCAGTGCCGCCGCATTACGGGCAAGGGCGTGCATGGCGGGTAACTTCGGATCAAAGGCGAAATGGGTCAGCCCTGCAATATTCGTCTTGAACAATTCAGTATCTTCCATGGCGGGTGGCAGAGGCAGGACATCCCGCTTAGTGGCCAGAAGTGTGCGTGCCGGCCACTGGCTGGCGGCAACAAATTCCCTGTTAGTATCGGCGGCTTCGCGCTCCAGCACGGAAATAACGATGTCGGTATCATTTTTCAAATGTTGCTTGCTGATGCTTCCCAGAGCCCGGGTATTCAACATCGAGACCGTGGCAATCAAAACCACCATGACCAGCAACAGGCCGCGCTGACCAGCCAGTCCGCGCCAGCCGTAGCGTTCATTTACTTCAATGAGCAGTGGCAGCCCCAAGTATAATGTCGTTGCCCAGGCTATCAGTGTCCATGCGTGGTCGGCATGCAGGCTGCCAATCAGACTGGCGGCAATAAACATCAGTGTCAGGCTGTCCATATTCCTGCGGTACAGATGCATGCCGACAGCAATGAGCAATACATCGGCAATGATCAGGCCTATGCCCCAGGCCGGTTCGTGCAATAGCGGAGAGCCCAGGATGCTGTCTGCAAGAATGGTAAGCGGATTGCCGGCAGCTACATCCATACCGTTCCAGCCCCAGCGGACAAAGACCATTAAGGCAGTAACAATGGCAATGCCGATCATCAGGCGCGTGCCCTTCTTTTTCTGTTCCCTGTCGCGCAGCCATTGCCAGCCGAGTACCAGTGGAATTGCCAGACCCATCGGATGCATACTCACGGCCATACCGGTAATTAGCAGCAATAGAAAATACCAGCTGGGCATCAAGGTTCCGCTTTCATGAATAGCATCATTCAGCCACCCGGCCATGGCGAGGCAGAATAGCATGAACACGCCGGCGCCGATGGCATCGGTCTGCATCAGGGTGATCGGTGCAAGCAGCAGCAGAGCAGTAGCCATCATGGATGGCTCACCGCCAAACTTCCGTTCACCCCAGCGGTACAGCAGCAGGGCGGTGCCGAGCAGGGTGAACAGGGTATATACCTTGTCTGCCGGCAGGCTGCCGGCCCAGTACAGATCGAGTGGAACAAAAAAGATAGCGCGTAGATCCGGCACGCCAAACAGGGCAACCGGGCTGGCGATCTGATGAATGATCGACCAGTTAATCAACAGATCGATAGCGGCTGCTTCTTCAATGCCGTAACTGTCATAGCGGAATAGCGTCATAAATGCCCATGCCAGCGCCACCATGCCGATGAGGCCGAGATATCTGGGTTGGAATGCTTCCTGTGCTTTGGACAACATGGATGACATGTTTGCGCTCCTCGAATAAGCCTTGTCTCTGGATAAGGACGGGATTGTAGCGGGGAAGCGGATGTGAGCAATGGCGGACAATGATTGTGGGTGCGTCTGACCGCGAAGAGCTGAAGGGTGTTGACAGGGTTAAAAGATATATTTAAGTTCCGCCTTTTGGAAGATTTATTCAGAATAAATCTTTAAGGAGGGGAGACTATGGCAAACTATTTATTGATACCGTTACTCCTTCTGACCTTATCCGCTCTGTCTCCTGCAATGGCCGCGGCGGATGGCAGCAACATTCTGCAACAGCAATGTGCGTCCTGCCACAACCTGACAGGGCCTGCGGCGACAAAGCTGGCTTCCCTGTGGCAGCGCAAGGGGCCTGATCTCTTTTATGCCGGTAATAAATATAATCAGACCTGGGTCGAGGTATGGCTGCAACAGCCCGGGCGTATCCGTCCGACCGGCATGTTTTACATGGATCATATCAAAGCCGGCCCGAAGCGGGATATGGTGGATCAATCCACGCTGTCAGAGCACATGAAACTGGACGCTGCCGATGCCAGGGCTGTGGCAAAGGCGCTGGCCACGATGAAAGCCAACAGCGCTCTGATCAAGGATGAAAAACATGACCCGGACATGGCGCCGGGTCCGCTGGGCGAAATGATGTTCGATAAAATTTACGGTTGTATGGCCTGCCACCAGATCGAACCGGGTTATGGCGGTATCACCGGCCCTGAAATCTATACGGCCGGCAAGCGCTTAACGCCTGAATTCATGCTCAGTTATATCCGCAGCCCGCAGGCATGGGATCCGAAAATATGGATGCCGAACAAACATGTACCCGATACCAACAGACAAAAACTGGTTAATTACATCGTCGAGCTGTCAAAGGAGAACTTCAATGAATAAATATTTGTTGAGTATGACTTTGACATCCCTGTTGCTGCTACCTGCCATATCACAGGCCGAAACAGCTGCCGATAATTACAAAACCTATTGTATGCAGTGCCATGGCATGCAGGGCAACGGCATGGGCGCAAACATTCAGGATATGTCGGTGCAGCCGCGTGACCATACCGATGCAAAAACCATGAGTGGGCGCACCGATGCCGAGCTGTTCAAGGTGATCAAGGAGGGAGGTCTGGCCATTAATAAATCTGCCCTGATGCCGCCGTGGGACAGCACCTTTACCGATAACGAGATTCACGATCTCGTTAAATATCTTCGCAAGCTGTGCAAATGCAAGCATGCAGGTTAGTGGTCCTTTGAAACAAGTATCACTGAGGATGTCCTGAAGGAATCAGTCCATCCAAACGGCTCATGGAAGGGTCTAAACAACAGAGGAAGTAGTAATGAAGCTATTTAAAAAAGGAGTGCTCTCATGTGCGGTTTTCGCCATGCTTGCAGGGGTGGGTATCCCGGCGGCTTTCGCCAAAACAGTTGAAGTCACCATGACAGCGATGGAAACGGAAGTTGTCATCAATAACAATGGTGACAAATATCCGGCATGGACCTTTGACGGTGCTATTCCGGGCAAGGTGGTTCGCGTTAAGGTGGGCGATACCGTTGATTTCACCCTGATCAATCCGAAGACCAACAAGAACTCGCATTCGATGGACTTCCATGCGGCTGAAGTGCATGTATTAAAAGAGTTTGCACCGGTCAAACCGGGCAATAGCAAACATTTCATCTTTGAAGCCAGACGCGCCGGCGTATATATGTATCACTGTGGCGCCAGTGCGATGGTTGAGCATATTGCCCGCGGTATGTACGGCGTGATTCTTGTTGATCCCAAAAGATACACCAAGAAATTCCCCAAGCCTGACCGCGAATATGTACTGATTCAGTCACAGCTCTTTCCTGCCGGCACTTCTGTAGCCGATTTACTGAAAAATAAGGGCTGGACGAACGCACTGATTAACGGCAAACCGTTCAACTACGATCCGGTGCATGATCCAAAGGCATCCGGTTTTATGCTGCAGTCCAGGCCCGGTGAGCGCGTGCGGATTTATTATGTAAATGCCAATATCAATATGCCGATTGCGGCGCACCCGATTGCCGGCATCTGGGATCGTGTTTATCCGAATGGTAGCCCGAAGAATGTACTGTACGACATGCAGACATACGGCCTGCCTGTAGCATCAGCTTCAGCCATGGATATCGTTTCTCCCAAGGGAAGAGACACTGCCAATGCGATTGTGGATCACACCATGAGCGCAGCCCTGCGCGGCGCCATTACCGTGCTGATCAACAGCAAAGCTGCACCGGATGATGCAGGTAAAGGCGACAATATTTTGCCACGCTAATTCATTCTGATAGTAACATCGAACAGGGCGGGATGAAAATCTCGCCCTGTTTTTGTGAAGTAAGCAGACATTTTTCAGCGTATACTTGGCAATATCTGCAGTTGTTTGTTTCCGGCCGAGTGAACGGTCTTTCAAGATAAAGGGAGGTCGCAATGGAGCGATTTAAATCAGGAATGTTTTCATGTGCGGTCATGGCCATGATTATCGGCGTAGGTGCTCCGGTCGCTGTTGCCAAAACTGTGAAAGTAACGCTGACGGCGATGGAGTCGGATGTCGTGGTTGATCACAGGGGCACAAAGTATGCAGCCTGGACGTATGATGGCATGATGCCGGGTAAGCTTGTGCGTGCCACGGTAGGCGATGAGATTGATATCACTCTGATTAATCCCAAAACCAACAAGAAATCGCACTCGATTGATTTTCATGCTGCCGAAGTGGATATGCTTAACGAATTCGGTTCAGTCAGGCCCGGTCACAACAGGCATTTCGTATTCAGGGCAGGGCATGCGGGCGTGTATATGTATCACTGCGCTTCCAACCCTCTGGCGCAGCATATCGCGCGCGGTATGTTCGGCGTGATCATTATTGATCCCAAGCGCTATAGCAGAACCTATCCCAAACCGGATCGGGAATATGTGCTGGTGCAGTCCCAGTATTTCCCCGATGCTGACAATGTTGTGGATATGGTGGCCAACAGGGGCTGGACGCATGCCCTGATTAACGGGAAACCCTTTCACTACGACCCGATTCATAATGGCCGCGCCACCAGGGCGCTGGTGTCCAGGCCCGGCGAGCGGGTACGTATTTTCTTCGTCAATGCGAATATCAATATGCCCGTTTCATTTCATCCCGTAGCAGGGATCTGGGATAGGGTGTTCGTGAATGGAAATCTCGATAATGTATTGAAAAATGTCCAGACCTACATGGTTCCCGTTGCCGGCGCGAGCATATTCGACCTTGTATCCCCTCGTGGGCGCAGCACCAATAATGCCCTGATGGATCATACCATGAGCGCAGCCATGCGCGGCGCATCAACCCTGCTGATGAACTTTTCAGGCGCTGATCCCAGACTGGGCAGGGGCGAGAATATCCTGCTGCGTTAATTCAGGGGTCCGATCAAAGGGGGCGCTGGCCATTCTTTTTGAGTCAGGGAAAGGAGTATGGGCTACATATTGATTAAGATACTTTAATTAATGCTTAACAAAGACAAAAGATGCCGATAGAATCCATCTATTAATGTCCGCTCTGCACATGCAGATGATAAAAAGGCATAATCTTAGGACCCAACACGGAGGTTTAATCAATGAAAATATCCAAGATCATGATGTCGCTGCTACTGGCATTTACCTGGCTGGTCGCAGCCATGCCGGCCAATGCGGCAAAACACGAATTTAGTATGACGATTGATGAAGTAGAACTTCAGGTCGCACCGGACCTGAAATACAAGGTTTTTGGTTTTGACTCCCAGGTGCCCGGACCGCTGCTGCATGTGCATCAGGGCGATGATGTGACCGTACATGTTACCAACAATACATCACTGGCTCACACCATTCACTGGCATGGCCTGTATCAGCATAATAACTGGCAGAATGACGGCGTGCCGGGCATCACTCAGCCCAAGGGCATCCAGCCGGGCGCAACCTACACCTATCACTGGGTAGCCGAGAAACCGGGTACGATGTGGTATCACTGCCATGTGAATGCCAATGAGCATACCGGTATCCGCGGTATGTGGGGCCCGATTATTGTTGACCCTGACAAGCCGAGCGCGCTTGAGAAGAAGGTGACCAAGGATGTCATCATGATGCTGAGCAGTTGGGAATCCGAGGCTGCAGGCAAATACGGCGTAGGCGGCGGGCCAAGGGATAAGCGTGATTATTTCTCGATTAATGGCCGCGCTTTTCCGCTGACTCAGCCACTGCGTGTCAAACATGGTGATTTTGTGCGCATCCGCTTTATCGGTGCCGGTAATACCATGCATGCCATGCATTCGCACGGCCACGATATGCTGGTCGGCTTTCTGGACGGGCTGCAGATCAAGGACCCATATTACGTTGATACCCAGCTGATTATCCCCGGTTCGCACAACGATGTGTTTATCGATATGGATAACTCTGGCCGCTTCATCTTCCACGATCACATTGATTATCAATCCACCAATAACGGTAAATTTCCCGGTGGTGTTGTAACGGTGATTGAATATGAGGACTCTCCCAAGGACGAGTGGTATCCATGGAGTAACATCAATTACAATCCGGACTTTTTCTTCGCCGAATCCATCAAGAAGGGACAGGGCATCTTCGATCAACCGGGATTCAGGGGCAAGAAGGCCGCCAGACAGAAGCGTGGCAGTCGCCATAACTAAGGAGAAAACATGAAACATTTGATTCTGCTTTCTTTTCTCGCAGTCGTCATCTCACCAGCACTGGCCAGTGCTGGTGAGGACGGCGGGAAGATACTCCGGGCACAATGCGCCTCGTGTCACGATCTGAAAGGGCCGGCACCGCAAACCATCCGTGAGCTCTGGAAACGTGATGCGCCTGATCTGTTTTATGCAGGCAATAAATTCCGCCGTGAGTGGCTGGTGCAATGGCTGCAGAAGCCGATACGGATTCGTCCTGCCGGTGTGAATTATCTGCGCAACATCAACTCAACGCCGCCAAGCAATCAGAATACGAAGAAGACGGGGCGCAAATATGATGTTCTCTGGGGTTCCGTAACCAAGCCTTTGAAGCATGTGAAGCTTTCTAGGGCCAAAGCGGAAGCTGTAGCGGATGCCCTGATGGGGCTCAAGCCCCACTATAGCCTTGTTGCGGGTGTTAAACTGGACGCATCGAAAAAGGTGTCGCTGGACCAGGGCGAGGTGCTGATTGATAAAGTCTATGGCTGCCTGTCATGTCATTTCATTGAACCGGGCTATGGCGGTTATACGGGCTCTGAGCTTTATACCGCTGGCAAGAGACTGCAGCCGGAGTTTATGCTCAGCTATATCAAGCGCCCCAAGAACTGGGACCCCAAGATATGGATGCCGAATGGTAATGTTAAACCGGATGATCTGCAGAAGATCGTCAATTATCTGATTCTGCTATCCAAGGAGGATTTCAATGCGTCTAATTAAATGCTGTTTTACTATTGTTGCCTTGATGTTCCTTGCATCACCGGGGCTCCATGCGGAAGAGGCATATCTCAACTACAAGAGCTATTGCATGCAGTGCCATGGCATGCATGGCAAAGGTGACGGCGTGAATGTGCCGGCGATGAATATCCTGCCGCGTGATCACAGTGATAACAAATACATGATGTCGCGTACCAACACCGAGATCTACAAGGTGATTAAATTTGGCGGTCCGGCCATCAATAAATCGGTCAAGATGCCTGCCTGGGGCGACACCTTTACCGATGAGGAGATTACGCAGCTCGTCGGGCATATTCGTTCGCTGTGCTGTGAAAAGGAACTTGTCCGTGGTGTGAACTTCAGATAGTTCGACACACGTATGCGATCTGATCGGGGCCGCTGGCTTTGACTGTGATACAGTCCGAGCCGCGGCCCCGATGCTTTTCACACCCGGTTTGTTGAGGGTTGTTCGCTGTGCCCGGGATTCCGTCCGAGGGGTGAAATTTTGCGCGGGTGCTTAAGCGGCAGACTTTTCCATCCGTGAACGCCCTTTTCTGGCCAACTGGATATTCACATCAAGGATACTGACAATTTCAGCAGAATGCGAACCCAGCACATCGGCCAGGGTATGGCTGTCAATCACATCATTGAATGCCTTGCGTGCCTGATACAGTACGCGTTTCAAATGACAGGCAGGGCTGATAGAACAGTTGTTATTTTCCTTGTCGAAGCATTCCAGAAGATTCATATGGGGTTCGGTTTGACGAATCACCGTGCCGATATTGATTTGCTCCGGCGGGAAGGCCAGGTGCATGCCGCCGGATTTGCCCCGGATGGTGGTGATCCAGCCGTTATGAGAAAGCTGATGCACAACCTTGACCAGATGGTTTCTGGATATCTGATAGGCATCCGCCAGTTCAGTGATGGTTACACGCCGCTCGGGATGCGAGCCCAGATAAATTAATACGCGTAAAGAGTAATCAGTGTAGGATGTCAGTTGCATTTCCTAATCATAGATGCGGTTGACATCTTTTGTCCAGCCGGTTTATATTTGCTACCTGTTAGACACCCCAAGGGATGTGAAATCATGATCACAATAGGAGGAATGAATGAGTACAGTTTATGAACAATTGGGTGGCGAAGCGGCCATCAATGCAGCAGTCGATATTTTTTATCGCAAGGTATTGGCTGACCACTATGTAAACCGTTTTTTCGAAGGCGTGGACATGGAAAAACAGGCTGCCAAGCAGAAAGGCTTCCTGACCATGGTCACCGGCGGACCGAACAACTACACCGGCAAGGATATGCGCGAGGGCCATAAGCATTTGGTCAAGATGGGTCTGAATGATGCTCATTTCGATCACATTCTCTGTCATCTTCGCTCTACACTGGCTGAGCTGGGCGTCGCCCAGGATCTGATTGATACTGTGATTAGCGTGGCTGAAAGCACACGCGATGACGTACTGGATCGCTGATATGCATCTTGAGACATTTATTCCGGCATTCCTTCTGTTTGCGGTATTGGGACTGGTGTTGCCCGTGCTGTTATCGGACATTGCCGAGAAAGGCCGCAACTTTACCGAAGAGCCGGAAGATGATGCCAAGCCTGCAGCCGGTGAGGCCACGGTCTATGAGCAAATCGGTGGCGCAGCAGCTGTCGATGCCGCAGTGGATGTGTTTTATCGCCGGGTGTTGGCCGATGCCTATGTAAATCGCTTTTTCGAAGGCGTGGACATGGATAAACAGGCTGCCAAGCAGAAAGCATTCCTGACCATGGTGATGGGCGGTCCGCACAACTACACTGGCAAGGATATGCGTGAGGGCCATAAGCATCTGGTCAAAATGGGTCTGAATGATTCACATTTCGATCATATCCTGATGCATTTGCGCGCAACCCTGGCCGAGCTGGGCGTGCCTGAGAACCTGATCCAGACCATTATCGGAGTCGCTGAAAGCACACGTGATGATGTCCTTGATCGCTAGACCGGATCATTAAACAGGGCCGCTGGAGCGGCGATTGAATGACAGGGCATCCGTGATTTTCGGGTGCCCTGTTTATTTAACGGGAAGTAGCGGCGATGATTTGTGGATGAAGCATAATTGATGCAGATGGATTTACATAAAGCGAGGGTAAGTGATGCCGACCATTCATTTTGAAGGAAATGATTTTTTCTGTGCGGAGGATGAAAGCATACTGGAATGTATGACGCGTCATGGTGTGATGATTCCGTCATCCTGCCAGAGCGGCGCCTGCCAGACCTGCATGATTCGGGCGATTGAGGGCACGCCAACCCCTGAATCACAGCAGGGGTTGAAGGATACGATGAAGGCGCAGAACTATTTTCTCGCCTGTGTCTGCAAGCCGACAGAGGACATGACCATTGGTCTGTCCGTGATCTCACCCCGGCAGACGGTTAAACTGTTGAGCAGGGATGTATTGAATGAGTCCGTCATCCGCCTTCGTCTTGAAGAGCCTGAAGATTTCTCTTACAAGGCCGGCCAGTTTATTAATCTGGTGCGCCCGTATGATGAGCTCACACGCAGTTATTCGCTGGCCAGCATACCGGGCGATGGCTTTCTGGAGCTGCAGGTCAAGCGGGTTGCTGATGGCCAGATGAGCAACTGGCTGTTCGATGGGTTGACCGTGGGCGAAGAGATTCAGTTTTTCGGTCCGGCAGGGGATTGTTTTTACATTCCCGGAGCAGCAGAGCAGCCCTTGCTTCTGGTTGGTACGGGTACCGGGCTGGCGCCCCTGTATGGTATTTTGCGCCATGTGCTGGCAGAGGGGCATACCGGCCCTGTTCATCTGTTTCATGCCAGCCTTGCTGCAGCCGGTCTGTATCTGGAGGAAGAATTGCGCCGGTTGGCCGAGCAACATGAGCAGCTCCGGTATATCCCCTGTGTGCTGCATGGGGATGTCCCTGAAGGCGGTCAGCAGGGCCATATCGCCGATCTTCCGGCCTCGATGCTCGGTTCACTGAGCGGCTATCGTGCTTTCCTGTGCGGCGACCCGCCGATTGTGAATGCACTGCGTCAGAAATGTTTTATGGGCGGCGTAGCCATGCAGGATATTCACGCCGACCCGTTTGTGTTTTCGCCAACGCAGGAGAACTGAAGCGATTCACTGCTCAGACACTGCGAAGCATGAATGCTATATTGATCAGTAATTGTCATTGGCATACCCGACGTTAGAGTGCCAGCCCTGATGGCAAGGGCATTGAAACGGTGAAAGAAAGAGACGAACATATTCTCGGGCAGGTGGTCCGGGCCTATCTTGATACCGGCCAGCCCGTGGGTTCACGCACACTGTCCCGACAGGCTGTGCCCGGTCTGAGTCCGGCTTCGATTCGCAATGTTATGGCCGAGCTCGAAAAACAGGGCTTTTTACATTCACCGCATACATCTGCCGGCCGGGTGCCGACGGATACCGGCTTGCGCTACTTCGTTGATACATTGATGTCTGTTGATCCGGATTTGAACAAAGTCATGGAGCAGGCGGTGGCCAGGGATTTAGGCCAGGTCAGCGATCATCACGGCTTGTTGCAGCGGGCCAGCGATGAACTGGCCAGCCTGACAAACTTTGCCGGCATGGTCTGGGTGCGTGAGCGTGAACCGCAGCGTATCCGCCGTCTGGAGTTCGTGCCGGTTTCTTCCGAGCGTATTCTGGCGGTCATTGTGACCGAATCAGGTGATGTGCAGAATCGGCTGGTGAGCCGGCCGCCACGCCTGAGTGATGATGATTTGCATCACCTGGCGCTCAGCTTGAGTGAATTGCTCAGCCATTGCGATTTCAAGGAAGCTGTAAAACGGCTACGTATTGAAATGGAGCATGATCGACTGCATGTGCGTCGTCTTCTTGAGGACTTGAATCGCTGGGCCAATGCCCCTACAGAGGGCGAGAATGATTTGTTTGTCCGCGGCCAGCGGCAATTGCTGGATATGCCGGAGTTTGCGGTTATTGATACGGTGCGCTCATTGATGGCGACGATTGAAGAGAAAGAGCAGTTATTGCATCTGGTGGAACAGGTTGAGCACGAGGAAACCGGCGTGAAGGTGTTTATTGGCAGTGAGCATGCGCTGGTGAATATGGAACAGGTATCTGTGGTGCTGTCCCGCTATGAGGGGCCGGCCAATATTATCGGAACCCTCGGTGTGATTGGCCCCAGACGCATGCATTACGAACGGGTTATGCCTATTGTGGATTGCACTGCCAAATGGGTGAGCAGAATGTTAGGAGGAAAGATTGACAGCTAAGAAAAAAGCCGCGGCACAGGGCGCAAAAAAGTCCGGTAAGAATCAGCAGGCTACGGATGATAAGCTGGATATGCCTGAGCCTGAGATGGCCGAAGAAATTGAAATGACCGACGCTGAATATGATGCGGTTGATGATGAGCTGGCTTTTGCTCAGAGGGAAATTGCGGAGCTGAAAGACAAGCTGCTGCGCACGCATGCCGAGATGGAGAATTTGCGTAAGCGTACTGAGCGCCAGATTGCCGATGCGCATAAATTCGGTGTTGAGAAGTTTGCTACAGCCCTGCTTGATGTTGTAGATAATCTGGAGCGGGCACTTGAGGTTGAAGAAGGTAACGAGACTGCAGTACGTCAGGGTATTGAGCTGACGCTGAACAGCTGGCATGAGATGATGAAACGCTTCGAGGTCAAACGTATTGATGCGACGGGGCAGATATTTGATCCCCATCAGCATGAGGCATTGTCACAGGTGCCATCGGATGAACCTGAAGGCACGGTTGTCGCCCAGCATGTTGCCGGCTACACATTGCATGGCCGCCTCATTCGTCCGGCCAAGGTGCTGGTGTCGAGCGGCCCAGCCAAATAAAACAGACAGCATGACTCAGACATCAGGGGGTTGAATTGATTCTAGCCCGACCCCATAAAGCTTTGCACAAAGACTTTTCAAGTTCCCCCAGAGGGGTATAGGAGATTACAACATGGCTAAAGTGATAGGTATTGATCTTGGCACCACGAACTCGTGCGTCGCCGTAATGGAGGGCGACAAGGCGAAGGTGATTGCCAATTCTGAGGGCGATAACACTACGCCGTCTGTAGTTGCCTATACCGACGATGAGCGCTTGACCGGTGCGCCGGCCAAACGTCAGATGGTGACCAATCCGGACAACACATTCTATGCGGTGAAGCGTCTAATTGGCCGCAAATTCGATTCTTCTGAAACCAAGCATCACCATGAGCTTGTGTCCTATCCGATTGTTAAAGCTGATAACGGCGATGCATGGGTCGAGGCTGGTGGCAAGAAAATGAGCCCGCAGGAAGTCAGCGCCGTTATTCTTCAGAAGATGAAGAAGACCGCCGAGGATTATCTCGGTGAAGAGGTTAAGGATGCGGTGATTACCGTACCGGCCTATTTTAACGATTCCCAGCGCCAGGCTACCAAGGATGCCGGTGCGATTACCGGATTGAACGTGCTGCGTATCGTCAACGAGCCGACTGCGGCAGCTCTTGCCTATGGACTGGATAAAACCGAAGAGAATCATCTTATTGCTGTATACGATCTGGGTGGTGGTACGTTCGATATCTCCATTCTGGAAATCGGCGATGGCGTATTCGAGGTGAAGGCCACCAACGGCGACACTTTCCTTGGCGGTGAAGATTTCGATCAGGTGTTGATTAAATATCTGGCTGAAGAATTCATGAAGGAGCATGGCGTTGACCTGATGGCTGACAAGCTGGCTCTGCAGCGTTTGAAGGAGGCCGCTGAAAAGGCCAAGATCGAGCTTTCATCCAGCCAGCAGACGGAAGTGAATCTGCCATTTATTACGGCTGATGCATCAGGACCGAAACATCTGTTGATCAAGGTGACCCGGGCCAAGTTTGAGAGTCTGGTAGGCGATCTGGTTGAAAAATCTCTGGCACCGTGCAAACAGGCGCTGAAGGATGCAGGCGTGAAGGCTGCCGACGTGCATGAGGTCGTACTGGTCGGTGGTCAGACCCGTATGCCGCTGGTGCAGGAAAAGGTGCAGGCATTTTTCGGTCGTGAGCCGCACAAGGGCGTGAACCCGGATGAAGTGGTGGCTATTGGAGCTGCGATTCAGGGCGCGGTGCTGACCGGTGATGTCACCGATGTACTGCTGCTGGATGTGACTCCGCTGAGCCTGGGTATTGAAGTGGAAGGCGGCCTGTTCAACAAGATCATTGAAAAGAATACCACCATCCCGACCAAGAAAAGCCAGATCTATACAACTGCGGCGGACAACCAGACTGCGGTAACCATCAAGGTTGCCCAGGGCGAGCGTGATATTTTCTCGGCCAACAAGCAGCTGGGCCTGTTCAACCTGGAAGGCATTGCACCCGCACCGCGCGGCATGCCGCAGGTTGAGGTTACTTTCGATATCGATGCCAACGGCATCATGCATGTGCATGCCAAGGATAAGGGGACCGGCAAGGAGACCTCGATCCGTATTGAATCGGGTTCGGGTCTGTCCGAGGAAGAGATCGAGCGCATGAAGAAGGATGCCGAGGCCAATGCCGAAGATGATAAGAAACTGAAAGAGAGCATCGAAACGAAGAATCGTGCCGATGCACTGGTGTACTCAACCGAGAAGTCGCTGAAGGAACATGGCGATAAGGTGGATGAGGAAACCCGCAAGGGCATTGAAGCGGCACTGGAAGAGCTGAAGAAAGCCATTGAGGGCGGCGATACTGAGGCGATCGGCAAGGCAGAGCAGAACCTGGCCGAAAAGGCGCAGAAGCTGGGTGAAGTGATTTACCAGCAAATGCAGCAGGAGGCTGAAGCCGGTGAAGGCGCGGCTGCGGATACAACTGAAGGCACTGCTAAAGATGCGGCTCAGGATGCGGATATTGTCGATGCCGAGGTTGTAGACGAAGGCGACAAGAAGTAAGCGTCATGCGTGAAGCATAAGGAGCGGGGGGCTGATAGCTTGCCGCTCCTTTTCACGTTTTATAAAGGCATGCACGCGGAGGATACAGAAGCACGCAGCGGGAACCTGTAACAGGCTGTTAAGGTTTTTATTTCCTCTGTCTGCTTCGTTCCTTTGCGGCGAAAAGATGTCGAATGTTATTGACTTGAATGCAGGGAGTAACTGTGTCGAAACGCGATTATTATGATGTGCTGGGTATCGCCAAAGATGCCGATGAAAACACCATCAAGCGTGCCTATCGCAAGCTCGCTATGAAATATCACCCGGATCGCAATCCCGACGATACACAGGCGGCAGAAAGCTTTCGTGAAATCACTGAGGCCTATGAGGTGCTGTCGGATGATCAGAAGCGGGCGCGTTACGACCAGTATGGCCATGCCGGTGTGGATGATCAGATGCACGATTTCTGGGGCCGCGGCGGCGCTCAGGATTCGAATGCCTTCCGTGATTTTGGCGATTTGTTCGGTGATGCCTTTGGCGATATGTTTGGATTCGGCGGCGGTGGACGCGCAGCCCGTGGTGCCGACCTGCGCTATAATCTGAATGTCACGCTTGAAGAGGCGGCATCCGGTCGTGAAGTTGAGTTAAAGATACCCAGGCATGTTTCCTGTAATACATGTCATGGTTCCGGGGCCCGGCCGGGCACCAATCCCGTGCCGTGCTCCACCTGCGGTGGACATGGTCAGGTACAGATGCAGCAGGGATTCTTTGCCATGCGGCGTACCTGCCCGACCTGTCATGGTGCCGGTACACGCATTGAGTCGCCCTGTGTCGAATGCGGTGGCGCCGGACGTGTCAAAACAGAAAAGAATCTGAAGGTGAAAATTCCGGCAGGCGTGTATGACGGTGCCCAGGTTCGAGTCGGCGGCGAAGGTGAGGCCGGGCCTCAGAATGCACCTTCCGGTGATTTGTATATCGTTATTTCGATTAAGCCGCACGCTATTTTTGAACGCGAAGGGCCGGATCTTCACTGCACCATGCCGGTAACCTTCCCCCAGGCTACGCTGGGAGCCGAAGTGGATGCACCCACATTGAACGGCAAGGTAAAAATCAAGATACCTGCCGGCACCGAAGGCGGTCGTATTTTCAGGTTGCGTGGCCATGGTGTTACTGACGTGCGCGCCAGTCAGAAGGGCGATCTTTATGTGAAGGTACAGATTGCCGTACCCAAGAAACTATCTGCCAAGCAGAAAAAGTTGCTGCGTCAGTTTGCCGATGAAACGGGCGATGATGTCTATCCCGAGCGCTCCTCCTTTCTGGGCAAAGTGAAGGATTTCTGGGATGATTTGTCCAGTGAGGTGAAATAATGGCTGATTTACGTGTCATTGTTGCAGGGGCATCCGGCCGCATGGGTCGTATGCTGGTTCGTGCTATCAGCGAAACAGATGCGACACAGCTGGTTGGGGCCACAGAACGAACAGGCTCGCCGCTGGTCGGTACCGATGCCGGTACTCTGGCCTGGATTGGTGCGCTGGGCGTAAATATCAGCGATGAACTGGACTGTTGCGAAGCGGCCGACATCCTTATTGATTTTACTGCTCCGGCAGCCACGCTGGCGAATGCCGAGTTCGTTGCATCACATGATATGGGTATAGTGATCGGCACGACGGGCTTTGAGTCTGCCGAGCTGGAGCATCTGCAGCAGATTCTCAAGAACACCCCTGTGGTGATGGCTGCAAATTATTCGGTTGGCGTGAATCTGGCTCTGAATTTGATCCGGCAGGCCGCCTCGATTCTGGGTGATGATTACGATGCGGAAATTTTCGAAGCCCATCACAGGCATAAAGTGGATGCACCCAGCGGCACGGCGCTGGCAATGGGGCAAGCACTTGCTGCTGGTCGCAACGTCAATCTGGATGATGTGGCCGTACGCTCCCGGGATGGTATCACCGGTGCCCGTGAAGCCGGGTCGGTCGGATTCTCGGTTGTTCGCGGTGGCAATATCGTCGGCGAGCACAAGGCTATGTTTATAGCTGATGAGGAACGCATCGAAATCAATCATATCGCCTCGGACAGGATGGTCTTTGCCAAGGGCGCAGTGCGTGCAGGCATATGGCTGCAGGGTCAGAGCTCCGGCTGGTTTAACATGCACGATGTGCTGGGCTTGTCCGGCTGATATAAATAGCCAGTCGCACCTTATGCAGCTGGCCTCCAAAGGTATTCTGGGTTATTGCTGTTCCGGGTCGGCCTGTTTTATTTCACAAGCTTGATAGACGCTGATGCTGGACAGGGTTGAAACGGTGTAGGGAACAATCATCGTCAGTCCGACTTTGAGCCATGCGGGGCTATCCATCGAACCATCCAGCATGGCATCACCATGATTGATGAATGCCAGGATCGGCCCGACAATGAGCGCAAAGCGGGTGGCGGTGCGGATCACTTCGGGTTGCATGGCAATGCGCATTTTCTTTTTCATCGTATTCCTCTGTTTGAAGTGAAATTCCTGGCAGTTTATTCAGTCGCTCCGAGCTTGGTAAACTTACGTTATCAACACCAAAGTCCAGACAACATGGCGGATATTCAGCCGGATACAGTCGAGTGACATGATTTATTGTTCCTGACGACCAAAACGATGACTGTGACTCTGACTTGCCGGGCTTTATGGATTCAACTATACATAAGATAGACGAAGTGTCGGAGGTGTATGATTGCCGGTTGAGCATGTGATTGATGAAAAGCAGGGGCTGGTGTTGACGACATTGCGCGGCAGCGTGACATTTGATGAATTTGTCCGGCATCTGCAAGCGCTCGCATCCGACCCCACCTTTGATCCGAATATGCTGGAATTGCTGGAAGCCAACGATGTTGAAACCGATGAATTCAATATAGATCAGATGATGTCGTTCAAGGATTCACATGTATGGGGGCCTAAGGCCCGGCGGGCCATGGTGACCAACAGTGATCTGGTGTTCGGTTTGTTTCGCATGTTCCAGATCACCTCGGCCCATGAGCATGGAGAAATTGCACTGTTCCATAATTTGGATGAAGCGCGGTGCTGGCTCGGGTTAACAGACCCTCCCGATTAAGGCGCGCTTTGGGTCAGCAGTATTGATGCTGTTTGGTCCCGAAACTTATTCCAGGCGGTATACGGCTGTGCCGGAGATTAGATCATGCAGGCTCTGGCGCTCAGGGGTCATCATCATCACCAGCAGTGAAAAGGCAGGCACCAGTGCCGAGATAAAAAACAGCAGATGGTTGGTGTCTCGAACCACCATGTATACCAGCGTCATGCCCAGCGCCACCCAGGTTAACATTAGTCCGGCAAAACGAGTGGTGGCAGCAAGCATCGTGATTGGATCACCCGATTCATTCATGGCTACCTGAAGTTTCCACGGTCGCATGCCGGTAGTTGCACTGCCGCGCGTCCAGAAGCCGACGAAATAGGCATAGGCAATGGTCGTAATCAGTAAGCCCTTGATCCATTGATCGATAGTTCCCAGGGACTGTTCAGCCAGTGTTACCGGGATAAAGGCCAGAAACAGCAGGCCGGTCAGGATCAGTGCGTCATAGCCGCTGGCCAGCATTCGTATGCCGATGCCGGCCGTTACTGCTTTAGGACGTGCTGTTTCAGCCATGCCAGTCTCCCGTGAATGATCCAACTCAAGATAAACAGGCCGCATAATGCCATCACAACCGAGGCACCGGAAGGCCAGTCATAGGCATAAGACCATAATAGTCCGGCGATGGTGCCGGCCAGCGAAAACAGCACCGCAATCAGCCACAGATCGAACAGGGATCTGCCCCAGAACCAGGCGCAGGCAGCTGGCAGAATCATCAACCCGGCGGTCAGTACAATGCCAGCCAGTTTGACACACAGGATGACGGTCAGGCCGACGATGCCGTACAGCAGCAGCCTGAGCCCTGCAACCGGCAGGCCGGAAGCGGCAGCCGTGACGCTGTCAAAAGCAATGCTCCACCAACTGCGTGCGGCAATGCCAAGCACGGCCAGAATAACCCCGGCGATCAGCCACAGCCAGCGCATGTCTTCAGGAGCGATGGTCAGGATGTTGCCGAACAGCAGGCCGAACAGGTCCACCCGGGAGCTCGGCGCCGAAGAGATAAGGATAATACCCAGCGCCATACTGCCGGCAAACAGGATGCCTGTGCCGGCATCTTCACTGATACCCTGACGCTGTGGAATGAATGCCAGCAGCAGGGCAATCAGCACCGCAAAGGCGGTGGCGGTTGGCAGTAGCGGCAGCGACAGGGTCAGTGCCAGCCCCATGCCGGCCAGTGAAGCATGTGACACGCCGACGGTTAGGAAGGACAATCGATGCGCCATAATCATCACCGACACCGAGGCGGTCACCAGAGCAATCAATAATGCCGGCTCAAGGCTTTCGCGCATCACAGGACTGGCAAGAAACTGGTGCAGGAATTCAATCATGGGTATGTCCGGCATGAGATATATCCGGCACACAGCCAATACAGGATGTATCGTGTGCCACAATACGGATATGTTCCCCATACATGGCCTGCCAGATGCTTTCCGGTATCTGTTCACCATGCATGGCATGATGATGAATACGGCGGTTCAGGCAGGCCACTGAATCCACATGACTGCTGATCGCCGCAATATCGTGTTCGACCATGATGACGCTCATGCCGTTGTCGTCGCAAAGGCGGCGCAATAGACGGAAAAGTTTATCCTGGCGGGCGCTGTCGAGCGCGGCGGAGGGTTCATCCAGCAACAGCAATTGCGGCCGGCCCACCAGCGCCCGGGCGATTCTGGCACGCTGTCGCTGGCCGCCGGAGAGCTGCCGGAAATCAGTATCGGCAAGGTGTTGCAAATCCACCAGTGCTAGGGCATCCATGATTGGCTGCACGGACAGAGTGCGCCAGCGTAACGGATTGGCAAAGGATGGCATGCCCATGGCCACCACATCGCGCACCCGCATGGGCAGGCGTGGCTGGTGCTCGTGAAGCTGATGCAGAAAACCGACTTGCTTCAGGAGCGCGCGACGATTGAAACGGCGCAGGCACTGGCCGAACAGATCGATATGGCCGCTATGCGGCGCTGTGAGGCCGGCAATGATGTTTAGCAGCGTGCTTTTACCAGCGCCATTCGGTCCGACAATGCCCAGGAAATGACCGGCATCCAGAGACAGGTTGATGTGTTCCAGGATAGGTTTTCCGACCGGACCCAGACAGATATTCGATAGTTGTACCACCGGCGCATTCACGGTTGCTGCTCTCCCGTTGCTGGACCGCGAATCAGTTCCAGATTACGTTGCATCAGGCTATCCCACGATTCACCACAGCGCCCGAGAGCATCAAGCGTTATGCGCCGGGGCTGCTTTTTTGCATGACGGGCCAGCCAGTCAATTTGCCTGCTGCTGTGTGCTGTGTCGGTTAGCAGCCATGTATTCGGATGCTGATTCAGTATTTTCAGAGCCTGCTCCAGCTGTTTTGGCCCGCTTTCATGACCGTGGTGTTCGGATTCGAGTATAGCCAAAACGGGAACCTGCAGATCATGCATCAGTGGCAGCCATGACGGATGCTGCATGATCACCCCCTCGCAGTCGGCCAGAGTCTCATGCCATTGCTGCTCGATGACAGAAACGCGTGTGTGAGCCGTAAGCAGATGTTGCTCAATGGCGGATGTGCGGGCGGGATTCAGCTGCTTCAGGGCCTCGGCCAGTTTCGGTAGCACTGATTTAACCCTGGCCGGGCTGAGCCATGCGTGGCTTGCCTGTGGCCACAGGTCGAGCGTGTTTTTGTGTCTGGGAGAAATCGGCCATCCCCCGTCATCCAGTGATGTGCGTACAAGCAAGCGGGATTGATTTAACGCCTCAATAGTGCGCGGCTGCAATTGGAAATGATGCGGGTCTGCTCCGCTTCTGAGCAGGCAGATACTTGAAGCTGCGGGGTCGAGCATGGCAATCAGCCCGTTCAGCGGCGGCATGGTGACAGCGATTTCAGGCCTCTGAGGGGGTGTATATTCAGTGCTTTGAGCAGGCCCGGAAATAAATAATGTGGCAACAAATACACCCAGAAGACAGGCAGCATGCAGTCCGGGGGCGCGTGCGAGCCTTGCAATGTCAGCGTGATGGCTGAAAAATTGCTGCCCGGGCATAATTCGTATTCCAGATAAAAAACGTCTATGCTTGTCGACGAATTGGCGGCCAGTAAACCTGAATGAGGGGTCGAGCTTTTTATACATGTGCCAATGCTAGGCAGCGGGGCGGGTTCAGGCAATGTGCAGGGGGGGGTACGCTAAGCTGATGATCAGGATGTGTGATAAGGTGTTGATGAGATGATTTCACCAGAATATTTCAGTTTCCGCTGGAGCTGGTACCGGCCGATTTTGAACCGGGGGGAAAAGCCGGCCAATCGCTGTCGGGTTGAATCCCGGCGCCTGCCGATTCGCATGGCCGGTCAGGATGCCGGAGAATATATCCCCTATGCAGTGCATTCCGAGATTGAAGCGAGTGTTTCGACTGCTCTGCGCCGTCTGCAGGACTATGCCATCCGTTATATCGTGAAGGGCGAGAAGGTATCGGCCCATAAGCTGCCGACGATGGATGCGCAGGCCCGGGCCATGGTGGGTTATCTGCGCAAACAATCCCCCCATCTGCCTTTGCGATTGTTGCACCACTGGTGTGCCGATGAGCAGGGTGCCCCGGCATTGCTGGGTGTATGGGAAGGACTGTGGGGGCAGGGCTGGAAGCAAGATCAGGCAGATGTGGCACCCTGGGTTCCAGCACTGAATGTACTCATTCTGAAATTGATGCGTCAGGCCATTGCGGCACTTCCTGCAGATGAGCCGGCCACGACCAGCCATGTGACATTGAGTGTTGTCGGAGGCCTGTATGTCTGGGCGCTGCAGGAGTTTTTACAGCGATATCTGGAGGGTGTCGTTGAGGTGACACGTATCGCCAGTTATGAGGCAATGATGTTGCCATGTACGCCGATGGTGTTTTTACGTGATCAGCCCGATGATTCATTGCTTGGTGATGAGCGGCATGTGATCCGCGCTTACGGCCTAGAGGCGGAGATTGTTCCGCGTATGCGCAGTCTGCGTGAGAAGGTCGGGCCGAAGAACGAGGGGGGTATTCTGGCCTTGCTGGCCAAGGACAGGATGGGCGCCCATCTTCTGAAACGGACATGGGCCAGATTATCATTGTGGAAACTGGCGGCAAAGAGCGGTCATGGCGACTGGATGGATTATGTGCTGCATGCCAAAAAACTGGACCAGTTTATATCGGGTCAGATCAGTCTGGAAAATGGCGCCGTACAGAGCTTGAAGGATTTCCGTGAGGAGCCTGTTGCCCAATGGTTGCTGGCCTTATTGAAGGGGGGGAGTGCGGCCAAATCAGTTGGGGAGCCATGGTTGCGCGATCAAATCACGCTGGATGCATTCCGGGTGTTTGAAGAGGATGTGCAGGTCGAAATAGGTCGGCGAAAAGCCGAACGCAGCTGGTTGGATCGCAAGCCGGAGCTGGCGCCCAAGGCGCGCGGAGCTGAAGCCGACAAGGTGTTCGAACAGGCCTATGAAGATGGTGACCTGGTATTTATCCAGCCGAATGTGAACCGAGCCCTGCACAGCGGCAGATCCCTGGCTCTGCGTCAGGGCTGCCTGCGCATAGAATGGTCGGATTATCTGGCCGGTATGCATGCTCTGCATGGCGCCGCTGCGGCAGATTTCATTGAACAGCGCTTCCTCTCCGGAGTGCTGAGTGTGTTTGATCAGCAGGACAGCCTGTTTCTTGATGAGTGCTCGTCTTCGGGTTGTCTGTTGCGGGGCTCGGCTGTATCTCTTGTGCAGGTGGCTGTGACGTTGCGTCATCAGTTGCGTGACTGGTATCTGGAAATTTCTGACAATGACGAAGCTAGCATGCCGTCATTGTCGATGTGTGTGGCGCTGATTGGCGAATGGATGTTTTCAAAAACCAGTCATGCCAAGCTGGGCGAGCGGCAAATGGCCTTTGCCCTGGCTGTGCCGCAAGCTGATGCAGGTGTTTCCAGGGATTGTGGTGTCGGCAGACTTATTGCCTATCGCGATTATAAATCCGGATTGCAGCCCCTGGGTGGCGTGCGTGTAGAAACAGTGGACTCCGGTGTCGGGCAGAATGTGAACGTCCTGTATAACAATGGTCTGGCGCTGACGGCTCCGGTGGTGGCGGAACTAACTTCAGCTCTGGCCAATAAAGCGAGCATCAGGGAGCTCAGCCTGAATGCGCGTCAGCTCACGGGTGTGCTCGATGGCTACCGTTTGCCAAAGGGTGATCTGAATATGATCGCGATACAGATACGTGGTGAGGATGCCGATCCATTGATTCTGATTCGTGCCGGCAAGCCTTGTCTTGGCGGTGTTGATGTCGATATATTTGAATTGCTTGATGCTGATTCCAAGGCAGCCAAACGAATTGTTGAGAATGGCCTGCCCCAGTGGGACGGCTGATTGAGCCACGCATATCCCGACTTCGGTCAGAGCTGGCTGAAACATCCGGCAATTCCTGATTTACCTCAGCATCTGTCTGTCGCCTGGTCAGGGGGCGCTGACTCTACGGCACTGTTACTGGCGCTGAAGGCGGCGGGTTATGATGTAACAGCCTGGCATATTGATCATGCCTGGCGCAGTGAGTCTTCAGTTCAGGCTGAGGGGCTCGCCAGGCAGGCCCATGCGTGGGGAATCCCCTTTTATCAGGCGCGTTTGCAGCCGCAGTCTCTGGCTAATCTTGAGGCCGGTGCTCGTGCGGATCGTTACAGTCAGTTTGAAGCATGGGCGGCCGAGCTCGGGATAGGATGCCTGTGTCTGGGGCATCAACAGGATGATCAGGCTGAAACTGTGTGTATGCGCCTGTTGCAGGGTGCCGGTGTCGGCGGGTGTCGGGGTATGGCCCGCGAGCGTATGCAGGGGGATTTGCGCATTGTAAGGCCATTGCTGCATGTGCTGGCAGAGGATCTGCGCACCGCCCTTTGTGGAATTGGCGTGAGCTGGATTGAAGACGCAAGCAATCAGGATATTCGTTTTCGCAGGAACTTTGTCCGCCAGCGCCTGTTTCCGGCCATGCGCCAGTCCGGGGTTCGTCCTGAGCAGCTGTTTCTGCGCTGGCAGCGTGAGGCGGCGAGGCTGAGCGGCCGCCTTGATGAAGATGCTCAGGCGCTGCTTGGAGCCGTATCAGGGTGTTCGGACGGAATCAGTATTCGCTGGCGGGACTGGGCTTCTGCCAGTCAGCCGGTGCGGGCCAGGACATTGCAGGTCATGATGAGTCGCCTGTTCGGCGAAGGGGTCACTCCGGGTCGCCGGCATATTGAACTGGCTGAAATATGGACCAGGAACAGCGGTATGGGTGGGCTGGATTTGTCCCGTTGCCGCTTGCAGCGGCGCAGCAGCTTCTTGCATCTGGAGCCGACAAGGGCAGGTTTGCGCGACTGATTTTATCGCATCAGGGCGGCCGGCAGAAGTTTGGCAAGCGGATTCGGCTGCAAAAATATGCCAGTGGCGTGCAAACGGTATTCATGGGCCTGCAGATCGCTTCATGAATTATTCATCTTGGCGCCTGCAGCTTTGGTTTTACCGTTCGGGATGTGATGTGTTTGCGGATACAGTAGAAAACGATGGGCGGGCCTGAGGCTCGAATTTATGCGAAGAGGATAGTTTGATGGGTAAAAATGTTCTGTTGTGGCTGGTGATTGGCCTGACCATGATGAGTCTGTTTAATATGTTTTCATCACCGATGGCCAAGAGTGAGAAAATGGCCTATTCGACCTTTGTCGAAAAGGTTGAGCAGGGTATGGTTGAAACAGCAACGATCAAGGATCGCGAGGTGGTTGGCCAGTTCCGCGATACCAGTGGTGAGTTAAAGAATTTTGATGTAACGGTTCCCAACGACCCCAACCTGTACCAGCGTCTGCTGGATCAGCATGTGATGGTCAATGTGAAGGCCAAGGATGAGGTGCCGTTCTTCCTTTCCGTACTGATTTCATGGTTTCCGATGCTGTTGCTGATAGCCGTATGGGTGTTTTTCATGCGCCAGATGCAGGGCGGCGGCAAGGGCGGAGCGATGTCATTCGGCAAGAGTCGTGCCAAGCTGCTGAATGAAAACACCAATCGGGTGACCTTTGAGGATGTGGCCGGTTGTGATGAAGCCAAACAGGAAGTCACTGAAGTCATCGAATTTCTGCGTGACCCTTCCAGGTTTACCCGACTGGGCGGTAAAATCCCCAAGGGTGTCTTGCTGGTCGGCCCTCCCGGTACAGGCAAGACGCTGCTGGCGCGTGCCATTGCCGGTGAGGCTGAGGTGCCGTTCTTCTCTATTTCGGGCTCGGACTTTGTTGAAATGTTCGTCGGTGTCGGCGCTTCACGCGTGCGTGATATGTTTGAGCAGGCCAAGAAGAGTGCACCATGCATTATCTTTGTCGATGAAATTGACGCCATGGGTCGCCATCGCGGTGCCGGCATCGGTGGCGGCAACGATGAACGTGAGCAGACACTGAACCAGATGCTGGTTGAAATGGATGGATTCGAGTCCAATGAAGGCGTGATTCTTGTGGCGGCAACCAACCGTCCGGATGTACTGGATCCGGCGCTGTTGCGCCCGGGCCGTTTTGACCGCCAAGTGGTGGTGCCAAGGCCGGATTTGCTCGGTCGCGAGCAGATTCTGAAAGTGCATATGCGCAAGGTGCCGTTGGCCAGCGATGTTGATGCAAAGGTTCTGGCGCGCGGCACGCCGGGCTTCTCGGGCGCGGATCTGGCCAACCTGGTCAATGAGGCGGCCTTGAACGCGGCCCGTTATGATCGCGACAAGGTGATGGGCGATGATTTTGAGTCAGCCAAGGATAAGGTCATGATGGGTACCGAGCGTCGCTCCATGATTATTTCCGACGATCAGAAGAAAACCACGGCTTATCATGAGGCGGGGCACACGCTGGTCGCCAAGCATCTGAAAACAGCCGATCCGGTGCATAAGGTGAGCATTATCCCGCGCGGACAGGCTCTGGGTGTGACCATGCAGCTGCCCGAGGAAGACAGGTTCAATCATGACCGCGAATATCTGCGCGATCAGATCGCCATCATGATGGGCGGGCGACTGGGTGAGGAACTGGTGCTGGGTCAGATGACGACCGGTGCATCGAATGATTTTGAGCGTGCAACACAGCTGGCGCGCAATATGGTGACCCAGTGGGGTATGTCCGATGAGCTTGGCCCGATGGTGTATGGTGAGCGGGAACATGAGCCGTTCCTGGGCCGGGAAATCACCCGCCAGACCAATATTTCCGAAGAAACCGCACGCAAGATTGATGCTGTGGTACGCAAGATGGTGGATGAGAACTATAACCGGGCCAAGGATATTCTGGTCGAGCATATGGATCAGTTGCATTTGATTGCCAAGGCGCTGATCAGGTACGAAACGCTTGATGGCAAGGAGATTGATCGCGTGATGGCCGGCAAGGAGCTGCATCGCAACGAGGATGTCGGGCCGACGACTTCATCCGGCAAACCTGCGGATGAACCGACAGACAAGCTGGATATCAGTGATACCGATGCCAAAGCATCCGGTGATGAGGCGGAGCAGACTCACTGATGCGTTCACGCTGGCACCGCCCGGAGAATGGCGATGCATGGATGATGGGGGTGCTGAATTGCACCCCCGATTCATTTTCGGATGGTGGTCGGCATGCTGAGCTGAAGTTTGCTGTTGCACATGGCCTGCGCATGCGGGATCAGGGCGCACAGCTTATTGATGTGGGTGGTGAGTCCACGCGCCCCGGTTCTGTGCCGGTACCGCTTGAGGAAGAGCTGGATCGCGTTGTGCCGGTTGTGCGTAAGCTGACCGAGCAGGGAGCATCGGTTTCCATTGATACCATGAAGGCCGAGGTGATGCATCGGGCCATTACAGCCGGAGCCTGTATGGTCAATGATGTCAGCGCGCTGACCCATGACCCTGAAAGTGTGTCGGTGGTGGCTGATGCCGGTGTTGATGTTTGTCTGATGCATATGCAGGGCAGGCCCGAGTCGATGCAGAAGCAACCGCAATATGACGATGTGGTGTCGGAAGTGCTGAGCTTCTTCGAGCGGCGAATCCATGACTGTGTTGCGGCGGGTATTCAGGAATCATCCATACTGCTTGATCCGGGGATCGGGTTCGGAAAACGGCTGGAAGATAATCTTGATCTGATCCGGGCCATCGGGGTGATCAGGAATACATTCGGCATGCCGGTGCTGCTCGGCGTTTCGCGCAAGTCTTTTCTGGGTATACTGACCGAAAGTGATGTGGATGATCGGGAGATTGAGACTGCGGTTGCCAATGCCATTGGCATACTCTCGGGGGCGGATATACTCAGGGTGCATGATGTGATACTGCAGAAGCGGGCAGTGCGGGTGGCTTCGGCGCTGGCAAGCCGTACCTTGCAGGATTAGCTGGGGCAATTATCTTAACGGGCAATATTCAGGTGTGAGAAAGCCCCGCATGGCAGGGGGAGGCATGCACAACGGAGGTGATTCAGGCAGATGATGAACTGGCAGATAGGCATCTGGGACGCAGTGGATATCGCCGTTGTTGCGGTGGTTGTGTATTTCTTTCTGCGCTTGATTCGCGGCACGCGCGCGGTGCAGATGCTGATTGGTGTCGCAGTGGTCATGCTGACCTATGAGCTGGCTCGTATCTTTGGTCTGTTTACGGTTGAGTGGATGTTCGGCCATTTTTTCTCCGCCTTTATGGTGATTCTGGTCGTGCTTTTCCAGCAGGAGATTCGACGCGCCCTGATGCGCGTGGCCGTCAATCCGCTGGCCTCGGGAACCGAGCCTGCAGTGGTGATGCTGGAGATTCTTGTCGAGTCAACTTTTGCTCTGGTACACAGGGGCTGGGGCGGCCTTATTGTCATTGAACGTGAAACCGGCCTGCGTCATCTGTACGACTCCGGCGTGGAAATGGATGTGCCGTTGCGCCCGGATGTTATCCAGACCTTATTTTGCCCGGATGCACCGATGCATGACGGTGCAGTGATTATGACCCGTGATGTTCGTGGCGGGCGCATTATCGCGGCCAGAGTGCTGTTACCACTGGCGCAGGCCAATGCTGTACCGGGTGATTTCGGTACCCGCCATCGGGCCGCAGTCGGCTTGTCGGAAGAAAGTGATGCCTTGGTCATTGTTGTGTCCGAGGAGACCGGCGATGTGCATCTGGTGGAAGAAGGGCAGTTGGGTGAGCCACTGGGCAGCCAGGCCTTGCATGATGCTCTGGCGGCCAGATTATCCACCATGCCTGTGCAGAAATTGCCCGCGCAGCAGGAAAGCAACCCGTGAATCCGTGGACTTTGATGAAACGCTTCAATCTTCAAATATGGGCCGTTCTGATTGCTATTGCCCTGTGGATTCAGGTGCATGGACAGGGCGATGGTTCGTTGAGTATGGATGTGTCGCTGCAGGTGCAGGGCTTGCCCGCTGAAATGGTGCTGGTGAATGATCTGCCCGACCATGTGCGGGTGACGATCAGTGGTCTGCAATCGCGGCTCAAGGAGCTTAAGCAGGAAGATATGATTGTACCAATCAATGTTGCCGATATTACAACGCCCGGCGTGGTTGAACGGGCCCTGAATGTTGCTTCAATCGCGTTGCCCAGCGGTTTGCATATCCAGAAAATCCAGCCGGATCGGCTCGAATTGCAGGTGGATCGGGTGGTCACGCGTTTTATACCGGTCAGGGCGCATCTGGAGTTGCCGGAGGGATGGCAGGCCAGAAACGTGAGTGTCCAGCCTGGTGAAGTGCGTCTCACCGGGCCGGAAGTGTGGCTGGATGCGCTCAAGGAAGTGGAGACCACACCGATTCGTCCTGAGCTGAAGCATGGCCCGTTTGAAGCGCAGGTAGGAGTTGAAAGTCCGTCCGGCAAGGCTATTCGGCTTGATGATGCCAAGGTTCAGATCGCCGTGCATGGCATACTCACCCAGTCTCGGAAGAATGATGAAGCAGTGGGAGGCGTTAAGTGAGACAATATTTTGGTACCGACGGGGTACGCGGCACAGTGAACCGGCATCCCATGACAGCTGAGTTTGCGCTGGCACTTGGCCGGGCTGCAGGGCATGTGCTGACCCGGCATTTGGGTCATCGGCCGCATATCCTGATCGGCAAGGATACGCGCCTGTCCGGTTATATGATTGAATCCGCTCTGTGTTCCGGCCTGACCGCTCAGGGTATGAATGTGTTGCTGGTAGGACCTGTGCCAACCCCTGCTGTTGCCTACCTGACGCGCAGTCTGCGTGCCGACGCGGGTGTCATGTTGTCAGCATCACACAATCCGGCGGGGGATAATGGCATCAAGTTCTTCGGTGCCGACGGATTCAAGCTTCCTGATCATGTGGAGCTGGAAATCGAGGTGAATATCGATGATCTGCCGGCGCTTCCTGATGCTCTGGATATCGGCAAGGCCAAGCGCGTGGATGATGCGCGAGGTCGTTATATCGAATTTCTGAAAGCCTCCATGCCACGCGGGCTGCGGCTGGACGGCCTGAAGGTGGTGGTGGATTGTGCCAATGGCGCGGCCTATGATGTAGCTCCGACCATCCTTCGGGAACTGGGCTGTGAAGTCATTGCCATGCATCACCAGCCGGATGGCTATAACATCAATCATGAATGCGGCTCAACGCATCCGGAAAGTATGATGGAACGTGTGCTGGCGAGCGGTGCCGATATCGGTCTGGCGCTGGACGGGGATGCGGATCGGCTGATTGCCTGTGATGGCAATGGCTGCATTATCGATGGTGATCGCGTGATTGCTATCCTGGCAGAGCATGCACACCGCCACGGCCAGCTCAGCGGTGGCGGGGTGGTGACGACGATCATGAGTAATATGGGGCTGGAGCGCTATCTGGCTGATATGGGGTTGACCATGCATCGCGCAGCAGTGGGTGATCGATATGTGCTGAAGATGATGCGTGATACGGGCTGCAATATCGGCGGTGAGCAGTCCGGCCATATGATTCTGTTGGATTTTAACACCACCGGTGACGGGTTGATGACGGCCCTGCAGCTTTTGACCGCTATGCTCGAGCAGGATAAGCCTCTGGCTGATATGGCTGCTGACATGGCCCTGTTTCCACAGAAGTTGTGGAATATCCGCCTTTCTGAGCGAAAGGATGTAATGGCGGATAGCAAGGTTCAGGCGATGGTATCCGATGCCGAGGAGCGACTGAACGGTTGCGGGCGCATCAATGTGCGCATGTCGGGTACGGAGCCCCTGCTACGCATCATGGTTGAGGCCGAAGATGAAAGTCTGATGCTTGATGTCGGAGAACATTTGAAGCGGAAAATCAGGACTGCCATGACATGAGTGCAGCTATTTTTATGGAGGGCATGTATGGGTGCTGAAGAAAAGAAAACTTCAGATACAGAAGAATTTATAAGCACCCTTTCATTTGAGCTGGGGCAGGATTTAAAACTTGCCATTGGACAGAAGAAAGAGGCTTTGCCAACTGCAGTACTTGATCTTTTGCGCTTGCAGTTTGTCGATATTCTTCATGAACTGGATGCGCTGAGTGTTTCCTGTCAGCCCGAGCAAAAGGAGGCTGCATCAAGGAATATCAGGAAATGGATACAGGGCCTGAATTCGGCGCCACTGGTCCCTCTGAGCTTCAGGTTGAAGTCCCTGAAGCGAATCGAAGGGTTTCTGGACATACTGGCTGATGATATGGGTGCCCTGATTATGCGCGCCTACAAGGCGGGCGTACTGCATGTTAAGGAGAAGGCCAAGGACGATCCCGAACTGTACAGCGACATTGTCCGGGTGATAGCTACAGCATTTGATCTGGCCATTCGCCAGTTGCAGAGCAATATCCGGCGTCATTTTCCGTTTGATGTGGCGGAAATCCGACAATGTCTGAGCATGGCCGAACTGGGGCTGACGGTAGCCAGGTCGGCACCGAAAGAATGTGCCGAGGAAGCAGTGCGTCTGAAGTGTTATGTCGCCGAGCATGAACTGTTGAGGCGGATGGATCTGTATTCACGCACGGATTCGGAGTTGAATATTATCTTCGAACGTATTTCGAGATATGCATTGTTTGCCGATTGTACCTATGTTCGGAAAGGTCGGAAAATGCCGCACAAACGGGAAGGCTTCTTCCTTATTGGTATGTCTGCAAAGCCTCATCTGAAGCCTAAACGTTTGGCCAAGTTGCCGGAAACAGCTCCTGAGGACTGCATTGTTCTGGCTGTTCAGGCTGTTGCAAGGCAGGCTATGGAAGAGCTTGATGCTGTACGTAAAGTCGAAGTTGAAACCGTGACCAATGGCGCACTTCATCTGGAACAGGACCTGAGCGACACAAAGGTTGTCTGCAAGGCGATCATTCGTTCATTGCGCATTATTAAGAGGCCGGAGCGCCAGGCTGTCAAAGGCGAACGCGTGCATGCTGATGTCCATGTCGGTATCAGTGTACCCGAAGAACTGATGGAGGCGGGGCAGAAAGATCATTTCTCCAAGAAAGGCTGGGTTCTATATAATAAAAGCCCGCGCGGCGTACTGCTTCAGTGTCCCGTCAAGGATGGCATGCATGTCCCCGTTCGTTCTTTACTGAGCTTGCGATGGTCAAAGAAGGATCATCAGCCTGCCTATGGGCTGGTTCGCTGGGTGCAGGCAACCGCACACGGTTATCAGCGAATGGGTGTCGAGTTTTTACCTGCCGATATCAAACCGGTTGTCCTCAAGTTCGTGAACCTCAGGAGTGCCATGGTGCAGAACCGCGGTTGGCCTGCACTGATGGAGAAGACCCGTTATGGCTGGCGAGTCTGGATGGAAACCAAAGAGCAGCATCATTCACCATTAACTGTTTCGATCCAGAGCATGGGGTCGGCAACAGCGGATATATGTCGTATCCAGCCACTGCGTAAATTCGGCTATAATTATGCTCTTTTCCATATCTCCGAGGTGCTCAGTATGGAGGAGATCAAGGCGATGGCTCTGATGCATGGGCATGAAAAGAAGAAAAATCTGGACGATCTGAGTTTCTAAGGAGCATAGCATCAATCCTGCTGCGGCTCTTTGCTTGACCGGTTGCGGGGGCGCCACTACGATTCGCCGCCCCTCGCAAGAGGCTTACCCGGTATAGGCTCGTAGCTCAGGGGTAGAGCACCACCTTGACATGGTGGGGGTCGGCGGTTCGAAACCGCCCGAGCCTACCATTTTCATCATAGCAACCCATATTGAGGCCGGACTGAATCAGTCTGGCCTCTTTTATCTGTGTGCTTTGACGATAGGATGCAGGCCTTTCAACCTGGAGGAAGCTCAACGCCATGAATATTCAACTGCCTGATGGTTCCAGCCGTACCCTGAATGACGGGGCTACTGCCTTTGATCTGGCTGCCGATATCGGTCCGGGTCTGGCGCGGGCAACGATTGCTGCGCTTGTGAATGGCAAGCAGGTGGATATATCGCATGTGCTGCATGATGGCGATGAAGTATCTCTGATTACCGAGAAATCCGATGAGGGCCTGGAAGTGATCCGTCACTCCGCCTCGCATCTGATGGCCATGGCCGTGCAGGAGCTGTTTCCCAAAACTCAGGTGACGATCGGGCCGGTGGTTGAAGACGGATTTTACTATGATTTTGCTTTTGATCGGCCTTTCACCCCCGAGGATCTCGAGAAGATTGAAACGAAAATGCGCGAAATCGCCAAGCGCAAGCTGGATGTGACGCGCGAGGAGTGGGATCGTGATGAGGCGATCAGGCATTTCGAGGAACTCGGAGAGGTTTACAAAGCCAGACTGATTGAGCGTATTCCGGCCGGTGAGACGGTGATCCTGTACCGGCAGGGCGACTGGGCCGATCTGTGCCGTGGTCCGCATGTGCCGAATACCGGTGTGCTCAAACATTTTAAATTGATGAAGGTGGCCGGCGCCTATTGGGAAGGCAATTCCGAAAATGAACAGTTGCAGCGTATCTATGGCACGGCATGGGCAAGCAAAGCTGACCTGAAAGCCTATCTGCATCGCCTTGAAGAGGCTGAGAAACGCGATCATCGCAAACTGGCTAAATCACTGGATCTGTTTCACCTGCAGGAAGAAGCGCCGGGTATGATTTTCTGGCATCCGAAGGGCTGGAGTGTGTGGCAGAGCGTGGAGAGCGAGATACGAAGCGTGATGCGCGACAATGGTTATCAGGAGATCAAGACGCCGCAGCTGGTGGATCGCAAGCTATGGGAGAAATCCGGTCACTGGGACAAGTTCCGTGATGAAATGTTTACCACCAGCACTGAAAATCGTGATTACGCCATCAAGCCGATGAACTGCCCCTGCCATATTCAGGTGTTTAACCAGAATCTGCATTCCTATCGCGATTTGCCGTTGCGCCTGGCAGAGTTTGGTTCCTGTCACCGTAATGAGCCGTCCGGCACGCTGCACGGGTTGATGCGCCTGCGTAATTTTGTGCAGGACGATGCTCATATCTTCTGTACCGAGGATCAGATTCAGGATGAGGTATGCAACTTCATCGACCTGACCTATGAGGTATACAGGCGCTTCGGGTTTGAGGATATCATCATCTTCCTGTCCGATCGTCCGGATAATCGTGTTGGCACCGATGAGCAGTGGGACAAGGCCGAGGCCGCCCTGCATCAGGCTCTGAAATCCAAAGACATCGAATATGGCGAGAATCCCGGCGAGGGAGCATTTTACGGGCCGAAGATCGAGTTTTCGCTGAAAGACTGTCTGGGCCGTGTCTGGCAGTGCGGCACCATTCAGGTGGATTTCTCGATGCCGGGCAAGCTGGATGCAGAATATGTGGCGGAGGATTCCAGTCGCAAGACGCCGGTCATGCTGCACCGAGCCATTCTCGGTTCGATGGAGCGCTTTATCGGTATCCTGATCGAGCAGTATGAAGGCAGGTTCCCGTTCTGGCTGGCGCCGCTTCAGGCAGTGCTGTGTAATATCACCGATGATCAGGCCGAGTATGTACAGAAAATCGCTGATCGTATGCTTGCCGAAGGCTTCCGCGTAGAATCGGACTTGCGAAACGAAAAGGTCGGCTATAAAGTGCGCGCCCACACTTTGGCGAGGGTGCCGTTTATCCTTGTTGCCGGAGACCGGGAACGGGACGAAGGCACGATCAGTGTGCGCAACCTAAGTGGTGAAAATATCGGGACTTTCAGTGTTGATGGCTGGATTTCCGAGATGCACCGGATGCGCGCGCAGTACGCATGAGATAGAGTGGAATAAAAAATAAAGACGCATGATATGTGCTTGAAAGGGGCTTTGTATTAAAAAAGATTTGCCAATCAACCTCGAAATTGCAGCTGAATCGGTTCGGGTGGTTGATGATGAAGGTGGACAGTTGGGCGTGCTTCCCCTGGCGGAAGCTGTAAATCAGGCCCAGGCACGTGGAATGGATCTTGTATTGATGGCGGCCAAGAGTAATCCGCCGGTCTGCAGGATCATGGATTACGGTAAATACAAATACGAGCAGAGCAAGAAAGCGAACCTGGCCAAGAAGCGCCAGCATGTGATGCAGATTAAGGAAGTGAAGGTGCGTGCGAGCACGGACACTCACGACCTTGAAACAAAATTGAAGCTGGTGCGCAAGTTCCTGGGCCAGGGTAATAAAGTAAAGGTTTCCCTGCGCTTCCGGGGGCGTGAAATGGCCCACACGGATCGTGGTGCGGATCAGTTGAAGCATGTGGCAGAACAGGTGGCTGAATATGGCAAGCCTGAAAAGATGCCAAATATGGAAGGGCGGCAGATGATCATGGTGATCGCGCCCCTGAAAAAGTAACGAAGCAGTTAATAAGTAAGGACGGTACGGATATGCCTAAAATGAAATCTAACAGTGGTGCAGCCAAGCGCTTCTCCAAAACCGGTAGCGGTAAGTGGAAGCGTAACAAGGCTTTTTCCAGCCATATTCTGACCAAGAAGTCACCCAAGCGTAAACGCAACATGCGTGGCACCGAGCTGGTTGCAGCAGCCGATGTCAAGGCGCTTGATCGCCTCGTTCCGGGCCGTTAAGACCCGATCAGCGAACCGATTCAGAAGATTAGGAGAAACAAATGCCACGCGTAAAATCAGGTGTTCAGGCGCATGCTCGCCACAAAAAAGTTATCAAGGCAGCCAAGGGTTACCGCGGCCGTCGCAAGAGCTGTTTCCGGGTTGCAACCCAGGCGGTCGATAAGGCCGGTCAGTATGCTTACCGTGATCGTAAGGTTAAAAAACGCGATTTCCGCAGCCTGTGGATTGTGCGCATCAATGCGGCTGCGCGCGTCAACGGTTTGAGCTATTCGCGTTTCATGCATGGCCTGTCTGAGGCCGGCATTGAGCTGGACCGGAAGGTGCTGGCTGATATCGCAGTACGTGATGCGGATGCTTTTGCGAAGCTGGCCGAAACAGCCCGCGCGCAAATCCAGTAAACAACGTATATACGCTGTCCGGTATGTCCGGACATGTTGCAGGATGATTGGACGGCAGGGCTGTATGGCTCTGCCGTTTTCTGTTTGAAAGAGGGGTTTTCATGAGTGGCATTGATGCACTGAATGAACAATTGAGCGGCTTGCAGGATGCAGCAGTCAAGGCGTTTGCCGCAGCTGCTGATCCGGCTGCGCTGGAGCAGTTGCGTGTCAGCTATCTTGGCAAGAAGGGTGCGTTAACCGAGGTGCTCAAGGGGGTGGGCAAACTTCCACCCGAGGATCGTCCGGTGATCGGTCAGAAGGTTAATGCGGTCAAGCAGGCGCTGGCCGATGCATGGCAGGCAACCAGTGAGAAGCTGGAATCAGAAGCCGTCAGCTTGCGCATTGAGGCTGAGCGTGTGGATGTAACGCTGGCCGGACGCCGGCGTGATTCGGGGGCCATGCACCCGGTACACAAAGGCCTGCAGGAGATGACAGCTATCTTCTCGCAGATGGGATTCAGCATTGCCGAAGGCCCAGAAATCGAGGATGAATTCCATAATTTTGATGCGTTGAATATTCCCCTGGAGCATCCGGCGCGTGCCATGCACGACACATTCTTCCTGAATGATATGAGCAATGAAAAGGGTGAGCCGATGTTGCTTAGAACCCATACCTCACCGGTTCAGATTCGCGCCATGCAGCGTTGCATGGAAGATGGTGAGCCACCGCTGGCCATTGTCGCACCGGGTCGTGTGTACCGCTGCGATTATGATGTTACCCATTCGCCGATGTTTCATCAGGTGGAGGTGTTCAAGGTGGATCGCAATGTATCTCTGGCGCATTTGAAAGGGGTGTTGCAGCATTTTCTGTCAGCCTATTTCGAGAAGGATGTGCCGATTCGTCTGCGTCCGCATTACTTCCCGTTTACCGAGCCGTCCGCTGAAGTGGATATCGGTTGCGTGTTCTGCAAGGGCTCGGGTTGTCGTATCTGCAAGAACAGCGGTTGGCTGGAAGTGCTGGGCAGCGGCATGATCCATCCGAATGTACTTGCATCCGTTGGCATTGATGCTGAAGAATATTCCGGCTTTGCCTTCGGTCTTGGCGTTGAACGCCTGGTGATGCTCAAACACGGCATTCCCGACTTGCGACTGTTTTTTGAAAATGATGTGCGCTTTCTGCGCCGGATGGGGGCGTAAGTATGAAACTTCCATTATCCTGGTTGAAAGAGCATACCCCGTTGAATGCCCCGGTGGCCGAGATCGCCGATACGCTTATACGGCTCGGGCATGAGGTCGAAGGCGTGGAGTCGCCGCGCGCGGACGTGAAGGGTGTACGCGTGGGTCAGATTCAGTCCATGCAGCCGCATCCGGATGCGGACAAGCTGAAGTTGCTGAAGGTGGACATTGGTGAAGCTGAACCGCTGGTCATTGTCTGTGGCGCCTCGAATATGGGCGAGGGGGACAAGGTGCCCGTGGCGACCATCGGCACATCGTTGCCGAACGGTATGAAGATCAAGAAGGGCAAGATCCGCGGTCAGACCAGCTTCGGCATGTGCTGTTCCGAGGCCGAGCTCGGCCTGGCTGAAGACGCGGCAGGGCTGTTGATTCTGCCGTCTGATGCACCGGTCGGCGCTGAAGTGGGCGACTATCTTGAGCTTGAGGAAGCGGTGTTTGATCTGTCGATCACACCGAACCGTGGCGACTGCATGAATGCGCGCGGTATTGCCCGCGATCTCGCTGCTGATGCCGATCTGCCTTTTTCCGATGTGCCGTGTCCTGATGTTTCAGTGGATGCAGGCATTGCATCTCCGGCGATTTCAGTTTCGGCAGAAGATGATTGTCCGCTGTACATGGCGCGCCGCATTGAAGGTGTAAGGGTCGGTGATTCGCCGCTCTGGTTACAGGGGCGTTTGCTGGCTGCCGGCCAGCGGCCGGTGAACGGTGTGGTCGATGTACTGAATTATCTGATGCTGGATCTGGGCCAGCCGATGCATGCCTTTGACGCTGGCACACTGAAGGGCGGTGTGTGTATTCGTTCAGCCACTGAAGGTGAAGCCTTTGCGGCACTGGATGGCCGTGAGCTCAAGCTGAGCGATGGTGATCTGGTGGTGGCTGACAGCTCATCGGTGCTTGCACTGGCAGGCATCATGGGCTCCCTGCATAGCGGCGTAACCGAATTCACGGCCGATATCCTGCTGGAATCGGCGTTTTTTCGTCCGGCGCGCGTGAGTACCACACGCCGCATCTATGCGATGGTATCCGAGGCATCCATGCGCTTTGAGCGCGGTGTTGACCCGGCCATGGTGGCTGTGGCGATGCAGCGTGCCACGGCCATGATTACCGAGCTGTTCGGCGGCAAGGCTGGCGAAGTATCGATTTCCGGTGCTGCGGATTCGATTCAGGGCGGGCAGTCGCTGTCCTGTAGTCTGAAGCGTTTGCAAACCCGGCTGGGAGTCGAGATTCCGGCATCCTGCGATGCGGTGCTTTCACGCATGGGCTTTGATGTGCGTCGGGATGGTGATCGTATTGATGTAACTGTTCCGAGCTACCGACATGATATAAGCATCCCCGAGGATATATCCGAGGAGTATGCGCGCGTCATCGGTTTTGATGCCATTCCTGCCACAATGCCGCAACTGGATATCACCAGGCCGGATATTCCCGATGCTTCGATTGCCAGTGCCGTGGCCGATGGCTTTGTGCAGGTGATTACTTATGCCTTTATCCCCCGGAATGAGCAGCGCCTGTTTGCCGAGGCTGACGGGGCCGATATTGAGCTGGCCAATCCATTGTCCGATGCGATGACGGTGATGCGCCGCAGCATATGGCCGGGGCTGTTGAATATCGCCAGGCATAACCTGAATCGCCAGCAGGCAGGTGTGGCTCTGGTTGAGCAGGGGCGTACCTATGTGCGTACGGCCGGGGGGCATGATGAAAATAATCTTATGGCATGGCTGATGACGGGCGAGGTACAGCGTGATGACTGGTTTGCTGCTGCCCGGCAGGCTGATTTCTTTGACCTGAAGGGCGCTGTTGAGGCGTGGTTGCAGAACCGCGGCCTGAGTGCCCGGTTTGTTGCTGATGACAAGGTTCGCGGCCTGCAGCCGGGCCAGAGCGCCCAGGTTCTCGTCGGGCGCGGTATAGTGGGGCGTATCGGCAAGGTTGATGCAGGCATAGCCGATGCGTTTGATATCGAAGTTCCGGTATTTGTTGCCGAGATTAATCTGGATGCACTGCCGGAAGGCAAGGCGCCGAAGTTTGCCCCACTGGCTGAGTTCCCCGGCGTTGAGCGTGATCTGGTGTTCCTGTTCGATCGGGGGACCCAGGCCGAGGATATTCTGCAGGCTGTACGCAAGGCTGGCGGCAGGTTCCTGACCGAGGCCCGCATCTTCGATCTGTATGAAGGCCAGGGTGTGTCGGAAGGGAAGATCAGCCTGGGGGTGCGTTTCATGCTGCAGGCGGCTGATCGTACTCTGACACAGGAAGATTCCGATGCGGCCATGAATGCCATCACTGAAGCGATTGAAAAACGTTTTTCCGCAACCCTGAGAGGCTGATATTTGACATATATGTTCTGATAGGACCAGTCTAAGACTGGTCTAAACTTACCAAATATGGCCGTTCTGTTGCTGTTTTGCAGCCTGTCGACGGAGAAGAGAGTTGCTTGGCAATGCGAAATAGAAATATTTGCTTCATAGTGGTTAGAACTGGAGGTGGGGAGGGAGAATATGGCCAAAGATATCGAGAAGTTTTTAAAAAATAAGAAAGTAGCCCGACTTATACCAAGTTTGGCCGATTCAAAAAAAGAAGAAAGAGCGACCTCCTCATTATTGGCAACTTTTATGTTGGTGCCTGATTTTGCCAAATCTGTTTTGGCGACGGCTGGGGCAAAGATTTCATCCTCGGCAAAAATAAAATGCTATACAGAGGTTTTGTTCGATACTAAAGAAGCTGTTGGTATGCGACCTGACGGATTAATTGTTGTTAGTAATAGAGGCAGACAATGGGCGGCACTGGTTGAAGCTAAAATTGGCAATGCTGAACATGATGTGCAGCAAATTGAGGGATATTTAACACTTGCCAGAATATTGGGGGTGGATGCTGTCATTACGATATCGAATCAATTTGCAATGTTGCCAACGCATCATCCTGTTAAGGTATCCAAGCAGAAATTGCGATCAGTAGATTTATATCATTTTTCTTGGCTGTCTATTATTTCCAAAGGCTTTTTACTATATGCAAATGATAGCATTGGAGATAGGGAGCAAGATTATGTTCTTCGTGAACTTGCCTATTATTTGGAGGACCCTTCATCTGGTGTAAGCAGCAACGTAATCATGCAGCCTGGGTGGGCAAGCGTCTGTGATATGGTTAGGCAGCAGACTCCATTAAGAGCTTCAATGCCTGAAATAGAAGATGCGGTTTCAAGTTGGCAGCAGGTGACAAGATTTTTGTCAATTCAATTGAGTAAAGATATTGAGTCTTCAGTTAGCATTCATTTAACGAGAGCAAAAGCGCAAGATTCACAAGCTAATTTTAAAGCAGATGTTTCTAATATTATTGCGAAATATCAGTTGGATGTTTTTTTTCGAATTCCTGATGCTGCAAGTTTGATCCGAATGAGTGCGAATTTTCATTCCCGAAAAGTTATGTTCAGCATGTCATTGGCTGCACCTAAAGATAAACAGCGAGCAACGGCATCAATTAATTGGCTAACAAGGCAATTAAAAGATAAGGATATGAGTGGGGTACGGATTATTGCCCATTGGCCTCGCAGGACGAGTTCAACCTGTTGCGATTTTCAAGATGTTGTAGAAGACCCTTCTACCCTTATTTTAGAAGGTTGTAGGGAGCTACCGACAGAGTTTGAAATTATTAAAGACTTAGAATTAGCAGCCACCTTTAAAGCTCGGCGAAAATTTGCTGCCGAAGTAGGCGAGGGTTTATTGGACTTTTATGAGCAAGTAGGCCAATGGTTGTGTGTTTGGGTTCCAAAAGCTCCGAGGGTTCCAAAATCTAGTGAAGCGACTGAAGAAGAGTTTGCGGATTCATTGTAACCCATAATGTTGGCCGGAGTAGATGAAGTCGGACGCGGGCCTTTGGCCGGACCGGTGGTGACGGCCGCAGTAATTCTGTCGCCGGATGACCCGTATATGGGTCAGTACCGTGATTCCAAGAAGGTGTCCGAAAACAAGCGCCTGAAGCTCTATCATCATATTCGCAGCCATGCGCTGGCGTATTCGGTGGCGCAGGCCAGCGTGGAAGATATTGATCGCATCAATATCCTGCATGCGACGATGCTGGCCATGCGGCGTACGGTGGATTCACTGGCTGTGCAGCCGTCAAAGGTGCTGGTGGATGGTAACCGGATTCCCGAGCTGACTATTCCGGCCGAAGCGATCATCGGCGGCGATGATTCGGTGCAGCAGATTGCCGCGGCCTCCATTGTCGCCAAGGTGGTGCGTGATCGCCTGATGCGGATGCTTGATGTGCGTTATCCGGGCTATCAGTTTTCCCGCCACAAGGGTTATGGCACAAAGGTACATATGGATGCTTTGCGCCAGATCGGGCCGAGTCCGGCACACCGTAAGAGCTTTGCCCCGGTAGCCCGATATTTCTGATGCTATCGTCTGTTTCACAACCGACATACGGGTGACTCACCTGTGACATCATAATGACATATTTCTTTCTATACTTTGGCATCTGACTACCTGACAAAGGGAGGAGAGGATGACAGCTCTTGCACTAAACCCCGTCGGCGAATGCCTGGAATTCCTGAAATGGGTCAGCGAACGCAATACCCATGTTTCGATATCGCTGCTGGAGTTTCTGGTTGATACGCTGCCATATATCCCTGTAGATGATGATTTCAGCGAGGATGATGACGACGATGAGGATGGCTGGGACTGAAGTGGTTTTGCCTGCGGTGGCGAGAGCGTTTACCTGCCTGCCCTGAATTCATTACAGGATATAACGCGACAGATCCTCATCCTCGGAGATGTCGCCAAGCTGTTGACGCACATAATCTGCATCCACATGTACGCTTTCGCCGCTGCGCTCGGATGCCTCGAAGCTGATCTGGTCGAGCACACGCTCGAGCAGGGTGTGCAGGCGTCTGGCGCCGATGTTCTCGGTCTTTTCATTTACTGACACGGCAATGCGGGCAATTTCGGCAATGCCGTCCTCACCGAATTCTATGGCAACATTTTCAGCCTTCAGCAGGGCCGCATACTGGCGTGTCAATGAGGATTCCGGCTCCACCAGAATACGTTTGAACTCTTCCTCACCGAGGGCGCTGAGGTTGACGCGAATCGGAAAGCGCCCCTGCAACTCGGGAATCAGATCCGACGGTTTGGCCAGATGGAAGGCGCCCGATGCGATGAACAGGATATGATCGGTATTCAGATGCCCGTAACGGGTGTTCACCGTTGTACCTTCAACCAGTGGCAGAAGATCGCGCTGCACACCTTCGCGCGAGACATCGGCGCTGTTGCTTTCACGATGGGTGATCTTGTCCATCTCATCGAGGAATACGATCCCGTCATTCTCCGCACGCTCGATGGCCTGCTCCTTGATGGTATCCATATCCAGCAAACGATCCGCTTCCTGCTGTTGAATGACTTTCAATGCATCGGCCACATTCATGCGCTTGGTTTTCTGCTTGTTACCGATCAGGCCGCCAAGCATGTCCTTCAAATCCATTTCTTCACTGCCCTGATTGGAAAACACCTGCATCATCGGCATGTTTGGAGCCTGTTCGACTTCGATTTCCACCTGACGATCATCCAGCTCACCAAGACGCAGCTTCTTGCGCATTTTTTCGCGTGATTCACTGGCCCCGGTCGAAGTACCGGTGGCCACCGGCCCGCCGGAGACCACCGGATGCGGCATCAGGATATCCAGCAGTCGATCCTCGGCGATTTTTTCAGCTTTGGCCTGTACCCGAATCAGATGTTCATTGCGGACAATCTTGATGGCTGTATCGACCAGATCGCGCACAATGGTTTCCACATCGCGGCCGACATAGCCGACTTCGGTGAACTTGGTTGCTTCAATCTTGATGAACGGAGCATTGGCCAGACGTGCCAGACGGCGGGCGATTTCCGTTTTACCCACGCCGGTGGGGCCGATCATCAGGATATTCTTTGGCGTAATTTCCTCACGCATCGGTGATTCTACCTGCTGGCGCCGCCAGCGGTTGCGCAGCGCGATGGCGACAGCGCGTTTGGCATCGTTCTGGCCGATGATGAAGCGATCAAGCTCGGAAATAATTTCACGCGGGGTCATGGTCTGGCTCAAGGTCAGGACTCCTTGGGGATGGATTTAACGGTGACGTTGGTATTGGTATAAATACAGATGTTGGCGGCGATCCGCATGGCCTCGCGAATGATATCGACGGCTGCAAGTTCACTGTGGCTGACCAGTGCGGTAGCAGCGGCCTTGGCATAGGCGCCACCGGAACCGATCGCCGCAACGCCGTCATCCGGCTCCAGCACATCGCCGTTGCCGGAGATTAGCAGGGTATTGCTTGCATCGGCCACGATCATCATGGCTTCAAGTTGGCGCAGGTATTTATCGGTACGCCATTCCTTGGCCAGTGCCACGGCGGCGCGCATCAGGCTTCCGGCATGCTCATCCAGCTTGGATTCGAAACGTTCGAACAAATTCATGGCATCGGCAGTGGAGCCGGCAAAGCCGGTCAGGATGGCACCATCGCGCATGGTGCGCACCTTACGGGCGCCGTGTTTGACCACTGTATCACCCAGTGTGACCTGTCCATCGCCACCGATGGCCACCTGATTGTTTTTGCGTACACAGCAGATGGTTGTGCCGCGCATGGAAACTGAACTCATGATCTGACCGCCTGTTCACCCATATTCCGGCGCTGCAAGCTGACCGGATGTGCCAGTCTAACCGCGATTTAAAATGGCGTCAGTATGAATTCAGACGCGTGTTTCCCGACTTGCCCGAAACTGCTATCAGGGGATTGACGAAAGCCTGCTTCGTCCCTACCGTTCGCCGCCTTCGCATGAAGGCTTAAATAACGGGGCATAGCGCAGCCTGGTAGCGCATCTGGTTTGGGACCAGAGGGTCGGGTGTTCGAATCACCCTGCCCCGACCATTTAAGCATATGCAGGGATGAAGCGATTTGACGCGATCTGGCGAGCGCCTGTAGCTCAACTGGATAGAGCAACGGCCTTCTAAGCCGTAGGTTGCAGGTTCGAGCCCTGCCAGGCGCACCATGCGGATGGATAGTCCGATGAATCGCTTATGGTGGATGTAGCTCAATTGGTAGAGCCCCGGCTTGTGATGCCGGTGGTCGTGGGTTCGAGTCCCATCATCCACCCCAGTTGCACGGAAGCAATCACTCGTTATGATTCACTTCCGCGTATGGGTCGTTAGCTCAGTTGGTAGAGCAGCTGACTCTTAATCAGCGGGCCGTAGGTTCGAGCCCTACACGACCCACCATACAGGCAAGGGGTTACGACGGTAGCCCCTTTGTTTTTTTTCGGGCTTCTTTTTGCGGATAAGATCTTATTTATATTCCCCTTCGAAGCCGGGTGCTGTCATCATTCGGCAATGCATGGGGACAGATGTGGCGGATGAAAATGAGAGCGTGGTGGATGCATTCACCAGGCTTAACAGTGAACATGATCGCTATATTGGCGTGACCAACCGGCAGGACGGGCTTATCGGGGTGGTTTTCATACTCGGATATTATCGCCGCACTGGATCCAAGTGTTTATATCCAGAAAAGAACAGTGGGCGAAATTATAATGCTGTCACATCGTATTTGTGTGGAGCCGGGAAAAAGCACGAAAGATATTTTACATCATTTGGGTGATGTCGAGAATGCCGTCATTGTCGTCGAGGACGAAGCGCCTGTCGGCATTCTCATTGCCAAAGATGCGCTTCGCATTATCCGGAGCCGATGGGATATCCACAAACCCGTGTCCGAATATATGTCCGCTCCTGTCGATACCGTAAGAGAGACATTAACGATTAGCGAGGTGATCGAGCACTTGCAAAAAACCGGTTTCAAGCGTGCTCTTGTTGTTGATGAAACGAACAGGTTTCTTGGTGCGCTGGCTCAAAGTGATCTGGCTGCCTTTGCATTCAATCACTGGAGCAGGATAGTCAACAGCCGTGCCCGCGAGTTGTCGGAGGCAGCTTCCATCTTCGAAAGCAATGCGAAGCGCTTTGAAAACGATGCTTATACTGACCCGCTTACCGGGATCGGCAACAGGTGCCGGTTTGACCACACGATTTCTGCCGAGACAGCTCGTATCCAGCGTTATCAATCGACACCATTCGGGTTGATTATCATGATATCGATCGTTTCAAGGAGGTCAATGATACGCACGGGCATCTCAAGGGTGATCAAGTCTTGCAGGCACTGGTTGCAATGATTAAGGATATGTTAAGGGAGACCGATGTGTTTTGTCGCTGGGGTGGGGATGAGTTTGCCATTCTGTTACCCGACACTGATCTTGAGGGCGGTCGCCTTCTGGCAGAACGCATCAGGGCAGGCGTCAATCGTGGTGTAGTCAAGGGCGTTGAGTTTTCGGTGAGCACCGGGGTAGGTCAGCACAGCACGGATGAGGCAATTGATTCCCTGCTCGAGCGGGTTGATGCAGCCCTTTATCTGGCCAGGAAAAACGGAGGGGACCGGGTAGAAACAAGCAATTAGAGCGGTAGTTTGATCTGTCCGATTGCAATTATCGCTGTGGCTGGGCATGATTCCGCCGCAATTCGGGGGAGTAAGGTCTGGCCTTGCTCCTTTTTCATGTGCGATACGCGAGAGTGGCGGAATTGGTAGACGCGCTGGTTTTAGGTACCAGTATCCATGATGTGGGGGTTCGAGTCCCCCCTCTCGCACCATGAATACAGCATATGATTAGACCCTGCAGTCACCGTGGCGGATCGGTGACTGCAGGAAAATCCACAGTGATCCGCTATTGGAGATTCGATCATGATTCAGACAGAAGTCAAAGCCCTTGGCAGCAATGAGCATCAGGTGCATGTGCGTATTCCCCGGGGGGAATATGACCGCATTTACGCCGAACAGATTCAGAAGCTTAGCCGTCAGGCCAGGCTGCCGGGGTTTCGTCCGGGCAAAACACCGAATCAGGTAATCGAAAAGCAGTTTGGCGCCAAGCTGCATGATGACACGGTTTCCGAGCTGATTCAGTCCAACTACGTGGAAGCGATCGAGTCATCCGGGCTCGTGCCGGCGGTGCAGCCCGAGCTGGATATTCTAGCGGTGCAGGGGGCTGACAGCTTTGAATTCACCATGAAGGTGACCACCTGGCCCAAAGTGAAGGTGAAGAGCTTGTCGAAACTGAAATTCGATACAACGACTGTGGATGTGGAAGCATCCGATATTGAATCGGTGATCGAACGCCTGCAGAAGTCGCAGGTAAAGTTTAACATCGAGCGGGGCAGTAAGGCTGAAGATGGCGATCAGCTGCATATCGATTTTGTTGGTTCCATTGATGGCGAACCGTTTGATGGCGGTAAAGGTGAAGATGTGGCACTGGTGCTGGGTGAAGGGCGTTTCATTCCCGGCTTTGAAGAGCAGTTGCTCGGGCATGTGGCCGGTGATGATGTGACGGTTGAGGTGACTTTCCCCGAGCAGTATCAGGCAGCGCATCTGGCGGGCAAGCATGCCAGCTTTGCCGTGACTGTAAAAAGTGTCGGCAAGCCTGTGCAGGCCGACAATGAAGATGATCTGGCCAGGATGCTCGGTTTTGATGATGCCAAGGCATTGCATGCCGATGTCGAGGCCCGGTTGAATGAAGAGGCAGAACAGGCCTCTTTCTCCAGTACCCGCGAGGCTGCTCTGGATGCGCTGCTGGCAGCCAATGATGTGGATTTGCCCGAGGCCTTGATTGCCGAGGATATGCGCACCACCACCCAGCGTGTGCTGGAAAACATGAAGCAGCAGGGTGTTCCCGCTGACCGGGCGATGTTCGAGGATGATGCATTCAAAAAGGAAGTGCGCGAGCGCTCCGAGAAGGGCCTGAAGCTATCCATCCTGCTGCAGACGGTACGTGAACTGGGCGATGTGTCCGCAGATGATGCCGAGGTGGATGCCGAGATTGACCGCCAGGCGCAGCAGTATCCGGAAGATCAGCATGAGCAGTTCAAGGCCTGGATCAAGGGTCAGCAGGATCAGATGGCTTCATTGCGGGAACGCTTGCTTGAACGCAAATGTGTTGAGTATATTGTCTCCAAAGCGAAGACCAAGTCGGTAAGCAAGCCACTGTCTGTCTGGCAGGCAGAACAGGACAAAGGCGAATAAATCGTTCATGCTTGTGTCGGACGCTGTTGGAGATGTAGCGGAGTCCATGCTTGGCATTGAAAATGCGCTGCTGTGAGAAGGAAGGAGAATCTATGAATCTGGTACCTGTTGTTGTTGAACATACGGCGCGCGGCGAACGTTCTTATGATATTTTTTCGCGGCTGCTGAAGGAAAGAATCGTTTTCCTGAACGGGCAGGTGGATGATCATGTCGCCAACCTGATTGTGGCGCAGTTATTGTTTCTGGAGTCTGAAGGCCCGGACAAGGATATCTATCTGTATATCAACAGCCCGGGCGGTCTGGTGACGGCGGGCATGGCGATCTATGACACCATGCAGTATATCCGCTGTGATGTGTCAACCCTGTGTGTCGGTCAGGCTGCCAGTATGGGCGCCATGCTGTTGACGGCGGGTTCATCCGGTAAGCGTTATGCGCTGCCCAATGCCCGTATCATGATCCATCAGCCGCTGGGCGGATTTCAGGGACAGGCTACCGATATCGAGATTCATGCGCGCGAAATCCTGAAACTCAAGGACACCATGAATCAGATGATGGCCAGGCATACCGGCCAGTCACTGGAGAAGATTGCCGAGGATGTCGAGCGTGATTACTTCTTGACCGCCGATGAGGCATGCGATTACGGTTTGGTAGACAGGGTGCTGGCCTCGCGCAGCGAAGTCGAGACTGATGGAGGTGCTGATGAGCACAGAGAATAACAGCGGCGACAATACTCTTTATTGCTCGTTCTGCGGCAAATCGCAGCACGATGTCAAAAAGCTGATTGCCGGTCCTACTGTTTTTATCTGTGACGAATGCATCGAACTGTGCAACGAAATTATTGTCGAAGAGCTGTCCGGCCAGGACAAGGAAACCGGCAGCGATGAAAATGCGCTGCCCAAACCTGCTGAAATCAAGGCATTCTTGGATGACTATGTGATTGGGCAGGAATCGTCCAAGCGCCTGTTATCGGTTGCCGTTTACAATCATTATAAACGCATCGCCCACAATTCCGCCGGTGATGTGGAAATCTCCAAGAGCAATGTGCTGCTGCTCGGCCCGACCGGCTGCGGCAAGACATTGCTGGCCCAGACGCTGGCACGTGTTTTTGATGTTCCCTTTGTGATGGCCGATGCAACGACGCTGACCGAGGCCGGTTATGTCGGCGAAGATGTTGAGAATATCATTCTCAAATTGCTGCAGGCCGCTGACTATGATATCGAAAAAGCACAGCGCGGCATTGTTTATATCGACGAAGTGGACAAAATTTCCCGCAAGGCCGATTCGCCGTCCATCACCCGCGATGTGTCCGGTGAGGGCGTACAGCAGGCACTGCTCAAGCTCATCGAAGGCACGGTGGCCGCCGTACCGCCGCAGGGCGGTCGCAAGCATCCGCAGCAGGAATTCATGCAGGTGGATACGACGAACATCCTGTTTATTCTCGGTGGCGCATTTGCCGGTCTGGAAAAGGTTATTGAGGCCAAGGGCAAGAAGCGCTCGATTGGCTTTGGCGCGGAAGTAAGCACTGAGGATGAGAAGGATATTGGTGAGATCCTCAGCAAGGTTGAGCCTGAGGACCTGATCAAATTTGGCCTGATCCCTGAACTTGTCGGCCGTCTTCCGGCTGTGGCGACACTGGGCCTGCTTGATAAGCAGGCACTGCTGCGCATCCTGACCGAGCCGAAGAATGCGCTGGTCAAACAGTATCAGGCGCTGATGAAGTATGACGATGTAGACTTGAGCTTTACCGACGATGCGCTGGAAGCCATTGCTGAAAAGGCCATTGAACGCAAGACAGGTGCCCGGGGGCTGCGTGCCATTATGGAATCGGTCATGCTTGATGTGATGTATGACATTCCGACCATGGGCAATGTTGAGCAGTGTGTTATCAATCGCGAAGTCGTGCTGGGCTCAACCCAGCCGGTACTTGTGTTCCATGGCGAGGAAGAGAGGGCTGAGGCCGCTTCCTGATTTTCATCTCGGGTTTCTCTTGATCTGCTGATGGCAGGTCAGTAATCATGATTTACAGGTATACTTTGCATAATGGCAACATCTGCCATTACTACCTGACAAGGAGTTAAATATGGCTGAATTGTCAAATGAAGGCAGTGGCAATGCTGCAAACCTCGGTGAGGTTGAAGGTATGCTGCCGATTCTGCCCTTGCGTGATATTGTTGTTTTCCCATATATGATTGTACCGCTGTTTGTCGGCCGGGATAAATCGGTCAAGGCGCTTGAGGAAGTGATGCAGTCCGGTAAAACCATCCTGCTGGTGGCCCAGAAAGATGCCGCTCACGATGATCCGGGGGTGGGTGATCTGTTTACCATCGGCACAATCGGTAACATTTTGCAGCTGTTGAAATTGCCTGATGGCACGATCAAGGTGCTGGTCGAAGGCGGCCCGCGTATCCAGATCAGCGATATCGAGGTCGGGGAAGACTGTTTGCGTGGTCATTTTACGATGCTGGCCGAGGCTGACGAGGATGAAGCCGAACAGGAAGCGGTTGCCCGTTCACTGATTCAGAAGTTCGAGTCGTATGTGAAGCTGAACAAGAAGCTGCCTGCTGAAGTGATGGTATCGGTTGCAGCGGTTGAGGAAGTGGACAAGCTGGCTGACACCATAGCCGCTCATCTCAACCTTAAGGTCGAGGACAAGCAGAAGCTGCTCGAGTTGCCGAGCATTATTGCCCGGCTGGAACATCTCTATGCTCACATGGAAGATGAAATGGAACTGTTGCAGGTGGATAAGCGCATTCGCGGCAGGGTCAAACGGCAGATGGAAAAGAGCCAGCGCGAGTATTATCTGTCCGAACAGATGAAGGCAATTCAGAAAGAGCTCGGCGATGAGGACGGCGAGACCGATCTGCTGAAGTTAGAGGAGCAGATTGAATCGGTTGGCCTGAGCAAGGAAGCCAGAGCCAAGGCTGAAACGGAATTCAAGCGCCTGAAAATGATGCCCGGCATGAGTGCCGAGGCAACGGTGGTGCGTAATTATCTGGACTGGCTGGTTGACCTGCCCTGGAAAAAGCATTCCAAGGTCAGTCGTGATATCACGGCGGCTGAGAAAGTGCTTGAATCGGATCACTACGGGCTGGAGAAGGTTAAGGAACGTATCCTTGAGCATCTGGCTGTCCTGCAACTGGTGCGCAAGATGAAGGGGCCGATCCTGTGCTTTGTCGGCCCTCCGGGTGTCGGGAAAACATCACTGGCCAAATCCATTGCCCGTGCCACACGGCGTAAATTTGTGCGCATGAGTCTGGGCGGTGTGCGTGATGAGGCGGAAATCCGGGGGCATCGCCGTACCTATATTGGCTCCATGCCGGGCAAGGTGCTGCAATCCATGAAGAAGGCCGGCACCCGCAATCCGCTGCTGCTGCTTGATGAAATTGACAAACTGGGTGCCGATTTCCGCGGCGATCCGTCTTCGGCCTTACTTGAGGTGCTGGATCCCGAGCAGAACAACACCTTTAACGATCATTTTCTTGAGGTGGATTATGATCTGTCCGAGGTGATGTTCATTACCACGGCCAATAGCCTGAATATACCCGGCCCGCTGATGGATCGTATGGAGGTCATACGCATCTCAGGTTACACGGAGCAGGAGAAGCTGGAGATTGCCCGCCGCTATCTGGTGGCCAAGCAGCTCAAGCATCACGGTCTGAAAGAGGGGCAACTGGATATCGATGACAGTGCCCTGATCGAAATTATCCGCTATTACACCCGGGAAGCAGGCGTACGCGGTTTGAGCCGTGAGCTGGCCAAGCTGTGCCGCAAGGTTGCCCGCCAGCTGGTTCAGTCCGGGGACAAGTCACAGGTGTGCGTCGGGGCGGATGATATCGAGAAATACCTGGGTGTGCGTAAGCATATGTTCGGACTGGCCGAAGAAGAGGACCAGATTGGCGTGGTTACGGGGCTGGCGTGGACGGAGGTCGGTGGCGAATTATTGCAGATTGAAACTGCACTGATGCCGGGTAAGGGCAAGCTGACGGTGACCGGGCAGCTGGGCGATGTGATGCAGGAATCGATTCAGGCCGCGCTGACGTATGTTCGTTCGCGTGCCAAGCAGCTCGGGCTGAAAGCGGATTTTCATCAGCATGTGGATATCCATGTGCATGTGCCGGAAGGGGCGATCCCCAAGGACGGCCCGTCAGCAGGGCTGGCGATGGCAACGTCGATCGTTTCCGCACTGACCGGTATTCCGGTAAAACGCACGGTTTGCATGACCGGGGAGATCACCCTGCGCGGCAAGGCTCTGCCGATTGGCGGGCTGAAGGAAAAATTGCTGGCAGCGCACCGTGGAGGCTTGACGGATGCCATCATTCCTGTTGATAATGCGAAGGACTTGAAGGATATTCATAATGACGTCCTGAAGGGCTTACATGTTCATACTGTGGCACACATGGATCAGGTGCTCGAACATACCTTGACTCGGCTCCCGGCCGGGATGAGTATGCCCGAAAGCTTTGTACCGGGGAGCGTCAGCGGTATTTATATTGATGACGCCGGGGCAACAGCACATTAGGGAAAATAAAATAAATCGGTTGACAGAACATAGGGTTGCTTGCGTATAATCCGCAATCCATCGAACTCAGCGGGAGGAATAATGAATAAAGCAGATTTGATTAACCACGTGGCCGACTCGGCTGATCTTAGCAAGGCAGCAGCCGGCGAAGCGGTTGAAGCTGTATTGAGCGGCATTTCAGGTGCACTGAGCAATGGCGATTCAGTCAGCCTGGTTGGTTTTGGTACTTTTTCCGTGGCTCATCGCGCGGCACGTACCGCACGTAACCCACGTACCGGCGAGACCATCAACGTTGGTCCGTCCAAGGCTCCTAAATTCAAGGCTGGTAAAGGCCTGAAAGACGCCGTTAAGTAAGTATCAATAAGCGGTTTTCCGCTTGTGTTAATCCAAGGGCTGATTCTCAGCCCTTGTTTTTTGGGCGCTTAGCTCAGCTGGGAGAGCAACGGCCTTACAAGCCGTAGGTCGCAGGTTCGAGCCCTGCAGCGCCCACCATTTATGGCCCCGCTATGCAGGGCCTTTTAATCGGTGTGTATGCACTATATGTGCGACAGATAATGGTTGATTTTACCGATTCAACTCATTAAGTTGCGCCCCACCGAACATTGGCTTGCCGATGTTTATGGAGCGGTAGTTCAGTTGGTTAGAATGCCGGCCTGTCACGCCGGAGGTCGCGGGTTCGAGTCCCGTCCGCTCCGCCACATCAAGCCCCCGATATTTCGGGGGCTTTATTGTTTTCGCCCTGATTTCTCAGATATCTGCCGCGCGCCGCTGTAATTGACGGATTTCATGCAGTAGTGCCTTGCGCCGCACCAGCAGCGTTAAATGACCGCCGCCATGATGATGCCATAGATGGGCAGCACGCAGGCCGGCCAGCAGCAGGGCGCGGACACGCTGGGTATTGGCCACCTGACCCAGGCATTCGGATTTCCCGCGCACAATGATGCGCGGCTTCATGGTGCTGATTGTTTCACCATACAGGTCGGCAACGGCGGCGATGATATTGGCATGCATGGCATCACCAAAATACTGCCTTTGCTTGCTGATGCGCTGCATACCATCGCCCAGATGATGTCGCAGTTTGGCCTGTTTTCCCAATCTCTTTTCAAGGCTGAACAGCCCTGCACTGTAGGTCATCAGCGCTTTGGCCTGAGGTAAATCCTGACCGGAGAGTATGTCAGCACAGATGCGCAGACCGGTTCTGAGATGGTATAGGTCACCGTAAATGGCTAGCGGGTTCTGAGCATTGCCTGCTTCTGTGAACAGGCTTTCCAGACAGGTGCGACAGTCCTCGGCATCGCTCAGGCCTTTGCGGGCAATGCGATCAACAAGGTAAACTGCCTGGGTAAGGGCGGCCAGAGCGATGGCACGGTTGAACATCGGGCCTTCCGGATGATGCTCATCAGGTGGTTGTGGAGTGAATGTGCTGGATTCAGACATGCTGGCATGCTGGAGTTCTGCACCGGCTAGCTCAAGCCTTGAATAGGGGAGGCAATGAATGAGTGAATTGCGTGAGCAGGCTCGCGAATGCCTGCTGAGTGCTGATGCTGATGAGAAACTGGCGGCCGTTCGAGCACTTTCTGCCGCCGGAGGGAAGCTTCTTGATATTTCCTCCGATCTTTCACCTGTCGCTGAGCCGGGAAGACCCGACAGGCCGGAGCTGGTAGCGGGCAGTCGTGTTCCCCGGCGAAGCTTTTCCAGCCGTCAGGGCAGGGCTGTTCTGATGCATGCCATTGCCCATATTGAATTCAATGCCGTCAATCTGGCTTTGGATGCTATCTGTCGCTTCTCCGGCATGCCGGAGAAGTATTACACGGACTGGTTGCGGGTAGCGGAAGAGGAGGCGTATCACTTTGATCTGGTGCGGGCGCATTTGCGACATCTGGGTATGGATTATGGCGATTGCAGCGCCCATGCCGGGCTATGGGATATGTGCGAAAAAACGGCTGATGATGTACTCGACAGGATGGCGCTGGTGCCGAGTGTACTGGAGGCGCGTGGTCTGGATGTGACTCCCGGCATTCAGGACAAGCTCGCCCATGCGGGTGATGCCCATGCGGTGAGTATCCTTGATGTGATTCTGAGGGATGAGATCGGCCACGTGGCTATAGGCTCTCACTGGTTTCATTATCTATGTGATCAGCGCGGACTTGACCCGGTTTCGGCGTTTCGGGGATTGCTGGAAAAGCACTATCCCAAAGGTCTTTTCGGACCATTCAATCTTGATGCGCGTGAACAGGCCGGATTCACAAAACGGGAAATGGCCATGTTCCGACAGAAGTAAACCAGATGGAGCAATGTTTTCCTGATGCCGCTATCCGTTGCTGCTGGTTCAGGTCGGCCCGGATGTTGCAGGAGGATCATCGTGCTTTGAGAAGATGTCTTTCAATGTTTGACGCAGCACATCCAGACGGTAGGGCTTCTGGATGAAGCCGGCCAGTCCCTTGCCGGCAAAGTGGCTGGTGGCCTCCTGCTCATTGTAGCCGCTGCACAGAATCACCCTGACACCGGGGTCGATCAGGAGCATTTCCCGGAATGCAGCCTTGCCATCCATGTTCGGCATGGTCATGTCCAGAAGCACGGCATCGATATGTTCATGTTCCTGTTTGAATATCTCGACGGCATCCAGGCCATCAATCGCACTGATGGTTTCAAAGCCGATATTTTCAAGCATCAGACAAGCCGTTCTCCGGATGCTCTGTTCATCATCCACAACCAGAACCCGGCCCTGCCCCTGCCATGTATCCTGTTCCGCTTGCATGCTTTTCAGCACGCCTGTCTGACTGCCATCTGTGGCCGGGAAGAGGGTCTTGAACGTGGTCCCCTTACCCACCTCGGAATAGACTTTGATGGCACCATGATGGCCGCGTACGATACCAATGATAGCGCTCATGCCGAGTCCGCGGCCGGTAAACTTGGTCGTAAAGAACGGGTCATACAGTTTTTCCAGTGTTTCACTGTCCATGCCACACCCGTCATCGGATATTTCCATGAACACATAACGGCCGGCCGGCAGCGGTGCGCTGATGTAGGCTGTTCTCAGATAGTCGGCATCGGCATCCATTACACCGGTATGGATCACGATATTGCCATGCTCTCCGTTAATGGCCTCGGAGGCGTTGATCACCAGATTCATGATGACCTGCTGGATCTGCGCTTCATCGGCTTCAATAAGGGGCAGGTTCTCATCCAGATCGGTACGCAGGCTGACATTTTTGCCGATCGACACCTTGAGCAATTTCATGATCTCGTGGATCAGTTCACTGAGATTGATCGGCACCACGACAAACTTGCCCTTGCCGGAATAGGCAAGCATTTGCTTGCAAAGGTCGGCTGCACGTTCGCTGGCCTCTTCGATATGTTTGAGGTTGGTAGCGATGGGCGAGTCACTGGGGGTGCGGCTGTAGGCCAGACCGGCGTTGCCCATGATAGTTGTCAGAAGGTTGTTGAAGTCATGGGCAATGCCGCCGGCAAGGATACCGAGTGATTCCAGTCGCTGGGTATGTTCGAGCAGTTTCTGCTGCTTTCTCTCTTCGGTGACATCACGCTGTACCGATACAAAGCCGGTAATATTTCCTTTTCCGTTTTTGATCGGAGAGATGGCCTGATCGACCTCATACAGCGCTCCGGCCTTGTTGCGGTTGATAAAGTGGCCATGCCAGTTGTGGCCGGCAAGGATGGTGCCCCACATCTGTGCGTAGAATTCCGCCGACATTTTTCCGCTCTTGACCAGATTGGCTCGGCGCCCGATGGCCTCGTTGACCTTGTAGCCGGAAAGCTTCTCAAAGGCTGGATTGACATATTCAATGACAGCATGCCGATCGGTGATTACGACTACATCGTGGATTTGTTCGATCGCGGCCTGCAGGCGCGAAAGCTCCATGGTGCGGACCCTGACCTTTTCCTCCAGTTCATTCTGATAACCAGCCAGCTGGGCGGACATCTGGTTGAACGAAGTCGACAGGCGGTTGATTTCACGAATCGGGGTGTGCGTCGGGGCCTCGATATCGAAGTGGTTGCGTTCGGCAATATCCGTACTGATGCGGGTCAGGCGCTGCAATGCCCGGATTATGACGCCGGCGCGCCAGGTGACCACCAGAAGCACCAGCAACAGCACCAGAAACAATGCTTCCAGCAATCTGTTTCTGATATCGATCAGGCCGGCCATGGCCTCGCTCCGGTCGATTTTAGCGACCAGTCCCCAGTTCAGGCTGGGCAGGTATTCCCAGGCGGCGATGACCGGGATGCCGCGCAGATCCTGCATGATGCCCTGGCCGGTAATGCCCCGGGTGGCTTCGCGTATCGGACGGGCAAGTTCGGCATGATCGGGAATACTGCGCCTGAACGCGGCATCCGGGTCGTGGCGGGAGGGAGCCGTCAGCAGTACCGCGTTGTCATGTCTGACACCGAGGATGATGTCACCACTCTGCCCCATACCATTCGGATTGCCGGCGGTTTCGTAAAATGCATCGGTATCGAGCTGAAATGCCAGCACTCCGAGCAGTTTGCCATGGCGTATCACCGGGGCGGCGAGGAATGCCGCAGGTTCTCCGGAGGGGGCGTAATGGCTGAAGTTTGTCTGGCTGGGCGAGAGAAGCATCAGCGCTTCTTCGAAAGCTCTGGCCAGCCCGGTGTTGCGATAGGGGCCATGCCTCAGATTGGTCGCGAAATCCGCTTCGCGGGCGACGGTGAACACGATGTCGCCATCTGTGCTGATCAGGAAGATATCGTAATAGTTCCAGTGGCTTCGAATGGATTCGAAGACAGGACGGAAGAGCTTGTCGGCCTGCTGATAGCCCTCCTTTCGAATGCCTTCCCGAAAGGCCCGCGCCAGCTGCTGCATGGCCTGGGCCGTTTCCAGCGCGCCGCTGTACTCCAGCAGGTGCTGGGTGTGCATGTCCATGTAGTCCTCGATGCGGGCGGCCCGGTTGTCGGCCAGAGCCCGAACCCTTTGCAGGGCATTCTCCTCCTGCTGTTGCTTGAGCAACTGATAGGCAATGCCGCCGGCCAGTAACGCAATCGCAAGCACAGACAGCGTGCAGATGGCAATGATCTCGGTGCGTATCGAGCGGCCGCTTACATGTTCATGAGCATTCATCGTTTCAGGCCGGTCGCCTGCTGCGGCGGAGTTTTTCCGGAGGCCGACCATTGTCCACCCCAGCTGTTGTACAGACGATGCAGCAGCTTCTCCGATTCGAAGCGGTTGATGAATTGCGGATACGGGAAGGGGCGCAGGGGGCGTCCGGATGACCATACGATGTCGAACTG
>JAJRTF010000024.1 GCA_021545585.1 Zetaproteobacteria bacterium
CCCTGCAGGATGAGCTGACGCGCAAACTGGGCCTGCCTGTGGATATAAATTGTAAAAAAGACGGTTCGGGGGAGCTGCGTATTCGCTACACGCGCCCTGTTGAGCTGGATGGTGTTTTGCGTAAGTTGCGTAGCTGATTGAACCGGTAATGATAACCGGGCTTTCTGGAGGGTAGTGTTGCAGGTAGCTGGTTCAAATTACAGGGCGGTCAATTGGCATAGTGATGCTGCTGGCAGCTCCGGAGCCGTGCAGTGGATTGAACAGCGTTTGCTGCCGCACCGTTTTCAGCAGGTGGTGAGCAGTGATCCGGAACAGGTGGCCCTTGCCATCGAGAGTATGCAGGTAAGGGGAGCCCCGAGTATTGGCGCCACTGCTGCTTACGGTCTGGCTCTGGCATGGCAAAAAGATCAGCCGCATTTTTTCGAACACTGGATGCCACGTTTTCGTATGACCCGCCCTACGGCGGTTAATCTGTTTGATGCCTGCGCTGTCATGGAGTCCTGTGCCAGAGTCGGGGCGGATACGGATATGATGATTGAGCGGGCCGTGGCCTATGCCGATGCCGAAGTGGCAGCGAATCAATGTATGGGCGAGCATCTGGCCCCTCTGCTTGCAATCGGCGAGCGCCGCATTCTCACCCATTGCAATGCCGGCTGGCTGGCTGCCGTGGATTGGGGCACAGCCACATCGGGCATTTATCAATTGCATGAAGCAGGGGAGTCGCCCTTTGTATGGGTTGATGAAACGCGTCCCCGCTTGCAGGGCGCACGTCTGACGGCCTGGGAGATGCAGCAGGCGGGTATTGACTGTCGTATCCAGGTCGATTCGGCTGCGGCCTGGATGATAGCCCAAGGCAAGGTGGATGCGATAGTTGTAGGTGCCGATCGCATTGCCGCCAATGGCGATGTGGCCAATAAGGTCGGCACTTATCATCTGTCGCTCGCAGCAGGCCGACATGATGTGCCGATGTATGTTGCGGCGCCCTCTTCAACATTTGATTCCGCTTGTGCGTCGGGGAACGATATCCCCATTGAGATGCGCGGCGATGAAGAAGTCACGATGATGGATGGTACAGACGCTTCAGGGACCATACGGCATATCAGGGTGGCCGCCAGCGGCGTGGCCGCCAACAACCCGGCTTTTGATGTAACGCCTTTTGAAAATATCACAGCGATTGTTAGCGAGCAGGGGATATGGCAGCCATAAGAGGGCTGTTGCTGCTCATCTGCCTGCTACAGGCGGGGCTGGCTTTTGCCGCCGTACGTATCGAAACAATAGACATTAGCGGTTTGGAGCGTACACAGGAACGCACGGTGTTGCGGGAGCTGCCGTTCAGACAGGGGGATATCTGGCAAGAGGACTTTGCCGGCACAGGTGAGCGCTGGTTGCGTAATCTCGGTATATTCTCCGAAGTGGTCATTAGCCCGCCGGATGAAACGGGCCACGTAGCCATATATGTACGTGAGCGCTGGTCACTGTGGTTATTACCGCAGGCAAGCCGCGCCGATAACGGTACCTCATCCGCCGGCCTGGCGCTGGATGAATATAATCTTTGGGGTCTGCAGCACCATTTGCGTCTGGCCTATCGGGAAGATACCGGCAAAAACTTTTCTGCCGCCAACGGCTCTTCGTATGCCTTTGGATATGACTGGCGACGGGTCAATGATTCCAAACTTAGCATGAACCTGACGGCAAACTGGGGGCGCTCGATCTTTGACGCCTATCAGAACGGCCAGCTGGCATCGAAGTACCTGCAGGATAGCCGGAGCGCATCATTGACATTGAGTTATGCCTTTGGCCCGGTCCCGGGCGAAGGATGGGGAGTTCGTGGCGGGATCTCCGGAAGCAATAGCACGTTTCAGTTGCAGAGCGGCCCGTCGCAGCCGGATGTGGCGGGCAGCCGCAAGCGTACGTTACTGGGTGGGGTCAGCTATCGGCAGGTGGATGATAGAATTATCTGGTTTTCCGGCTCTGCATTCGATTATTCGCTATCAGTGACCCCGAAATTCCTGGGCTCTACGTTGAATGTTTATAGCCAGACGGCATCCATTCGCAGCTATGTGCCATTTGATGGCCACAATACACTGAATCTGCGCATGAATGTCGGGCATGCCTTTGGTGATGTGCTGCGCGATGGACTGTTCGATCTGGGAAACCGCAATGGCGTGCGTGGATATTTCCCCGGCGAAATACAGGGCAAGGCTTATGCTCTGGGCAGTGTTGAAGGAAGGTTTTTGCTGCACCCGGATTCCAATATTCAGCTGGCCGCCTTCAGCGATATGGCCTATGTGGCCGGCAATAACTCTGTAGCCAATGGCAGGAATTTCTATGCCGGTGTGGGTGGCGGGATTCGCTGGACCCTGCGCTGGCTGATGAACGGTACCATCCGCGGTGATGCTGCTTATGGGTTTGCTACCCATCGCTGGCGCTTCTACCTCGGCACAGGCCAGGCATTCTAGTCAGCTTCAGCCCCGTCCGAGCTTGATAAGATATAGGCAGATACTGGACGCGCGTGCCGGAGCGGCGTTATGGTAGCCGTCAGAAAACGGAATGGAGTAGCCATGCAGCGTACAGCAATCTATCCGGGCACCTTTGACCCTATCACGCTTGGTCATGTCGATGTTGTTAGGCGAGGTATGAAACTGTTTGACCGCGTGGTCATTGGAGTGGCAGCAAATCCGAACAAGCAACCGCTGTTTGATCTGGATGTGCGGCTGACGATGGTGCGCGAAACCTTTGCTGCCGAAGCACAGGTAACCGCTGTGGCCTTTTCCGGTTTGCTGGTGAACCTGGCGCATGAACAGCAGGCACATGCGATTCTGCGCGGCCTGCGTGCGGCATCGGATTTCGAATATGAATTCCAGATGGCGACGATGAACCGCCGGCTGGATGAGGACATCGAAACGGCATTTGTCATGGCCCGTGAGGATTATACCTTTGTATCCTCGCGCTTTATCCGTGAAATATCAGGCATGGGCGGTGATGTATCCGAACTGGTTCCCGCCGCGGTGCTGCCTTTTCTAAAGTCGGTGAGGCAAAGCTAAACGCAATCAGTGTGTCGCTGGAATAATACACATGCCAGCTGCTACGTTCTTCTGCATCCTGTCATCTATTTAGAATCGCTCATGCAGCATAAGATAAACAGCACTTTTCATTCCATGCTTGAGTTCATGTAGGCGCTGAGTAAGATGCGCCATCCTTGCCGGTATAGCTCAGTTGGTAGAGCACCTCACTTGTAATGAGGATGTCACGGGTTCGACTCCTGTTGCCGGCTCCAGTTTGACTGCATTTTGGACATATGCTTGACAGCATGTGCGAAAAGTGCAAACTCGCGCGCCCTTCGCGCTGGGTATTGCTTCTGGATTCGTGGGTGAAGTGAGATGGAGAGGTTC
>JAJRTF010000025.1 GCA_021545585.1 Zetaproteobacteria bacterium
AAGGCTGCGGCCCTGGCTGCGGCCCTGGCTGCGGCCCTGGCTGCGTCCCTGGCTGCGTCCAAGGCTGCGGCCCTGGCTGCGTCCCTGGCTGCGGCCCTGGCTGCGTCCCAGGCTGCGGCCCTGGCTGCGGCCCTGGCTGCGGCCCTGGCTGCGTCCAAGGCTGCGGCCCTGGCTGCGGCCCTGGCTGCGGCCCTGGCTGCGGCCCAGGCTGCGGCCGATATTTCACCACGAGCAAAAGCACGCGCGGCTTCGATTGCCTTCCGGGGCCGATCATCGGCAGGGCAATCGCGCTCAAACAGATATAGCGATAACTCTGCAAAATCAGCAGCCATCAATCGAGCCACAACATCGCAGTTCTGTTCTGTTGCGCACAAACACCAGAGCATATCTTCGACGCCATTGGAATCGAGAACAGTCAACAGATTGATAGGCGCATCATGATCAAATGACGTTCCGCCCACATGGACAAGCAACTTCTTGTACCCGTCGGCGCAGGCGTCTTGCTGTTTTAATAAATTCAGCGTCGTAGTCAGCACAACCTTTTCCGAAATATCAGACATCAGACACCTCCTCGATAAACCGCCAGATGTCCTTCCCGCGCCAGAATGTATTGCAGCCGATTTTTATCGGTTGCGGCGCGAATCCGGCCTTGACCCAGTCGAACCATGTGGATTTCCCCACATCGATGATTTCGACCACGGTATTCACTTTGAACAATCCGTCATCGGGAAACACGCGGCGGCGCTCCAGCATTCGGGCGTTTATGCCCGCCATGCCCGACGCTTTTTCTGCGCCTGCGCAGAGGATTGCCGCATGACAACCACCGACCCCATCACGCCACATCGTCCATCTGGACAGCGCACCATGCGGCATCCAAATCATCCAGCGCCCGCAAGCGCCGTTTTATCGTTTTAATGTTATCAAGCGGAATAAAGCCCCGCGCCCGCGCCTCGGCCAAACCCGCCGCCGCGTCGCACCTGTCGCGCCTGATCCGCTCCAGCACCGCCCTCCGATCCGCCGCCGGCACAAAATCGGGAATTATCAACCTCAATGCCATATCACCGCCCCTTTTTTGCAAAAAAACGCCCCCGCGCCTATGGTTTTGTCACCACAACAAGCCAAAAACACGGAGACGAATATGGAACCAACAACAACTGAACTTAAAAAAGCCATGGGCGCATTTTTTATTGCCTTTGGCGCATCAATGCCAAAAGAGCTCGCAGAGCGCATCGCCAACGGACTCACTGAGATGGCTCCTCAGATGCGCCGCAACGGCGAACCCATTGTTGGTAAATTGTGTGAAGGCTTTGCGGACGCACTGCTTTCGCCGCACGCCACCACCGGAAAAATCGACATTCATTAGCAGTCATGCTGCCCTCCTTTGAGACATTGCCTGGATGTGCTCTCGATGCGTGTTTTGGGAGATAGATAAGATGCCCGCCCCAATCTCGGCGAATAGTCGCCCTCAGATCGCCGTCATTCATGCGGCCTCCGAATCAGGGACATCAAGCAGCGGCGTCGGATCAATGCCTTGTCGGACGCATGCCGCGATGACGCGGTCGGCAGCAGTGGGCGATAAAGGGTCACTCCAATTGTTAATTGCTTGGTTTGTAATGCCAACCGATTGGGCGATTTTCGCCTTGCTGCCAAACAGGTTTATTACTTTTTGCATATCCATGCGGCACACTATAAAGAACTATTTACGGAAAGTAACCAACTTTTTACTTGTTGCAGTATCTATAAACAATAGTTTACAGTCATGAAGCAAGAAACAACCGGCGATAGAATAAAAAAAGAACGCTTGCGCCTTGGCATGAGCCAGCAGGATGTCGCTGATCTGGCTGGAATCAATAAAATGACGATATCAAGCCTGGAGCGCGGAAGAACAGTTAATCCATCAGCAGAAAATGTGAAACCCATTGCAATTGCAATAAGGGTGAACCCGGAATGGCTGACAACAGGTGAAGGTGACAAACATCAAAGATCACCCACACAGACACGCATCAAGTCAGCACTGAAGGATGCGGATATAACCGTCATGGATTTGGTCGAAGCGTGTGGCGGTCGGCTGGCCCCTGAAACTGTCGAATTATGGTTATGTGGAACGCAGGAACCCACCGATGCAGAAATTGACATCATTGCCGCTCAACTGAGCCGCTCAACCGATTGGCTCAAGTCCGGAATGATGGTAGTGCAAGAAGGCGTGTCGGATCACATAGCGTACGACATTCACGGAGAAAGGTTGCAGGAAGCAAAAAACCCAAGAGAAAAAGCAGTCCTGGAAAGCTTTCGAAAACTCACCCGTGAACAGCAAGATGCATATCAAACAATACTTGATGCGGTTGATCAATCAAAGGTAGCCAGGGGGAAATAAATGGCGAAATATATAAAATATAAAGCAGTGGTTGAACGCATCAGCGCGGGCATAAAGCAGGCGCAGAAAATAGCCCAAATTGCCATAGACAGGGAAATGAACGAGGCACAAACCACAGATGTGGTTGAAGATGTGCTTGAGAAGATGCTCAACTTTGACCGGTTTGAAGATCGCAAACCGCAATTCAACATCGATGGAAAAAGCAAAAACATCATTGATATATTGCTGGAATTAGGTGATGGCATTCGCATCCCCATTGAAATAAAACAGGCAACATTGAAATTGAACGATAAACACGCCGGGCAACTTGAGGATTATGCCAAACTTCTTGGCGCAGAGTTCGGCATCTTAACAAACGGCGTGGAATGGAAAATAATCCAATATTCGGCCAGTGATGGTGATGTGATGGTCTCTGAGTTTAATTTAATTCAAGACAAACATTCGGCCATAGCAGATGCGATTTATGTATTCAGTAAAGAGGCTATCAAAGGCGGGCATACCCATAAACAAGCCGAATTATCTGCATTCTTGCAGGCTGGAAACATTGCCGACACCATGGCTTCAAAGCGAGTACTCTCTGCTATACGTCTGGAAATGCATGACAGGCATAAAGTATACCTTGATGAAGATGACATCAGAAACGTTCTCATTGGTGAAGTAATCAGAGCGTCATTGTTATCCCCAACCCAAAAATGAACACCGCCCCTTGGCCAACCAGCCCCGAGCAGATCAATCCGGATATGCTGGATGATATTGCGGCGGCCGTGGCGGCACCGGCGCGGATGCCGGTTTTGGCGACGTCGGCGATGATCTTCTGGCCCTGGAATGCTTTGACAGACAACTCATGCAGATGCCCCTTGAATGAACCGTCCGGCTTTATGCTTACATCAGCTGTGATTTCTCCGATTTCTTTGCCGTTGCGGATCTCCCACGAACAGCATTGCTTAGCGCCATTTCTGTCAACATAAAGCTGAACCTTCATTGTCGAGTTGCCGGCGTAGTTCAGCGATGCGCAACCGCTCATGGCGGCCAGTGTTAATGCTATTATCAGTCGTTTCATATGTTAGCCCTCGTTTTTGTCCACATCGTCACCACGCCGAATGCCAGCGCCAGGGTGGATGTGGCATACACCGTCTGTTCGGTGGTCGGATTATCCAGCGCGAAAAACCATTCCTGCGTGCGCCAACCGATCACGCACGCATAGGCCAGCAGCGCCACGGCCACTAATCGGAAATGGCGGATAAACTCAAGGGCTGTCATCACACCATGCCCGGTTGCGCTTGCCGCCGAAATACGGGCGGGCGTGGCTGTGCGTCAGCATCCAGTGCGCCACGGGTTCGCCGTCGGCAAACAAGTCAGCCAGCAAGCGACCGGCATATTTACCATTCTCTACATTTTTCACGATAACAGACCTACTTTTCAAGAATACTTTCAGCGCATCTTTTGCTTGATAGCCGAGACTTTTCTCGCACGCCGATTTAGTACGAATTTCTGGTGTATCAATACCACGAATACGAATAGAGCCGTTGTAATGAATGTTGGGGAATACTGTGACATCCGTGTGTGTGAGCGTATCGCCATCATAAACCTCGTATGAATTCACAGAATATTCATTAGCGAAAGCATTGTTTGCCACGGCCACAATTGTTATCAACATGATGAACGCAATCACGAAGAACAGTCTTACTTCAAACAAATCCAGCTTCACAACATACCCCTGAAAAATAAACTTATGAGCCACGAACTGATGATATACAGCATATAGCCCCCCGCGATTATCCCAGTGAGAGTCGCGGCTATTCCAATTAGCGTCTTCATGTCACCAACTGATAGTGCGGGCCATCGTAAAACGATTTGAAAGTTCCGCCCCATTTAATTTTGATACCCATATCATCTGCTGTCTGCTGTACGAATGCTGCAAACACGTTGAACCTTTCAATATCAGACCAATCTATCGGATATGGCGCTACGTCAACTGCAATGGACGGCAAGGAGTTATGCTTACTGTTCGGCCAGTCAACGTTGCTGAACCCTTTTACCTTCGCGCTGTGTTGCTCTGATGCTGTCCTGTGACCGCAAAGGATGGCGCAGTCATGGTGTTTAATAACTTCATTGAATAATCGCTGCAAATCATGATGACATGTTGCGAGCCTGTCTTTACTTTTGCGGCTGAATTTTGCCATCCATATCCCCCTTGAAAAAAGCCCTGTCGAAATAACTCATCCTTTGCCGCCTCCATAATGCGCCATTGCATATAGCCCTCCAGCGATAATGCCGACCGATGCAACAAGCTTCGCAACCATGAACACCGCCCTGCTGATTGTACCCATGCCTTCGATTGCATTCTTCAAATCAATCACGGGGTTTTTAATCGAGGCGAGTTCTGCAAAAAACCTGTCGTGTTCTGCTTTATCGCCAATCTCATGTTTATCTTTCCATTCTGTAAATCTGGATATTTGATCTGAGAGCAGAATATGATTCTCGTTTACATCGTTCGTAATCGACTCAATCGCACTATGCAGTTTATCAAATGATTCGCGTTCGCGTTCTTCGTGAATACGTATTGCGCGTGAAATATCGCTGCGCCGTTCATCTCCGGGATATTCCATCAGAAATCCCCATTTTAACGGATCAATAACGGCAGGCATGGGTATTTCCCAGTGTTTTGCATACCCCGCGCCCACCGCATCAAATTTGGCTGTATAATAAACGGCATGCGCCAGCGCCGCCGTGCTGCTAATCGCGCCCTGATATTTACCGTTTGAGCCGGGCACATACACCAGTGTAACAGGCCATGTTTCACCCGCCACGGGCACGTCGTTGGCATCCACGATGGTGCATGTAACGGCTGCATTATTGATATATGACCCATCTGCCGATTTTTTAAGCCAATCAACTTCAAGCAGGTTGTCGCTGCCGACATATAATACATTGTTCATATCACCACCCTTGTCACCGTTATCGTTGCCTGTATGGCCGGCAGACATGATACAACAGCATCCAGGGCCGGTTGTGCTGACGCATTCGCATCAATGGCCGTATGAGATACGCGTATTGACCCGTCCAGAGCCGGTTGCGCTGTTATTGTTGCATCAACTGCAATCAACGATAGACCTGCAGACTGTGTTGACAGCCCGCCAAATCCGATGCTGCCACTGCCTGTCTGGTCGTAGGCTGAGAATGTTCCCCTGCCCGATGTGGACAGCCCACCAAACCCGATGCCGCCACTGCCGGCCCGGTTGTACGGGGTGAACGAACCGCTGGCGCTGCTGCTTAAGCCTCCGATTGTGGCGCTGGCTGTACCCGTTTCGCTTTGAATCGGCATGAATGTGCCCTGTCCGATTTCCAACAATCCACCGAATACAATGCTTGCCGTGCCGGTGATGCTGTAGGGCGCATAGCTGCCACTGGCGGCTGTGCTTAATCCGCCCAGCGTGGCCGCTGCCGATCCGGTCCGGCTATAAGCTGCAAACGTGCCCGCCGATGACGATGCCAGCCCACCGAGCTGAACCGTGGCCGAACCCGATAGGCCGGGCATAAAGAATGTGCCGGATGCTGTGGTGGACAGGCCGCCAATCGTGCCAGCCGCCTGTCCTGATCTGGCATAGGGTGCATAGGTCCCGGTGGCACGGTCTCCCAGCCCACCAATCTGAACGGTGTCTGCACCGGTCCGGCTATAAGCTGCAAACGTGCCCGCCGATGACGATGCCAGCCCACCGAGCTGATCTGTGGCCGAACCCGATAGGCTGTAGGACAGGAATGTGCCCGCTGCCGATGTCGATAGCCCGCCAATTGAATCGCTGGCTTGCCCCGTTCGACTATAAGCTGCAAACGTGCCCGTACCGGCTTCAGATAGCCCTCCGATTTGAATCGTGCCAAAGCCTGCTCGGACATGGGACGCATACGTTCCCGCTGCGGCGGTGGATAATCCGCCGATTTGAATCGTGGCTATCCCCGTGCGGTTGTGCGGTGCATAAGTGCCGGTTGCCACCGATGCCAGACCACCGATGGCAATAATCGCAACACCTGTGATGGCGGCAATGCCGCCGGCTACGGAGTGGTCGGCAGCCCGCCATCCGCCTCCGGTCTGCGATATCTTTTTGGCGTACCAGGCCATTAGATGAGACCCGTCAAACCAGCTGCACCGGAGTAATCAGGTTTGTGGATAAACCATCGATGTCCACTGCCGGATCAACGACCAGCCAGCGTTGCACCAAATCGGTATTCGGGAACGTGAAACTCACCTCGCCTGCAACCAATGCTGTCATGCTCGGATTGGCGGTATCTGTACCTGTTACCGCGCCGACTGAGCCAGTCAACTCCAAAACGCCGGTCGTGGTGTAGCAATAAACTGTTGTCCCGTTCGGATACGCAGTGCCCGTTGAATCATTGAGCTGTTCCCGTATCTCGGTCGGTGGCCCCGGCGGCACTTCTTGCAAATCCACATCCCAGACATCGAAGCCCCATTCACGACCTGTTGACCCTTTGTTTTCATTGCCCATGATCTGAAAAAACTGATAGGCAGACGGCTCACCGCCGCCTCGATTGATCGTGTCCGATGTGACCATGGCCGTGCCGTTCTGTGCGTCCGTGATCGTCGGATAAAATTCGATAGTGAAAGTCGCCGATGCCATGATGAGCTTGAGATAATACGTGGTCAGCTCATTCAGTGCGCCTGTGACGCCGCCTGACTTCGTTGCGCCACCGTCAGTAATGGCGTTGATGTCCACGCGCCCGGCACCATCTGATACAAACATGCATCCGGTGCCCGGATCGCCGTTTTTTTTCGCGGTACGGAAATCTTCCGCAATATTTTGATAGCCCATATAGCATTTGCCGTTGCCTGTTGTGTCAGTGTACTGCCATGCGATAATATGCGTAAATCCAACGGTAGCATCGAAATGGCCTGCACCGCCATCATTATACAGAATAGCCATAGCATCCGAATCGGCCGGCGCTGCGATATTTGCATTGGCGCGTGTGGCCAACGGAAACAGAATATACCCGTTCGGGTCATTCACAGCCCACGGCGCGGCATTGAGAGATTCAAAGGGCATCTTCGATCACCTTGATTGCTTTGCGTACTGCATCAAACGAATCGTCGTATTCATTATACGATGCCAGCAGCATGCCGCCTGCCGTGTAGAGGGCACCGTAGTAGTTTGATTCGGCCACCAATGCCAGTCTCATTTTCTCAAGCAGCACCCGCTTTTGTGCCGCCGTTCCTGCTGACAACACAATGGGCGGGTGAAATACGGACAGGGCCATTATGCCATCGTTACCGTCATGCCTGTGATATTGACCGCGCCACCAAGTTGGATAGCCACGTTATCCAGCGTCATGTCACCGCCGCCGCCGGTTGCTGTGACGCTGCCTTCGAGCACGCCGGCTGTGCCAACCATACGATAATGCGCTGCCGTGCCGGTAGCATCAGCTGCCGCATCAGAGATCGCGGCAGAGAGCGCCGCTCAACCGCCTGCAGCGGGATTAAATGCCGTGGCTGGCAGCGCGATAGTTGCCAACACCGTACCCGCCGCCGGATTGGCCGCACCCGGTGCCGCACCGGTGCGAATGGTCAGGGTGCTGTTATTAAAATCCGCGAGCAGCGCATCGAGTGCTAGATCGCGAAGATTGTTGGTGTAGGTATTCATAGTAGTCTCCTGTTATTTTCGTTGCATGTCCAGGCTGGCCGTGCGGAACATAGGATCCCGCAGCTGGTTTCTCGAAAAGTCTGTTAATCGCCCCATTTCTCCTTTATATCACTGTACTGGTTATCGGTACAATTTTTAATACTGCTGCTTTTGTTGTTGCCTTTCGTACACTGATTTTACTCGCTTGAAATGCTGCAAAGGCGGCTGCTTTGTTATTCGCAAACTCAGACGCCAGACCTTGCAGAAATACTAGATCAGCAGGGTGTAATGAGTTATCTGCTGCAACCCATGCGAAGCCTGCGGGTAGCACCCATCCGTTTGAAACAGCTGTAAGCGTTTCATTCATATTATCCATTGAGGCTTTATCAGACTGGAAGGTAATCCCGCTATATGTGACGCCACCGTTTAAGGCCGTTTGATATTCATCGTTCAGTTGGGACATTGCCGCTTCTTGGGCTAACGCCAGTGCTGCGGCTTTATCATCTTCCACCCACTTCTTACCACTCCATTTCGGTGTGTGGAAGCCTACGGGCTGGATGTCCGTAGCGTTTGTTGGCAATGTATATACATCAGGGTCGTCCGGATTTGTTTTAACATCCGGGGGGAGAAATGCGTCTTCTACATAGAGTTTAGTTTTTGTATCAAATCTGTGAATTAGCTTCATCGGTTAAATCCTCACGATAGTAGAGATAGAAAGCCACGCTGAAGCGTCGCCTGTATGTGCGTTAATGCCATAAAAATGCACGGCTCCCGCTGGTGTTATATAAATATCGCCTACGCCGCCATAAACCGGCGCGGCATAATGGTGGTATCTAGCTGATGAGTAGCCTGCTATTGTAAATATTATCGTATCAGTAATGTTGCTGCCGCCTAGCACACGGCCCTCCATGATGACATTGCCTATATCATCTATTGCGTAGCGCGGAGCACTAATGCTTGTATCAGCTACCCAACCATTCACGAACGTAGGGGTAGTCCACACAAGAGGCTTGTCTGTTGCTAATTTTGCCCACGGCGTCCATGTGGCCCCATTGTTTGATGCTGTATATGTCTCACCTGATGGCCACGCTGTACAGCGCAATGACCGGCGTTTAAGACTTGAGCTGTCCGAAGTTAGCCGCAACACTTCTACAAACACAGTGCCGGATGTTACCGGCCCGTTGGTGGGGGTGGCTATACTGTATATCTGACCTGACACAAGCTCATCAGTCCACGCATGCAAATCAAAACCTGCTGGGAGTGCGATACATAAGCCGTCCCATGACCCGTCAGCGCGTTTCCTTGCACCAATTCTGCCTAACGCCAATTGCGCTGCTGCGCCTGCTGGATTTTCTGCGATTTCTCCATTCGCATCCGGTGTGATTCCGCTCGCCTGCGAAAATAATGTATAACTATCTCCGGGCAAGACAGGTGCACCGGTGGCAAAAGACACAGTGGTGGCTGTATTGCTAATGATTGTTTCAGCCCGAATGAATGCACCTGCTCTGTTCACAACAATCAACCCATTGACAAAAGCATTTATTCCTAGTGTCAGCCCGCTATCAATCAATGTAGTCGCACTACCGCCCGTTGCTATGCCTGAGACCCCGGATGTCAGCGCGAGAGCATTAACTTCGGCCTCAATTGAGGCCAGATCACTTGTTAGATCAGCCAGTAATGTTAGACCTGTCTCTGAGCCTGTGTGTGATTTCACTTTCGATGTTATTGGCATCCTTTCATCTCCTATCCTATAACCTGTGCGATTTGAGCCCCGGTGCCACCAACCTGGGCAGGAACACGCGCACCTAATGTAATCGGCACGAAACCAACGATTGATCCAACATTCAGCCCGCCGGTCACGAGGATTCTTGATGGCGATACCGACAGCACCGGCAGACCATTGGCATCGCGCTCTGCTAAAGCGACAAATGACCCGCCAGCGCCGGAGCCAGCGCCCAATGCTGTATCCGATGCAGCATTGGCTACCGTGCCGGATGTGCCATCGCCACCGCGCAAATCAATCAACCCCGTTGTAACAAAGATGCCGCGCGCCATCACGAGAAAGCCGGCACCGCCTGAGCCGCCAGCGCCGCCCACAGCCCCTCCTGAAACATACCCGCTTGACTCGCCCATAGCGCCGCCAGCGCCATGCAGTGCGGTTGGCAGACCGCTTACAGCCGTCCATGTGCCACTGGCATCCTGCGCTGTAGCAACCACTGCGATGGTGGGTATAACAGATGCGGGAGACGCACCGCCCGCAAACGGCGTATAGGCCGTATTAAAACCTTCCGAATCACCGCCTTTTCCAACGAATCCTCCACCCAATCCATTCGGACTGGGTGCAACAATCGAATGATTCAGATATGATGTAACCCATACAAATGTATTGGCAACACCTGGCATGCCCGTGCCACCGCGACCAACGCCATCGACCGTGCCGTTGATAGTCACATTGCCGTAGGCGAAAATCCGCACCGTGCCGTTGACTGTGCATGTCGTGCCTGTGGCCAGGGTCACATTGCCATCGAACCAGTAATCGCCCGATGCAAAATCGGAACCATCCACGATGGTATAGCCCAGCATGGCATCACCCGTGATGCGCGGGTCTGCTGCAGTCAACTGAGTGCCCACCTGATATACCGCATCTGCAATAACCGGTGGCGTCACCTGTGGCGGCGCAGCATTGGCCACTGTGACAGCCGTCGGGGATGACATAATAGAACTGGACGTCTCTGTCGCGGTGATATTCGCCGTGCCATTTGCCACGGCTGTCACCAGCCCGTTGGCGCTCACGGTTGCCACTGCCACATTATCCGAGGCCCATGTGAAACTCACGACATTAACCTGCGCGCCGGCCACATCAAATGCGGTCGCTGCCATTTGTTGAACGGCTGCGGGCTGCAGACCTATTGATGTCGGAGCTATAGTGACGCTGGCCACAATATTTGTATTAGCTGATGCTGTTACCGTGACGGTGGCGATATTCGATACAATTGCACCCAACACAGCCTTAACAGTACCGGAGCCCGCCGTTGCCGACGCTGTCACCAACCCTGATGCGCTGACGGAAACATTGCCGGTGGCCACCCATGTTGTTGTGCCGGGGAGCATCTGATTGCCCGAAGCATCCAGCGCCACCAGGCTCATCTGTTGTGTTGTTGATACTGGCATCGAAACTGCAGCCGGTGATATTGATGCTGTAGCGACTGCACCAACACCGGAGTTCCAGAATGCGGACTTTTCAGGTTGCGCAATAAGTTTGAGTTTTACCTGTCCGGTTTTCAGATCGTTCGATACCTGCAACACTTCAAAAGCGCGATCAAGATCAAGCCCGGTGGCCAGATCACGGATTGGCAATGTCACGCGCATGATATCCCCGATTTCAATATCATGATGACGCGGCAATAGCGTCACCGACATGCTCATGGGCGGGCGACTGAACCGGGCCATGACGCGCTGGAATCGCTGATAAATCTGCGACGTCCAAAGGTTGTTCGGGATGATGCCGCGCGCCTTATATTTCAGCTGATTGGTTCTGCCCCATTTCGCCTGACTGACCGAATCAATGAAAAAAGACGCTCGTATATACTTACCGGACAAGCGCGGTGATTCATCAAAATCCAGCCACATCTCATTTGCCAATTTTGTGTAGTCATAATGCAGCGCTGACCATGTCACGACATTGTTTACATCCAGCGCCCGGGAGGCATTTTCTTTGAGGGCATTGGCTAAATCGTTATAAGCCCGACAGCCGAGCAGTCCGTCACCAGTCACACGGGCAAATGCACCCATGATTTTGAGTATATCGTCCTCGATAAACCGCTTGGCTTCGATTGATTTATCAAGCACGAATTCAAACTGGATTCCATCAGCAGCGAGCGGCGTAGCAGACAGACCGGCGATCAGCTGACCAACCTGCGTCCATTCCACAACATTGAATTCACCGGCATCGAGACCGACGCCCCAATGTGCGGGCCGGGTATCGTATACCCCGTTGGTTCCTGACCCCGTGGACGCCATCACCTCCATGGCCAAAATGAAGGGATTGCCGCGCAGTACCACAATCTCCTGCACATCCGTTCCGGCAGCATGTGTTGCTGCGATGGTGCCAAACATTCCGCGCCCGGCCAACGGCACAGTAAGCAGATTGCCGGCTTTTGACGTCCATTTCATGATCTCATCATCAATTTTGATGAAACCGGCGGTGCCGTGTGTTTCGTTCGTAACCAGCATCAGCCCGCTGGTATCTGCCAAGCTGACGCTGAACGCCCCGGTGCCTGCAATATCAAGCGACAGGGCTGTTTTCGCCGGCGTGAACACCTGCCGCTTCAGATTACGCTGAATGTCTTGTGCGTGCAGTGTGTAACTAATTCCGTCAGCGGCCAGGATCAAATCGGAAATCTGCATGGTTCGGATCTTCACCTTATCGGTCATCCAGTTCTGATTTGCGAAAATTCGATATAGTTCACACCGCTGGCGGCGCAGTCCGTGCCCGACAATATCGGCAGCGTGTATAATATCGGACACGGAACCATCTTTATCCAGCAGTCCCGCAGCCAATGAACCGATGGAGGATACACCATTGATTGGATCGACCTGTTGCGTGATGTTTGACAAACGCTCGACATCCAACACCGGATACCAACGTGACGGATATGGCATGTTGGTGATGCCGGAATCAGTCAGATCGCGGCTTGCAAAATAAATATCATTCAGTCCCTCTGTCCCGTGCAGCCCATTGGCCCATAGCACCTCAAGCACATAGATCGGCTCTTTACCGATTGCGGAGTTGGTGGCGGTGTAATTGGCTGGAAGCGTTAGCATGACTACACAAAAGGAGGCACAGTGGATGGCATCTGTACCGAAGATAGTATATTGAATTCAAAGTCAAAATTCCATGATTCCGTCGTGCCTACTCGACTTGGCAGTTTGCGTTTCAAAATCAGTGCGGAATAATATTCTGTCGGATGATTGTTCCAGTCCGGATACCATCTCAGCACCGTGCCCCGCACCGATTCATCGATCATGGCATTGAGTATTGCATAATCGTTTACTATCCCGGGGGTCCGGTCCTTCAGCACTAGTGGAATCGTGAACTGTTGTCGTTGTTGCTTGGCAAAATATAATACCTCGAAGACACCTGATGACGCTCTCTGGTGGCTGGCATGATCGGAATCGGCAGGCCGCAGTGATGCGTAACCCCAATCCAGATAAATATCCTGCGTGTTGCCTGCCGGAATCGTGTCCACATAAGGCAACGTCGCTGCCGTATAAATCTGCGCTTGCTTATAGGGCGATCGCGACACCGATGCCATGGTGGTCGTGTACGTGATGCGGCCCATTTGCCGAGCCATTACGCTGCCGCCGCCAGGATCGTCTGAGCCTGCCTGCTGCGCGGATCAATGATCTGGATGTCTGCATTGGCGACCCGGTCCTGAATGTGCGGAATGACCTGTGTATCAATAAACTCTGTGCCGTTGCCCCGGTTGACGACAAGTATCTGAATCGGCTGTGGCGTCTGCGCCGGCTGCGCCGGCTGCGCGGCTGTTGGGGTCACCGGCACACCCTGGCTGGTCGCCTGTGAAGGAATCGCGCCGCCGCCGCCAGTTACCGCACCGCCGGCTGATCTCGAGCCAAATGATGTGCTGGCAATTTTGGCGACATTGGCCGCCGTAGCAGCGACAGCAATCGCAGCCAGCGCGGCGCCGCCGACAGGGCCGGCGGCGCTGGAACCATATGCATAGGCTGATTGAACCGCTTCGATACCCTTGACGATGGCATTGGCGATGGATGCTACCTTGTTGACCTCAAACATGGCGCGCGACTTCGTGGCTGCGCTGGCGGTCATTTCCATCAGCATGCCGGAAATGGTCTGCACCTGCGCCCTGGCGCTGGATGTTTGAAATTTCTCGATATCCGTCATATTGCGCTTGCGGATATCGGCAACCTTTTTCTCGCCGGCCGTCACAATCGACGCGCGCGCATCTATAAATGCCTGTTCGCGCTCCAAACTGAACGCATCGTGATCTTCCAGGAGTGTTTTCTCGGCTTCCAGCGCCGCGATTTTCTTCTCGACCTCAGCCTGGGCGCGGGCCTCATCGGTCATGGCGGACAGATCGGCCATTTTAGCCAGACGATCAAATTTAGCTTGGTGCAGATCGATGATCTTCTGCGCAGCGGCGCGGGCTTTATCCACAGCCGCGCTGGATGATGCCGGGACCGCCGCTCCTGGCTGCGTGCTGCCGGACGTGTCCGGTTGCGGGCCGGGAATCTTGCCGGCGGCGGCACCGCGCGCTTTTTCCATGGCGCTGACAAACTTCACTGCTTTTTTATCGATTGCGCTGAATTCATCGCCTAGCGCCGCGATGCCATTGGACAGCTGCGCCATGGATTCGCCGCCGGTCTGCTTGATCCCCTCTTCCAGGTGCCCCAGATCGGCACGAAAAGTGCCGATATCTTTAGACGCCTGGGCATAGGTCTGGCCGATATCGCCCGGCAGATGCGCCAGCGCATCATAAAACGATTGCAGGCCGGATACCGCCGCGTCAAAACCCTCAACCATGGACAGCGATACGGCATCGATACCACCGCGCACGCCATCGGTCACCGTGGTTAGCGCGGCGAAACCTTTGGCCATCAGGGCTGTCCAGGTCACCGCATACTCCATCGATGTGATCAGTCCATCGGAAATATTGGTGGCCAACGCCTGCACTTCGGCATCGTTTTTGTTCAGCTCATCGAGAACGATGGACAGTGAGTTTTTGGCGGCGTTGAACGCGCCGGCATCGCCAATGGATTTTTTGAACAGATTCCAGTTGTCGGCCATGTTGGATGTCATGCCATCCCAGGTATGACTGAGTTTATCCATGCCGCCGGCATATTTATCGTTCCAGATGCCCAGCAGGGTTTTCTGGATCATTGCCTGGCTGGTTTTATCCGCCGTGGCGACCATCTTCTGCCCGTTCTGTTGGTAGGAAAACTGCACCTGATTACCGACGGTGCTGGCCTTGATGCCGAATTCTTTCAGGCGCTCGAATTCGCCGGTGGCGGCATCGGCCAGGGCCTGTACGGATTGATCCAGTGTGCGCCCCATGGCGGCGGATGTGTTGCCGAGTATCTTGAGCGAGTCATTGGCAATCGGATCAATGCCAAAAGCCTTCAGCTGCACAAAGGCATCGGTGACGGTCGCCAGTTCAAACGGCGTGTTTTTTGTGAACTGGGTGATCCAGTCCATCGATGCGGCGGCTTTGGTGCTGGAGCCTTCGATGGTGTCGAGCTGGGTGCGGAAGCGCTCGAATTCGGCGCTGGTTTTGACCACGGAGCCATCGATCAGCGAAAACGCACCAGCAGCTGCTGCAAACGATGCCGCAATGGCTTTGGCGGTTACGTTCGCAGCCGCGCGCGCCTGATCAAACGCCTGCTCGGCGTTTTTTGCGTCGCCCATAATGCGTATTTTTAGGGGCTTTATGTTGGCCGGCATGCGTCTATAATCTCAACGAGATCGACAAACAGTGGCGATTGATCCTCCCATCCACCGGCAGCCGGCCATGTGTTGTGACGCTCAAGCAGCTGGTAGGCGCGGAAAACAGGCCAGAGTTCGAGCATTTCGGAGACCGGGCAGCATTCACTTTCAATGCCCTCGATCCATTCCACCGGCTCGCTGCCATGACAACGCTGTGTGGGCGCGGCATGCCTTGAGTTCGGGCAGCCTAGGCATCGCTTGCTGCCCCAGTATGCTCTAGCGGCGCGGACTGCTTTTTTTTTGCATCATCGGACAGCAACAACTCCTGGATGATGATGGCGGATATGCCGACCAGAAAGGTCTGATTGTCGGCGTCCTTGGTGTCCAATGTGTAGCCCAGCGCCAGCGGATCATAGGTTTCCCCCTTGACGGTCAGCTCGGAAACCACTTCGCGCAGGGCAAACATGGCCATGGATGTGTACGCCGCCTGACGTGTCGTGCCGGCCTGCAATAGTCCCTGCATGGTGGTGATATGCTCGGGCATTAAACGCCCGAATCGCACAAGGATGCCCATTTCCTTGTTCTCAACCGGTGCATCTTTGCGGGTCAATAGTTTCAATGCCATGGTTAAATCCTTTTTTGGCCGTTAATCAATCAAAAACTGATAGGCATCATCGCCGTTGGTTTCGGCCAACAATAAATCGATGGTGCGCATCATCAGGGTGTCCTGCGCCTCGGATTTCAGGGTGCCATAATATGCCTTTGCGGCGGTCAGGCCCAGGCGGTTGCCGGGGTTGCCGGTCACGGCGGAAAATGCACCGGCGGTGACGCTGGTCAGGCGGGTGACATCACCAACTGTGCCGAGAGAATCCTTGCTGATGCTGATTTTGCTGCGGTCGCGGGTGTTGACGTTGGCCTCGGCACCACCAATCAGGCGGCGCACGGCACCGGCAATGCCGGAATCAAAGGAGAACGTGCCGACTCGGATCGCGATGCCTGCATCGGTGATGACATCGGCAGGCTTGGGGTGGATCGGGTCACTGGTTTGATAGACCAACCCGGCGGGGAAGGCCACGGCAGTCGGGGCCAGGAACGGCGCAACGATGGTTGCCTTGCCGCGAATCAGGCCATCCAGCGGGTAATCAACCGAAAAGGCCGAACAGACTGCACCAATGAAATTATAGCGCAGGCCATCCTCGAAATAATAAAACGAGGATGTATGGCGCACCGCACCAAGTGCGGTGATCGGGTTGATTGCGACGCTGACGCCGGCATTGGATGTGACTGTGTGTGAGGCGGCATGCATGATCGGGGTGAAATCAGGCAACACGCCCAATCCGCCGCCGGCGCGCATATAAAACTCCACTTCGAGCGTCATGGCGCGTTCATCCAGCGGGCCGACCAGTTTTCCGTGTGTCTGTTTGATCGCGTCATATTCCAGCGGAGAGGCATCCAGATTCGGTGTGGCGGTGATGATGCGGATAGCATCGGTGCCGACCACCGGCACGGCATCGGTGCCAGGCGTGGTTTCTATTTTGCCCAGCAGGGCCTTGTTCAGTGCAGATACGGTCATGATTTATTCTCCTGGGCGTTGTTTTCAGGTCGGCGCGGGGTCAGCGCCGGGACGCGTTTTTCTTTGACTGGTTTTTTATCGGCCATGTTATGCCTCCGTGACGTAGGTAATATCGTAATCCAGCGACAACCGGCCAATCGGAACCGCTGCTTTTTCCATGTTTTGCCGGATCGATGTCAGCACGGCATCCATCGCCACGCCGCCAAGGGTGGCATCGGCATTGATCGCGGCTTCCACTTCCATTGCAATCTGATCGAGCGTGTCGGCCAGCCCAGAAGTCGCCGAGGCGATGCCCTCAATACTCAGATTCAATGCGCGCTGATAAATACGCGGTGCGAATTGAGCGGTAATATCAACCGACTCATCGCCGGTGGTAATCACCAGCGCCGGCAGGCTGGCCTCAGCAATATCATATACCGGATCAACCGACACATTGGCACCGGTTGTAGCCAATCCGGTTAGGGTGGACACAACAGCGTCACGGATTTGCTTGCGGGCGTGCTCCATCAGACCCGCTCCAGTTCCAGCACTGTGAAGCCGGTGCCATCGGGTTGGCTTTCTGCCACGGTGTAGTTCACCGCATTGACGATCACCGAAATGCCCTGTGAAACGCCAGCCACATCGGCATCATCGGCCAGCGCTACGGGGTTGGATGATTCCACTCCCAACGATGCCAGATATTCATTATCGAAAATCACCGTGACCGGATCGCCAAGCACGTCCGCAGGCACCCCGACGACCTGCCCAATTAGGGCAGGTACCCCGAAATCCGCAAAAAACACGGCGCGATTTTCGGTGAAGGGCATTATTCAGCCGCCGCCTTGCGCTTGCTGACTGGCTTTTTTTTTGCTGCTTCTGTCGCCGCGCCGATGCCGATCAGATAGCGGGCATCACGCTCGCCGACTTCGGCTGTGTCGCCGATGTCGTGATGTTTGCCGCCGATCAGGCAGGCGCGCTTTAGTTTAATGTGCATAATAGCCTCCATGTGGTTATCGCATGGTCAGTTCAGGGAGCGGCCCGAAAGCCACTCCCTGCCGCTCATCAGACGATGTCGGTAATGGCCGCGAACGACTCTGGGTGGCGAACCGCGCAGTCAACGAACTGCAAGGCTTTCACCTTCACGTTGCCGATGCCGCCGGTGTACGGATCAACCTGCAAATCCAGCGCACCCCACTCGCCGATGATCAGATCAGACCAGTTTCCGAAGATCAGGGCGGACAACACGCTAACGCTGGTGCCCTTGCTCAAATTACTCGGCACCTGATTGGAGCGTGCGACCGAATAGCCGTTGATGCTGCCCAATGTGGCGGACGGATAATCACCGGCTGCCTCGTTGGTCCACAGGTATTCGCCGGTGGTGGTTTTCAGCTTTTTGAGTGCTGCAATCACATGGCTGTTGGTCAGATAGGCCATATTGCCTTCGTCTGCATTGACGTTGGCCAGGGCGGCTTCCAGATCAATCAGCGGATCGACATTGGCCAGCGCCGCGCCGTTTGCGCCAAGCGCAACAGAGCCAATACCGGCAGTGTTGAGGATGCCGGTCGGCTGACCGCCCGCGCCGGAGCCGTTAATGCAGCCCAAATCAATCGCCAGAGCCATAACCGATGCCAGATCGTTGCGGATCATGGCCTCCATATCGATGGATGACTGGATCAGCGTCTGGGTAGTGACCTGCGTCTCAGCGGCCACGCCGTTCGGCGCCAGGGTGACAGCATCGAACGTCTGATTGGACTGCGCAGGCTGAGCGCCTTCTGCCACCCATGCAGCGGTTGCGCCGCCGGACTGGCGCGGGATGCTGATATTGCCGGCCAAACCGCCCAGCACGGTCGCACCAAGCTGGCGCACCCGCATTTTATTGCGCAGCAGATCGATAAAGCTGGAAGACAGCGTATCAGTCGCGATGGTGGATGCAGCGCCGGTGGTGGTTACGGCACGGCTCAGCACATCAGTCGGGATCAATGCACCCTTGGCCTTCCGGCCCATGCGCTGCGCAGTGGCCTGACATACCTCGAATTCATACGCAGCAGCTTCACGCAGCGCGGCATTGGATGGATCTGCCATGGCGGACATCAAGCGAAGGAACGAAAACGATCCGGCCTCTTTGTCATTCAGGCCAATCGGGCTGCGCTGCTCCGAACTCTTGGCGATGACTGCGTCATAAATCGACTGGCGGAATTCATCCACCGATGTGTCGGTCTGGCGTGCTTCGCGCACCAGTTTGGCTACGGCATCGTGCCCGAGCTGCTTTTCTGCCCGTTCGGCGATGGCCTCGATATCAGCCACGCGCTGGCGGTCTGCCTGTAGTGCGGCTTTGCCGCCTTCCTTGCGGGCATAGTCCAGATCAATATTCTGATCAGCGGGCGCTGCCGGTTTGTTGTTTGCTCCTGGCATAACAACCTCCTCTCGTTTTGAGTTTTGTTCAGGCATTGCGCCTGCCTTGTCACCCGCTGCTGCGGATTCGGGTCGTGCATCTTTATCGGCTGCATCAATCACAGCCTGTTCGGCGGATCGGCCCACGCCGACCGTGGCATCGGCGGGCACGGAAACGAACGAAATCTCGAACGGCTCCCAGTCAGTGATGCGATAAATGTCTTTTTCGGCGGACTGCTCTTCGAGCACGGCCGTGTGGATGCGGTAGCCGACTGAAATCTTGCTGCGAATGCCGTCCACCACGTCCTGAAATATTTCCTGGGCATGCGCGGAGCGCGAAAACAACACGCTGGCGCGACCGACTCGGTCCTTATCAATCGAGGCATTACGCACCACGCCGATCTGGTCGCGATGATCGTGGCCCAGCAACAGCGCCGCGCCATCATGCAGACGATCCATGCGTACCGACGATGCTTTATGATCAAGAATCTCATCGCCGAAGCAGCGATCCACCGGCTCCTCGGATGAAAAGGCCAGATCAACGGTGCGTTCCGCCTCGTTAATCGCACGCGTATCAATCGAAAATTCACGAAACAGCATTTCCGATTGCATGAGTTTCAATACTTTTTTGTTAATATCAGGCATGTTCTGCCTCCTGTTGGGCTCTCAGTTCGGATTCAAACAATGATTTTGCACCGGCCGGCTGCATGGAAGCTGCGGCGGCGGCGGCAGGCAGATCAATTCCCATGGCTGCCATGGTTTCATTTTCGCGCTGAATTTCTGCCCAGACTTCTTCCGGGTCGCGACCCATATCGCGTATGATTTCAGAGCGGGATTTCAGGCCCAGTTCGATGGATTTCTCATTGGCGGCCATATCCTTGAGCGGATCAACCCAAGCCCATCGGCGGGACTGGAATGAGACTTTGCGGAACTTGTCGAAACGATCGACCGGCAGCGCCACCGGCACGCCGGACTTGGTCGGCACTTTCAGCGTGCCCAGGGTCAACTGCATATCCAGCCAGGACTCGAACACCGGACGCATAAACTGATCGACAAACCATGATTGCAGCGACTTCCATTGTTCGCGCTCTTCGAGCACGCCGGCGCGGATGGATGAGAAATTCACGCCTTCCAGATCGTTGCTCAATCCGTTGTAGCACACGCCCAGACCGGATGCGATGCCGCGCAGCGTGCCTTTGACGAAATCGGAAAACTGCTGGTGCGGATAGTCCGGATTGAACGCGGTGAAATCATAACCCTCGGGCAGCACCTCAAATGTACCCGGCTCGGCGTCCTGGATGAATTCACCGTCCGCCGTCTCATCATCAGCCAGGGCTTCCGGTCCTTCGCCATCAGCGGCATGGAAAAAGCCCATTTTCGATGCGCCGATACGCGATGCAACCACAGCGGCCTCGATATATTTATCCAGATTTTTCATGCCGACCAGCGCCGATGCCATCCACGGCACCCCGCGTGCCTGATCAATCATTTCATGGCGGAAAATGTGCAGCATTTCATCGGCAGGCACGCGGATGTGCTTGCCTGTGTAGTAGCTGGACTGGTACAGATCGGCGTTTTTATTGTCGAGCAGGTAGTATGCAACCGGCTTGCCGTTGGCATCGGACTCGACACCCATGCGCACCACGTTGCCGTTCGGTTTTGTTTCATTGTAGCGAATATCCAGCCATTCCGGATCAATCAATTTGAGCTGGAATGCATACGGCCCGGCATTGACACGCCGCACCAGGCATTCGCCGTCCACCACCACGGTGGCGATGATCAGATTGCACATCTCCACCAGCGACAGCCGCCCTGCGACATCACAATAGCGCGACCATTCGCGCCAGCCGTTCTCGACAGCCGTTTGCGCCAGCTTATCCTGTGCGCCATCCGGATCGGAGGCTTTCGATTGCATCTGGATACCGTTCGGGCCGATCATGTTGGCCTTGCACATCGACACAAAGCGGCGGGCATAATCATTGTTGCGCGACTGCTCACGCGAGCGGGTGCGCAGCCGTTGCAGACCCTGCCAGATATGCCAGTTCGGCGGTGTCGGAACGCTGCCCCAGCCCGAATTCAGGCGGGAAATGGCCGCGCCGGCATAGTTGCGTTTCTGTTTGGAAATGCGCCCCGATGTGGATGCGGTGGCAGCCCGTTCATTCAGTCTGCGCTCGGCCAGCCACGCATTCAGAATGCGGGAGCCTTGCTCGCGTTTCGGATTCTCCTGCCCGATCGTCAGATCGGAGCGCAATTTGATTGCCTGCACGGCCATCAGCCAGCCATCCTGGTCAGCAGGCGGCGGCGGGGTTTCTGGCCGGAGTTGATGCGGTCGGCATTTTTCTCATCGCGCCAAAGCTTGCGATAGCGGCTGTGCAGGGCGATGACTTCGGTCATCGGGATTCGGTTCAGCGAGCGCCCGGAAATCGAATAGGCTGCGGCGCGCAGGTTGTTCGGGTCTTCGAGATAGGCTTCGATGGCATCCAGTGTCTTTTTGACATGGGTTCTGGCATCGGCGGCGCTGGTCAGGTTCGGGCGGACGGTGACGGATGATGTCTCAATCGTGTAACGCTCGCCGGATTTCACGGCGGCAATACTCAGCCGATAATCACCAGCCGTGATGGCGGCGGTCAAAGCCGCCGAAAATGTGACCAGGTGCAGGCCGTCGCTATTGTCGGTGGATGTTACATTGTGATTTTCCGCGCTGTTGGTGAGATTGACATCCAGCGACCAGCCATCGGATGGCAGATAATCCGGCGCGGATACCGTCCATTTGACGGTATCGCCGGCGAAAAATGAGCGCGGTGCGCTGGTCGGAATCCCCATGGCGCGTCATTCAAAACCCACCGGCGGAAACTTTTTAGGGTAAAAGTTTCACTTTCTTTTACAGATTTTCAAAAGCGTTCACCGCAGAGTACACAGAGTTTCGCAGAGGAAAGTCAAAAGAATAAAGTGGCGATGTTGTACCCTCGCTAGATGTGGCCCACATCCTTGCGTCCCTCGGTCTCAGGAACCACTTTCAGTAGCATTACGATGTTTCTGCAATGATCCTGTTTTTTATCTCATCCTTTACTGCCAGCGCATCATCAGACATTGCAACAATCAGTGGGTCAATCCCTTCGCCCCAGAACACCTGGCACACTTTAAGCACAGCATCGCTGGCTATTTCACCGGCAACGACCGACAGACAGGCATCGCGAACATTTTTGCGCGGCGAGCGTTTGCCGTACTCCCACTCCGAAATACGAGACACCGGAAACGGTTCAGCGCGGCCAGTCTTTCCGGCCAGCCATACGCCGAATGTTTCCTGAGTCATGTCCAGCGCCGCTCTTGCTGCTTTAACGATGTTTGAATTCATGCTTGACCTCTTTTTTCATAGAGACTACGATTTGCATCGTTCACTGCCGCACAGGCAGCTTAGAAAAACTTCACTGCTGTACAAGCAGAGTTAATGAAAGAGCCTCCTTTGCCGGAGGCTCTTTTAATTTTAGTCACCCCATGCTTCGCGCTCTGCCGCTTTTTGGTCTTCTTTTTCTTGCAATGATGATTTAATTTCATCTTCACTTGATTCGATAAGACTTGTATATTCAATATCCGCATCGGGATCAAGGCTTTCTCTGATATATTTGTAAATCTGCAAAGCTTCTTCAGCAGTAAAATCAATGTCGTCAAAATCTGATTCATACATTTGTTCAATCTTTGCAATCACAGAATCTGTTCCTGCGATCTCTTCCATTGAAATTTCTTCGCATGGCATACTATAATCGTTCTGATAAAAACTATGCCCGGCCTGATAATTGACATGGTACTCTTTATCATTGACTTTTAGAGTAGTAAATACGTCAACATTACTGTAAATGTATTCGCTGTGTGTGTTTCCTCCGCATTTTTGCGAATCATGATAGATACTTTCGAATGCTGTGTGGCTAATGTTTAGTTTTGTCATTTTAATCTCCCGCACCCCGTTAGCCGGTGCCGCTTTGGTTTCCCTTTCGGGATACGGTAATTTTACGCTTTATGCGTAAGCTTATCAAGCACTTTATGCATGTTTATTTTGCCGATGTTTGAATTCAAGCTTGACCTATCTGTTTAGCATTCAATATATTGTTTCACCTTCTCAATCGGTGCGCCCCCAACGGTGGAAACAAAATAGGAGTTTGTCCAAAGGGTGGGTAGTTTGGTCGTCAAGTGTTTGAACTCTTGTCTTAGCAATCGACTACTCCTCCCCTTCATTTGCTTGATAGGCCGATGTATTCCGCATTAAAAGCTTGAGATGTGTTTAGTATGCGCTTAAACTCTTTAATAGTTGCTTTGAACTCATCAATGTTTTCACTAGACGCAAGCTGGAAAAGATGCTCAAACAATTTTGCACTTGTCAGCATCGACCGCTGTTCAAATGTGTAGTCATTCTTTGAGTGCATCATTTCCTCATCATTGAGAAGCTTTTCAACACAATCGTTGATTGACTCTATCAGAGTCCAGTCTTCAATCTGCGTTCCTGTGAAATAATTATTTGACGTTTTGACTGCATACAGTCCATATTTGAATCCAGTCATTTTTGTGTTGTTCATCTTTAATCTCCTGCACCCCGTCAGCCGGTGCCGCTTTGATTTCCCTCTCGGGATAGATGTATATTACGCTTTATGAGTAATCGCGTCAAGCGTTTCTGCATGTTTTATTTTTTTCGGCGGTTGACGATCTGGCGGATGCGGCGCGGGGTCAGGTGGTATGCAGCAGCCAGGCGATCCACGCTCATGCCATCCCGATAGCGCCGGCGGATATCGACATCGCGCGTGCGGCCTTTGGCCGATGCGATATAGACATCGCCGGCCCAGTCGCGGCGGGTTTCCACTTCGATATTCATCAACACTTGCGGCGGCACCACATCCGCGCCCAATGATTCCGCCAGGCGCTGGATGATATCGGCAACGATGTCGTTTTCAGCCATTCACAAAGCCACCGCCACGGCGGCGGCGTTGGCGGTGGCGCAGGCCGCGTTTGCGTACCGGCTCCGGCTCGCCTGGCGTCCCGCTGCTGTCGCCATCGTCTGGCGCGTCTGCCACCACCTCGGCATCCGCCGGTTCCAGCATATCAGCCAGGCGTTTCCAATAGCGCGGATACGGGTCACCCTTGCGCGTCCTGCCAATCATCACTTCGCGGTGATCGCCGATGGCCCAGGCATAGACCAGGGTGTCGAGCGGTTCGTTGCGTTTGTATTTACTGCCGATGCGCGGGATGTAGCGTTTTTTTGTTTCATCGTACACTTCCGACAGCACGCCGTTGTAATACTCCTCGCTCATATCGAGTGGAAAACGGAACACGCGCTCATGCACCGGGCGCTTTTCATCGCTGGATAGATTGCGGAAAATGAAATGCTTGCAGTATTCGGTGCCGACATTCCATGTGCAGTAGCCGCGCCGCACCACTTTGCCGCGCCGGTCTTTGGTCGGGTAGCTGCCACTGGTGGCAATGGCGCGATACATGCGCGTGGTGCTACCCTGAATAGCATACACCTTGACCTGTAGCGACGGGCGCATGACAAAATCGCGCACCTCTTTGGCGCGATGGCCGCGACTGTCCACCGCCACGGCACGCAGGCGCATGGTTTTGCCGTAGCTGTTAGTCATCGGCTTGTTGATTTCCGCCTCCAGCTCATCCCATACCTGCGTGCCGGCGGTATCGCCGAAAATCTGGCCGTGATCAATGATGGCGTGGCGGATGCGCTCGCCATCCCACGACCAGCCGAGTCGGGTATATTCCAGCCATGTATCCTGCGTATCCACGCCCATGGTAATCACCAGCACGCCTGGCGGGATCACGCCATGCTCGTAGCCGTCCGCCGCCGCGCGCTGCATCATTTCAGCCGTTTCCACCGTGGTGCGTTCGTCGCGCCATGTTTCGCCCAGGTAGGAATTGACAAACACCTGCAATGATTCCTTGTCACCCGATTTCAGGATGCGGCGGAACATGCGCACCAGATCGAGCCATGACGGCCCCAGGCCTGGCGATGCGTACAGGCTGGAAATGTGATAGCTGCGGTGGCGTTTGATCTCCGGGCGCTGCGGCTTCCAGTAGGCCGTGCCGCCGTGGCCGCGTTCGGCGAACATGGCCGGCTTGTGTTTCTCCTCGATCTCGCTGCCGCAATGCTCGCAGACATACCATGCTTCGGTCAGCGCATCGTCGGCAAACAGCTGATCCATTTTGAGCACCAGATATTCGGCGCAGTGCGGGCACTGGACATGATACTGCCGGCCATCGCCGGCATCGCATTCGCGCTTGATCAGGCTGGCCCCTTCAATGGTGGGTGTGCTGGCCTTGAGATATTTGTATGAGCGCGCGAATGCTTTGAAACGGGTGCGGCCCAGCTCCACCGGGTCGCCCTCATTGCGGATGGTGGCCGGGAAGCGATCCAGATCATCCAGCAGCACGACGCGGACGGATTTCTGCGCATAGGAATTCGGCGAATTACCGCCGGCCAGATAGAGCGTGGCGGCGCCGTAATCGATGGCGTCCTGGGTGTTTGAAGTCGAGCGGCTGCGCCGATCCACCAGATCGCGGATGCATTCGGTGTGTTCCAGCATCGGATTGAGTTTCTGGATGCGCCAGGTGGTGCGCGATTCGATGGTCGGCATCAACACCATCACCGGCCATGGCGCATAGTCCATATAATAGCCGATGGTGGAGATAAACGGCCCCTCGGTAATACCGACCTGCGAGGCTTTCATGATGGTGATTTCACGCACCGGCGATGAATCGGACAGGCAATCCATGATTTCACGCAACATCGGATTGCGCGCCGTGCGCCAGCGCCCCGGCTCGGGCGAGCCTTTGGTGGACAGCACCCGATGCGCATCGGCCCATTCGGAAACCGTCAGCCGCTTGCGCGGGCGGAATCCCTTGATCGCCGCGCGCATGGCGATGCCGTATCCGTCTGCCAGGCCAGAATCAGTCAAAATCTTTTCACCGCAGAGTACGCAGAGTTCCGCAGAGTACAGTCAAAATCATTTATGCCTCTTTACCGGCCAGTGCGCCGAGTTTTCGGCACAGTTCGGATTGCAGATTCTCGAAATGCTCCCCAAGCAGTGCATGGATGGCGTCCACATCATCCTCACCGGCCAGTTCGGCGGCGATCTGGTCGCGCAAATGATCCATCGATATGCGCAGCTGGTTCCACTGCGCCGCAAACGCGCGCCGGACATCGGCCTCATCAACCAGCTTGCCGATTTCTTTTTCATACTGCATTTTGGCCTGACGCGCGGCATAGGACTCTTTCAGAGCGCGGGCAACCTGGTATGACATGACTGCCTTATCTTCTTTGACTTCATCACGGGCTGCATCGGTTTCTTTTTCCGGTGGCGCGGTGGCGGTTTCTTTTTCTGGCGACTGGCGCGATTGCTTCCAGCGCTTTTTGACATCGTCGCGGTTCTGGTCAGCCGTGGCGGCGATCAAATCCAGCGATGCATCGACCACGACAAATGATTTTCGACCGCGTTTTTCCATGACCAGCCGATCATTGTGCTTGAGCTCGGTCACATAGGAGCGCGACCAGCCGTTGTTGCGGGCGAATTCCGCCTGGCTTACCAGATTTGCCATGCCGGAAACTCCTTGTGATTAAATGCCTTGATGCCATCGAAAAACGATTTGTAGAAATCGAACAGATCGGCGCAGACATGGATGGCGGTATTTTCGGTGCGCGGGTTGGTGTTAATGTTGGCGCTCGATTCGATGACGATATGTTGCGAGCCGGTATCAAACAGCATGATTTTGGAATGATTTTTGAATGTGGCCACGCGACCGTCGCAAATGCGCACGGCGTCGCACAGGGCGGCGAATTCATCGGGGTATTGGTTGCAGAATATTTCACCTACATAGGCATCGACGCGATCTATCGTGCCGGACTCAATCCAGCCCGTGATGCGCTCGACATCCGGCATGGCCATGCACCAGGGGGAAAACAGCATGTAGTCAATCGGGTGGTTGCCGATGACGTGGGCGGCGAACGACATCGAATCGACATCGCCGCCGGAGATCACATGCCACGAATCGCCCGAATCAAACGATGGCGGCAGCACATCGGCCAGCACTGCCTCGGATGCGGCGCGGCGTGTGATATGGCGCTGGCGCGTTTTTTGGGCGCGGGTTTTTTCTTTATGCCTTGTCTCTTTTTTCAAACCGGCTGCGATGGCATCGGCATCGGCAAAATCGGACAAATCGAATAGCAGTGCGTCATTCATCATCAACCCCTAAAACCTTGCACCGCAGAGTACGCAGAGTTTCGCAGAGTACCGTCAAAATCATTTAACGATTTCTACGTCTTGCTTGCTTAGCTACACGACGGGCTTCCTGCCGACGCTTCCGTGCAAACTTTGACAGTTTTCCGCCGGATGATTTGCTAACAAATGCCGATTTATTTCCGTTCAGCTTGACCTTTGCGGCATGCTGTAATTCAATCGGCAGCGGCTCAAAACCATGTGCCAGAGCATTTATCATTTCAGTCTCATTCTCTAATAATCTAATTTCTCCAGTTTCACATTGCATAATTATTCTCCTTTTTTTTGGTTTTCCTCTGCGGAACTCTGCGTACTCTGCGGTGAAATCTTTTAACTTTTCATCCTGCGCACCTCACTTCGCCGGTTTGTTGTTGCCCGTTGATTTTGATGCCGTGCATCAGGGCGCAGCCCAGGCAATGGCTGCACCCGAGCCATTCAACATGCACCCCCTCGCTGCCGAGCTGGTGCACACGCGGGCACTGCACCGACGGCATCGGCACCGGTCGCAGACTCGCCGTGCGCCACTGGATCGGGCGGTGGGTGATGCCCATCAGAACGTCACCACAAACGTCAGACATGCGGCGGCAGTCCAATAGACTGTTTTCCGCCAGTCGCCATCGGCCATATACAGCGCCGCACTGGCGAGATTGATTGCGATTAGCAAACTCGGAAAAAGCTGGGTGCGGGTCATGCAAACAACCTCAGCGCCGGATGCAGGCCGGGCGTGCGGCGGGATTTTCTGGCCAGACAGACCGCGTTGGCGACCGAGCGCCAGTGCAGGCCGAATTGCCGCGCCGCCTGTTTGTGATCCATGTCCCCGGCCAGTACGGCGGACACGGCATGTTTCATGTTGGCTGTTTTCTCAGGATTCGCGATTGGCATCACTCACCTCCATTCAGCAGTTCCACGATCTCGTGGAATGCTTCCGCTTTGTCTTCATCCAGCTTGCAGATTCGGTTCAGAACCTCGGGCCATTTATCCGGCGGTATCAGATCGGTGTCTGTTCCTGTACGCTCTGCAATCGCATCAATCAGTGCGCTCATGGCCACGGTGACATCCATCATTTTATTTTGTATTCTGTTCATGCAGCCTCCCTGTGGTATTCGCGCCAAACGCGGCGCATGTTTTCCAGACGATTGCTATCCCATGCCGGCATCGCCTTCGCCGCTGCCTTTTCAGACGGGAACCGTTCGATATCCAGCACCTCATGCCCGAAACAGCACGGCCCGCCGTCCACCGCGCCGCCGGCGCTATCGCCGATCCACGCCTCGACCCAGTATGCCGCCCCGCATGTTCGGCATTCGATGATTGCGAGATTCATGTGAATGCCATTGCGACGATCAATGATGACAATCCATCGCATATCAATTCGGCCTCTGACTGTGGTGCAAAATTCCATCCAAAATAGGCCGTTTCAGTAATCGAAAAAAAGAGACCTATTCCAAACACAATCCAGTTTATGTTATACATGATTAAACACACCTCCAATGATTCGCCATTTGCATCACCACTTCTTGGGTGACGCAACAAAAAAATCCAATAGAAACAAGCCTTTGGATGCCATGATTCGCCATTTTCTCCATTTGCGTGTGGTTTCTATATGTGCGCGAGAGAAAAAAGGCGCTGGCGCGTAAAGCACATACGCGCATACGCGCGGGGATGGCGAAAATGGCGAAAATGGCGCAAACGCTTTGTGCCGCAACGCTTTCAGCACCGCCATGTGACGAATCATGTGACGAAAATGACGAATCATGGCGCATCAAATCTGCCCTCCGTCATCAATATCGAGGCGAAAATCGCGGATTCGAGCCGATAGCCATGTCTGGTACGGTTCGCCGTCCGGCTTGGGATCATCATCCGGCAACACCACACAGACCACTTTTCGGCTGCCATTGCTCTGGGTGACCGGTTTTCGTGACACGCCGAGGCCATCGTGTTTGCCGATGCGGGCGGAAAACTTGTTTTTTGCATAGGCAAAGCGCTCGCCCTCGGACCGGCACCAACGGGCATAATAGACATAGAGATCACCCAGGGCGCAGGCGCGGCATGGTGCATCCAGTTCGCCGCGCAGCCAGGCTTCGATGAATCTGTCCGGACTCTCCTTGCTGATTTCGATCAGTTCGCGGCGTGCGCGTGTGGACATCGGTGGCGTACCGGGATTGAAATCACCCAAATCCACATTGAGCAGATAATGATGCAGGGCGGCAATGCCGCCGTCCGCGATCTCATCGAGCACGGCGCGGTAGAATGCCGCATCGCGTTTTTTCGGCGTCCAGATAGCCATGAAGCGGCGGTCATCCGGATCAAGCACTACCGGTTGCGCCTCATTCGATAAAAACACCATGTTCAGGTGGTTGCGCTCATCATGCGATGCGACGTTTTTCGGATTGATGTGTATCCAGTCATCGGTGATCAGCGCCTTGACCTTGTTTTTCTGGTGAAATAGATCGGAGCGCGCCATCACCTCGTTGGCAATCAGGAACAGCTTGCGACTGGCCCATTCGTTGAATTTTTCTTCCAGTTCGGACTGACCGACCACGCGGCCATATTCGCCGTAAATCGACATGACCGCTTCAAAAAACAGATTTTTGCCGACGCCCTGGCCGCCATGCACCACGACCGCCGTTTTCATTTTAGCGCCCGGATGCTTGAGCGGGTATGCCAGCCAGCATTCCAGCCAGCGATAGACATTGCGCGCCTCTTTTTCTTCCGAGCACATATAGGCCAGCAGCTCCAGTAACTTGTCGCATGAGCCGCGATCATCGGGCACGGTAGGCCAGCCGCCCCACATATTGCAGATGATGTTCGGGTCGGACTCGGTCGGATCGAAACCGACCTGGTCAATATCGACCACGCGGAAATCGGCACGGCGCTTCATGTCGCGCCAGGCATGATCGGGCGTGATATCGAGCACGCAGCTTTTCGGCACCAGTTTGAACATATCGCCATCGAACATCGTATCCTTGACACCATACACCAGCGCATAACGGGCGCAGGCATCATCAACAGTCATAAAAGACGGTGACGCCTTCCCCGCCCCCCCGTGGCGCGGTTCCCGCGCGGAAGGCGCTGCCTTTCCATGGGCGGGGAATTTATCGGCGATGGCGGCCTGAATCTGGCCTGTCACGACCTGCAGCGACTCATCGCAGTGCAGATCGTTGAAATCGGTCAGTTTGCGCGGCTTGCCGGTTTTGTCATCGATGCGGGCGGTGAATTCGGGGATGATCCATTCGGCATTGTCCACACTCATCGCCGCTTTCATGGCCACGGTGACGCCGGTATTCAGTTTGCCATGCGACTGGCCGCAATGGGCGCAGTCGGCATCGGCCTGCAGTGTCTGCTTTTTGCAATGCTTGCAGCGGCACAGGAAATCATCATCGGCGCAGATCAGGAAATGCATGCGACCGTATGCTTTTTCGAGATTGAGCAGCACCGGCAGCACATTGTTGGCTGAAAACACCACGGCAACCGGCAGCTTTGTGGCCATGTGCAGGCTGGCACCGGTGGCATAGCCCTCGGTAATCAGCATGATGCCGGTCGGATCGGGCGCGCCGATCTGGTGGAAATGGCCGGCCATGGCCAAACCGGTCGGCCAGAATCGTTTGTCGCCATCCATTTTGCGGATGCGCTCTTTGTGTTCGGGGTTGGATTTGTCCAGGATGAATTGCAGGCCGTGCAGCTTGCCGGCGGTATCCCGCATCGGCACAGCCAGCGCGCCGCCACTGAACCGGACACCAAACGCGTCCACCTGTTTGGTGGTCAGGTAGCCGGACGTGCCGGTTTCCTGCATGGCGCGCCATTTTTTCAGAGCCTCGGCATCGGCCTTGGCCTGCTGGCGCGCCAGCTCGGCTTCCAGTTTGCGCTTGCGCTCCAGCGATTTTTTACGGATGGCGGCCAGATCGTCTTTGCTGATTTCGTGTTGATCGAACTGGGCCTCTTTGCAGCTCGGGCAGCGTTTAATCGTGCGCCGAACTGCCGTGCCACATTTCTGGCAAATCTGTTCGGGCATCATGATCTCGGTCTTGCCGTTGTCTGAGCCGTGCCAGACGCCAAACGAACCGGTGATGATCACCGCGCCATCCGGCAACGGGAATTCACTCAGCCAGTACCAGCCCTTGCTCCCCTTTTCGCCGTCCACTTTGCAGCGGACGGGCTTGGGCGTGCCGATGCGCAACCCTTCAATCAACAGCCCGGCAGCGTTCATCTGCTGATAAGCAGCAGTTTCGTTTTCGTAACTCATCGCGCCGTCCGCATGGCATCGGCAAATGCCTGCTCGAAATTGCGCCGCCAACGATGCGCCACCACGCCCTCAACAATCTTGCGGAACGGCAGGCGCTTTTTATAAGTGATCTGTTTTTTGTATTGCACGACCAGCCGGATATTACCGCGACCGCCTTTGCCCATGCGCTGCCAGATACCGGCTGGCGCACCGGCATGGCCACGCGGCACGCCGGAGAAATACTTTGCTTTATTCGCCAGCAGCTTCCCTGCCTTGCCGCGCGCACCAGGCATATTGCCGTATTTGTTCAACCTCACCTTGCTGCCCGGCGTTGCGATCGCTGATTTTTTAGGCCGGCGCGTGCCGCCCTCGATGGCGTATTTCAGATATTCGGCCTGTTTGTCTTTCACAAATACATCAGATTGTAACTGCGTTTTGCGCGCCGCCTTGATGCCAATCGCCAGCCGCGTGAATGGTCTGGGTCGATCCAGTTTTTTCGGCAGCTGCGCATCAACCGCTTTTTTCGCCTGCGCCGCAGTTACCGTCAGCGCCTTGGCCGTCGCAAACGGCAACTGCTCTTTCTCAATATCCGACAACCACCGCTTGAGCGGCCTCGTATCAACCTGAATCGATATCACATCATCTCCAGAAAATAAAAACGTTCAGTATGTTCCAAGCCCACTCCCTAGACACAAAACGCGCCTCGAATTACC
>JAJRTF010000026.1 GCA_021545585.1 Zetaproteobacteria bacterium
TCTGGTGCTGGCGACTGTTTCGGCATCAATGAAGGGCAGGAAGCGTACGCGGATCGTGCCCGGCTTCTTGATGAAGCCGTTTTTCGGCCAGCAGACGCCGGCATTGGTGGCCATCGGCAGGATGCCGACGCGGGCCTTGTGAGCCAGCACGATGCCTCCCGGCTGATATTTTCTGGTTTCACCGGGTGCTGAACGCGTGCCCTCGGGAAAGATCACCACCCAGCGTTTGTCATGCAGGAATCGCTGTCCCTGCTCAATGACCTGCTTGATGGCCTGGCGCGGATTGCCGCGTCGAATAGCAATGGTGCCCATGATGGCCAGCGCCCAGCCGAAAAAGGGGATGTAGTACAGCTCCCGCTTCAGAATCCAGACATAAGGCGGCACGAGGATCGGCATGGCAATAGTTTCTGCGGCTGACTGATGCTTGGCCATTACCACACACGGCTCATCCGGAAGATGCTCGCATCCCTCAACCCTGAGTTTGATACGGCACAGCACATGCAGCAGCCAGAATGTCGAGGCCGACCATGCCCTGGCCCACATCCAGGCAGCATGAAAACCGAACGGACGCGTGATGATCAGCAGGGTGGAGAACAGCACCGTTGAAATCATGAAGCACAGATTGAACAGGATGGATCGGATGACCAGCATCAGCATTCTCCCAGGATGGCATCAATGGCGCTGGCCAGATCGGCAAAGACTTGAATATCCGGCATCAGCGTACGTGATTGCTCTAGAATGGCACTGGCATCGCCATAGCCGCTTTGCACCAGCCATGCCGGCACATCAGCGGCACGGGCCGCCTGTACATCGCGGATCGAATCACCAATCATCAAAGCCTGCTCAGGCCTGTTCGCCAGCCCGAGTGCTCCAAGGGATTCGATCAACAGCCCCGGCTTCGGCTTGCGGCAGTCACATCCATCTTCCGGCCCGTGTGGACAGTAGGCGACATGGTCAATGCGGCCTCCGGCCTCTTCAATGCAGAGCAGCATCTTGGCATGGATGGACTCAAACATGCTTTGATCAATCATGCCGCGCCCGAGCGCCGACTGGTTGCTGCAAATAGCCACAGGGATTCCGGCCCCGGTCAGTCGCGCAATGGCTTTCAGGCTGCCGGGAATAGGGCGCCACTGTTGTGGCGCAAGAATATAGTCGGGCGAATCGAAATTGATGACTCCGTCACGGTCGAGCAGAATGGCCTTGGGATATGTCATAGCGGAACGGTACGGGCAGATACCCTTAAAGAAAAGCTCGGGCATGGGCTGTGTACTTTAGCCCGAAGTCTCTCTCTGGCGGTTTACCGTCGCCATGACCTGCGCGGGCGGGATGATGCCCTGTTTGCTTCGGATGATATCGTAGGAGGTTCCCTCGGCGACGATGCGATCACCTGCGGTGAAGGTATGGGTCATGTAAAAGCCTTTGTCATCCCAGTGGGTGAGTTCCATGCCGAGGCTGAATTTCTGGAACAGCTTGAGCGATTTTCTGTAGACCATTGTATGTTCGGCGATAACGGGCATCCATTTCTCTCCAAGCATCACCTTCAGCAGGCCGGAGCGAATGAATAGATACACCCGGCTCAGGTCGCAGATGGTGATATAGCGGCCATCGTTCATATGCATATTCAGATCCAGATCATTGGGCAGTACACGCAAGCTAAGCAAATTCGATGTTTTGCCGAGCGGCAGCCGCGGCTTGAACAGGGACGTGATACAGATGCCGAGCATTTTGAATATCAGGTTCATGCCGCTGCGCTCCTCATGCTGGAAGAGATTGCTGTGAGGTGTTGATCAGACATAGCGCGGGCCGAACATAATAATGGCCGTGCCGAGCAGGCAGAAGCCAACCCCAATCCAGTCGGTCATACTCGGACGGGTCGAATCAACGGCCCAAAGCCACAGCAGTGCAACACTGATGTAGACACCGCCATAAGCGGCATAGACCCGCCCGGCCGCGTTCGGGTGCAGGCTCAGCAGCCATGCGAATGCGGCAAGGCTCAGTGCGGCCGGTATCAGCAGCCAGACGGAATACCCCTGTTTCAGCCACAGATAGGGCAGGTAACAGCCAATAATTTCGGCCACTGCAGTCAGCGTGAACAGGCCGAAGGTTTTTATAATATCCATGCAGTCTCCCGTGTATCAGTCAGTATGATACACTGACATTTGCCTACCAACAAAAAGAGCGGCCCGAAGGCCGCTCTCTGATTGAACGATGTTTCTGTTTGGTCGCTGATATCAGCCTGTGAACAGACGGAAATGCGCCGAAGAAGCCATCAGCAGCAGCATCGGGATGGACAGGATGGTGTTGGTGCGCGATGCAATCAGTGCACGTTTGCCAAGTGCCGCCTTTTCCTCAGCCGTTGCTTCAACAATACCCAGTACCTTCTTCTGGGCAGGCCAGATGATGAACCAGACGTTGAACCACATGATGATACCGAACAGGCCGCCAATACGGATATCCCAACCGGCAGCGCCAGTATTCTGCAAATCCATATAAAGCATGATGCCGAAGATCAGGGTCAACATAGCACCCCAGCGGAACCACCACAGGACGCGACGAACAACGCTGTTTTCCTTGAACAGCTCGCCCTTGGTTTCTGCCGACAGGCCGCCCATTGACGGAACCTGACAGAAGTTCAGGTAATAAAGCAGGCCGATCCAGGTGATACCGGCCAGGAAGTGCCCCCAGCGAGCCAGTTCGTGAACGCCGGGCATATTGCCATTGGAAGCCCCAATGCCGATAAACACAGCCGCCAGCACGAAGCCGGCGATCAGTGCGAGTTTATGATCTGTAAAGATTTTCATTATTTTAGAATCCCCCATGAAGATTTATGGCGCACCCTAATGCTTAGGATGTGGAATAACCACCCAATACAAGTAGGGGTTTAGCGGTTTTGACAGCCCTGCGCCACAGCTTGCATAAACACTGGATATGCCATACCAATCGCTTATTATTCATCTCATTCGCTGTATCGGCCGCCTTGCATCGCGGCGGCGTACGGCATCCCGAAGGGGGATATATGGCAGCTGAGCCCAAACAGCCTTGGCGACCCGGCAAGCGGGATGTAATGTTTTTGGCCATTGTGGCGAGCGTGATTCTGCTGCTGGTGCTGGGCACGAGCGAGCGCACGACGAAACCCGTCCCGAACGACGAGACCCACAGGCAGGCGAGCTCTCGTGCAGCCTGCATGGCCTGCCATGACAGCAGCGGTATCCACCCGCAACCTAAGGGGCACACCAGGGCTGACCAGTGTTTTCAGTGTCATACGCAGCCGAGTGGATGGCATAAGCAGCAATGAATTGTATCGGTATCAGCAGCAAGCTCGGTGATAAACGCGCCATTGAACTGGCGGTTGAATTGCGTGCATGGCTGATGGCGCGCCAGTGCACGGTCAAGGTGGATTCGAATCTTGCCGATGTGATCGGCATAGGCACGACTGCCGATGATATTCTGCCGCTTGGCCAGATGGCCGATCAGGTGGAACTGGTTGTCGTGCTTGGCGGAGATGGCACCTTGCTGCATGTGGCCCGCCAGTTTATCGATTCACAGACGCCCATCCTCGGCATCAATCTCGGACGGCTTGGCTTTCTGACTGAAACGCCGATCGGCAGCATGTTTGATGCTGTGGCCGAGATTTTAGATGGTAATCTGAAAACCAAACATCATTTCAGCCTGCATGCTGAAATCTGGCGCGGCGATGAGAAACTCGGCGAAGGGTTTGCGATGAATGATGTGGTGCTGCAACGGCGTGCGCATCCGCGCATGATCGGCTTTGAGCTGCTGGCCAGGGATCAGCTTGTTTTTCGTATGCGCGGTGATGGGCTGGTGCTGGCTACCCCTGCCGGTTCCACGGCCTATGCCCTGTCCGCCGGCGGCCCGATTGTGCATCCGGAAGTGGATGCGATCAGCGTCGTGCCGGTGTGCCCGCACACCCTGTCCAACCGGCCGATTATCGTGCCGGCCAATGATGTGATTCAGTTGCGTCTCATTGAATCGCCGCTGCCTGCTTCGCTGAATCTCGACGGGCAGGAGCATATGGTGGTCAATGAGGGCGATCGGGTGCTGATTCGCAAGGGCGGCATGATTTCTCTCGTGTATCTGCCTGAGCGCCATTATTACCAGGTGCTGAGAAGCAAGCTGAACTGGGCCGGCCAGGTGGAAAAAGGGCCTGAAAACTGATGCCGTTATCCATTTGCTGATTTCATGCTGACATCGTTGACCGTTCGGCAATTCGCCCTGATGCAGGGTGTCCAGATGGAACTGGATGCGGGCATGACTGTGTTTACCGGTGAAACAGGCGCGGGAAAGTCCATACTGATTGATGCTCTGGGAGCTGCATTCGGTGCGCGGGCCAGCGCCGACTGGGTACGCCATGGCGCCGAACGCGCCGAGGTGATTGCCACATGGTCGGGAAAACCCGGCAGTATGATCGAGCGCCGCATCGCAACAATACTCGAAGAGCAGGATATTGAGCCGGACGATGAATTGATTCTTCGCCGTATCATCGGCAAGGACGGGCGCTCCCGTGCTTATGTCAACGGCGTACCGGTTCCGCTGAAGGTGTTGCAGACGATCGGCAGCCTGTGTCTTGATCTGCATGGCCAGCATGAGCATCAGGCGCTGCTGCATCCCGAGTTTCAGCGACAACTGCTTGATGGCGGTATCGATGAGAAGACGCTGAAAACTGTGCGCCAGGCGTATGGGCGCTGGCAGGCTGCAGAAAGCCAGCTGGCAAGCCTTAATCAGGATCGGGGCGAGACTGAACAGCAGGCGGCCTGGATGCGTGAAGAGCTGGCCCGTCTGGAGGTATTACAGATCGAAGAAGGGCTGGCTGATTCCCTGCAGCAGGAGGTAGAGGCCGGTCGCCACCATGCCCAGATTCAGCAGTCCGCCGCTGAAGCGCTGTTGCTTCTTGATGAGGGTGATCCAAGTGCACGTGATTTGATGGCGCGCGCCGGCCACTGCATCACTCAGAGCGAGGCCTATCATCCGGGCCTCGAGAGCAGCCGCGAAATGATGGACCAGATAGATGCCATTCTCGGTGAGCTTGGCGGTGAACTGCAGCGGGTGCTGGACAGTTCATTCGATGAAGCCGGCCTGCATGCGGCCGAGGAAAGGTTAATGCAGTTGCATGAAGCCATGCGTCGGCATGATGCCGATGAGGCCGGCCTGCTGCATTTGATGGATGAATGGCAGCAGCGACTGTCGGCGCTCGATACAGCTGAATGGGATGAGACAGCCCTGAAAGAGGCGCGGGACCAGGCCGAGGCGGACTATCGCAAGGCAGCCGGGAAGCTGTCCGGAGCCAGAGAGAAGAAAGCAACGCTGTTGTGCAAGGCCTTGCGCCCGTTTCTGGACCGGCTGGCGTTGGCAGGTATGCAGGTGAAGTTCGAGGTGCGCCCCTGTGATACACCATCAGGCTGGCTGGCCAGTGGCTGGGATGAGGTCGAGATGATGTTGATGTCGAACCCGGGTGAACCGTGGCGACCCTTGTCTGCCGTTGCATCCGGTGGTGAATTGTCGCGTCTGGTGCTGGCATTAAAGGGCTGTGGCGCAGTGGCTGATATGCCGCATATTGCTGTATTCGATGAGGTGGACACAGGCATCGGCGGTGAAACGGCCTGGTGCGTGGGTGAGCTGCTGGCATCCATGGGCCGCGACAGGCAGGTGTTGGTGATTTCACATCTGGCGCAGGTGGCAGCCAGTGCCGATGCCCAGGTCATTATTCGCAAGGGCGAGCAGGACGGGCGCACGACGACGAGCCTGGAATCCATCGTCAGTGAGCAGCGGCAGATGGAGGTGGCCCGCATGCTTGGCGGCCATGATGAAGAAGATATTCAACATGCTGCCAGGATGCTGGAGCGGGGCAGTGCACTGCGCGATGCCGCACTGAGTCGTTGATGCCGCATCGGATTTGTATCCGTCATGCCGGTGTTGCAGATGTGGATGCCATGCATGCACTTTTGTCGCCCTTTGCCGAAAAGGAAATTATTCTGGATCGGGACAAGGACAATATCTGCCAGCATCTGCAGGAATTTCTGGTAGCCGAATATGACGGCAAACTGGTCGGTGTTGTGGCAGTGCATATCTATGGCCAGTCACTGGCAGAGGTTCGTTCGCTGATTGTTGATCCATCCTTTCAGAAACATGGTGTCGGGGCTCTGCTGGTCGAAGCAAGCGAGAAGCAGGTGGCTGAACTGGGCGTCAGTCAGATATTCGCACTTACCTATGTTACCGGCTTTTTTGAAAAGCAGGGTTATAGGGTGGTTTCCAAGGAGAGCCTGCCGCACAAGGTATGGACCGTCTGTGTGCATTGTTCGCGCTTTGCAGATTGTGATGAAGTGGCGGTACAGAAACAACTGTCCGCAGAACCTCATATTGTGCCCGTTCTTGAGTTTGATCAGGTCTGAACACACGCGGACCTTTAAACTGTTGTGGCACCCGGCAACACCGGGTGCCACAAGTTAGGGCGTATGATGGGACATGCCGATCACAGGCCATATGTCGTTTCATGATCCATGTCTTTCCAGACATACCGTTCATGTACGATATCATCGTTGGGAACAACGAAGGTTGCCAGTTCGACCGCGCCCACTGCTGTGCGTCCAACGGTTTGAAAAGTACCCTTCACCGTACCCAGTGTAATACCGGAAAAGATGTTGCGCTCCTTGCTTTCCAGAGCGATGTCTTTGGGAAGTTCAACCCAGCCGGTGACTGTATTGGCCAGTCCGCGGGAGAACTTGACTCCGATTCGATTACCGTAATCGTCCGCTGCCTGGGAAATACTGATGCCGGTCAGGCTTAATCCGGCGAGCATGGCAATAGTGATAGTTAAATGATATAGCTTCATGGCGTACTCCTTGTGCCGATCTCCTCATTTGCGGGAGGGCAGAAGGGTGGTCGTTGCTATTTTGATGAATGTTACGAAGGACGAAAAATAGCTTAAGAATTAATGGCTTGAAGCATCGCTTCAACATCATGCATGGCCGCCGACAGGCGGTCGGCCTCCTGGCTGCTCAGGCATATCTTGCCGTACGAATCGGGTCCGCAGCGGTGTGGGTAGGAACCGATTTCAACATCGTTATAACATTGCTGGATATCAGCCAGAGCCTTGGCGAACAAACTTTCAGGTAAGCTTACATCGATCTCATGGCGGATATAGGGGCGTTGCTCATCACCAAAGTCCAGCAGGATAGATTCAAGCTGCGAGGCAAAGATGTCCGGCACACCGGCAAGCACATAAACATTGTCAATGCATGCGCCGGGAGCGATAGTTTTTTCACAGCGGATCAGCTTCGCACCCTGTGGGACACGGGTCATGCGGCGGCGGCCATCATTCATACCATCCTCACCAAAGTGTTCGGTCATTGCCTGCACAATGATTCGGTGTTCAATCAGGGTGGTCGCGAAGGCTCTGGCTACGGCATCCATGGTGATATCGTCATGGGTGGGGCCGATGCCGCCACTGGTAATTACCGCATCGAACTGTTTTCGCAGTCGATTAAGACTGTTAACGATGGCATCTGCCTGATCAGGCACAACTGCAATCTCGGCCAGTTTACAGCCTTTGTTAAATAACTTCTGCGCTGCCAGCCATGCATTGGCCTCGCGGGTACGCCCTGATAGTACCTCGTTGCCGATCACCAGCATGGCTGCGGTTTGATGCTTGATTCGCTGCTTCATGATTTGTCATCATAGATGGCGAATCAGCGTAGCGCCAGTTCCAGTTCCCGAACCCCTTGAAGCGGTAGTGGCGGATTCAGGGCCGCTTCTGCGAGCGCAATGCCTCAATACGCGCCTCAATCGGCGGGTGGGTGGCGAACAGGCCGGAAAAACCGCCGTAAATCTTCATCGTGGCCAGCGCATCCTCTTGCTGATGTACACCCTCATGGGCAACGGCATTCTGCTGCGAAAGGGCATGCAGCTTCTGCAATGCATGTATCATGGTTTGCGAACCAAATGCACCGGCAGCATAGGCATCGGCGCGGAATTCGCGCCGGCGTGAAAACCAGCAGATCGGAATCATGGCCAGAATCGAGAGCATAAACTGCAGCGCCATATAGACCATGAAACCCATGAAATAATTCCGCTCCATAATTGGTCGGGCAATCATGCGTGCAACAAAATAGACAAAGGTATTCATCAGCCCCTGCAGCAGCGTGGTGGCCAGCATATCGCCGTTGGTAACATGGCCCATTTCATGGGCCAGCACGGCTTTCAGCTCATCATCGGACATACTCATGGCCAGACCCGACGAAACCGCAATCATCGCATTGTTGCGGGTAGGTCCCGTAGCAAAGGCATTGGGTGCATCATCCCAGTAAACCCACACCTCCGGCATTTTGATGCCTTCACGCTCAGCCAGCTGTTTGACTGTATCAAACACCAGCTTTTCCTTGGGGGTGGATGGTGTGATGACCTGTTGCATGCGCATGCCGCGTTTGGCCAGCCACTTGGACATAAACAGCGAAATAAAAGCGCCGCCAAAACCGAATACCAGTGCCCAGGCAAATTCATGGGTTGCCACGGAGCCGCGCAGGTCGATGCCGAACTGGGGCAGGATGAAATTGATCAGGATATTACCGCTGATAATCAGGGTGAACATGATCAGCAGATTGGTGATAATCAGCAGACCGATGCCTTTGAATGAACGCATGAGCGCCTCCTTGAATAGACTGTTGCGAAATGTGGGGCTGTCAGTCTGCAAATTCAACCCTTGAAAATTGATGAAAAATGGCTTAAAAAAGGCTTATGAGCACCGATGATGTCGTTGACCCCGAAATTGTGGAACAGGATGCCGACCCGGCGGCCGAAGATGCTGAGCAGGATGGCGCCACAGCGGTTGATGATCCACCCGCCAGAGAAGCCTCGCTGGTTCGCGCCGATGAGGTGTTGCCGCCGCAGCTGACCATCCTTCCTCTTTCCAATCGACCGCTTTTTCCGGGTCTGGTTGTGCCGTTGGTGTATGAAGGTGAAGAAATGGCGCAGGTCGTACGCAACCTGGCCGAGCACCATGAGCATTATGTCGGGCTGGTTCTGGTACGCGATGAGGATGCGGTGTATGAACCAAAGAATCTTTTCGAGGTCGGCGTGGTGGCGCGCGTGGCCAAGGCGGTCGAGATTCAGGATCATGGCCTGCATATTGTGGTTGAGTGCGTTCGACGCTTCAGGATTGATCGATTCCTGACCAACACGAATCCGATTCGTGTGGCAGCCATTTACCGGCCCGAAACAAGCTTTGAAGACAATGTTGAACTGCGGGCTTATACCGTTGCCATCATCAATATCATCAAGGAAATGCTCAAGCATAATCCGCTCTACGAGGAGGAGCTGCGCCTGTTTGCTTCCCGTTTCGATGTCGATGAGCCGAATCGGCTAGCCGATTTTGCCGCCAGCCTGACTACGGCCGGGCGCGAGGACTTGCAGGATATTCTCGAAACCTATCCGATTTTCGATCGCCTGAAGAAGGTGATTACATTGCTGAACCGCGAACTGAACGTCAGCAAGGTGCAGACGAAAATCAGGGAAAATATCGATGAGCGGGTATCCGAGCAGCAACGGAAATTCTTCCTGCATGAACAATTGCAGGAAATTCAGCGTGAACTGGGCATGAATGAGGATCCGCGTGAAAAGGAAGTCGCTGATTTCAAGCAACGGGTGGAAGGGCTTAAATTCAGTGATGAGGCCGCCAAGGCCTTTGATGAAGAGCTGAATAAGCTGGCCATGCTCGATACCTCATCGCCGGAGTATTCGGTGACGCGCAATTATCTGGATTGGCTGACCTGTCTTCCCTGGGGTAAGACCTGTCGCGATCGCTTTAACCTGAAGGCTGCGGCGAAAGCCCTGAACAAGCATCATTCAGGGCTCGATGATGTGAAAGACCGCATCCTCGAATTCATCGCTGTGGGTTCGCGCAAGAAAGAGGTCAGCGGTTCGATCATCCTGTTTGTCGGCCCTCCGGGTGTGGGAAAGACCTCGCTTGGCAAGGCGATTGCCGATGCACTGGGACGGCCATTCTACCGCTTCTCGGTTGGCGGCATGCGCGATGAGGCCGAAATCAAGGGGCATCGGCGCACCTATATCGGCGCTATGCCGGGCAAGATCGTGCAGGCGCTGAAACGCGTTGAAGTGGCCAATCCGGTGATTATGATGGATGAGGTGGATAAGATCGGTACTGATTTCCGCGGCGATCCGGCTTCAGCATTGCTTGAGGTGCTCGATCCGGAACAGAACAGCGATTTCATGGACCATTATCTGGATGTGCGTTTCGATTTGTCGTCGGTGCTGTTTTTGCTCACTGCCAATCAGCTGGATACGGTGCCGGCTCCGTTGCTGGATCGCGCCGAGATCATTCGCCTGGCCGGATATATGAGCAGTGAAAAGGTGGAGATCGGGCGTAAACATCTGTGGCCGAGTCAGCTCGGGGAGCATGCACTGACCCGCAGGGATGTCACTATGACCAAGGCAGCGATGCTGCGTCTGGTTGAGGATTATGCCCGTGAACCGGGCGTGCGAAAACTTGAGCACCTGATCAAGAAGATCATGCGCAAGGTGGCTCGCAAGCTGGCTGAAGAGGGCATCTCTGGCGAAGGGAATGGCCCGGTACAGATCGGTGTTGGCAGTCTTGAGGAATATGTCGGCAAGCCGCGCTTTCGCGAGAAAGGAATCAAACAGGGTGTGGGCTTAAGCACCGGACTTGCCTGGACTGCGATGGGCGGCACCACCCTGACGCTGGAAGCCACGGTTGCGCATCGGGACAGGCGCGGATTGAAACTGACCGGTCAGCTTGGCAAGGTGATGCAGGAATCTGCCGAAATCGCCTATTCCTATGTTACGGCCAATCTGGAGCGATTCGGCGCTCCGGCTGATTTTTTCGACAAGGCTTTTGTGCATCTGCATGTACCCGAAGGGGCCGTACCCAAGGATGGCCCTTCGGCCGGGGTCACGATGGCTACGGCGCTGTTGTCACTGGCCCTGAACAGGGCTCCGGAACGTATAGCCATGACCGGCGAACTGACCCTGACCGGCGATGTGCTGGCGATTGGCGGTGAACGCGAAAAGATTCTGGCTGCCAAACGGCTGGGTATTGATGAGTTGATTCTTCCAGCAGCCAACAAGGTGGATGTGGATGAATTGCCCGAGTCGGTGCGCGAGGGTGTGAGCATTCATTATGCCACATATTTCAAGGATGTGGCCAGACTGATGTTTGGCATTCGTATGAAGCCGGTGAAGCAGAAGAAAGCGGCAGAGAAAGGAAGTTGATCTCTCCCGTGACATGAGTGAGCACCGGCTTACGGTCTAAGGCAATGATCCCATAATGCATGTCATGGATTTCGATCCACAGGCGGAACGCCGCCCGGCGGTGTGGGTGCAGGCTCCAAGCGTTCGCGGGCAACCATAATTCCCGCGCCGACGATAATGAGCGCGCCCGCAAGGCCTTGCAGATCGGGTGTTTCATGCCAGAAGAGAAATCCGATCAGGCCGGCAAACAGAAGGCTGGAATAACTCATCGGGGAAACCTGTGAGGCGGGAGCCATCTGATAGGCGCGGGTCAGGGCTAAATGGCCGATATTGCCAAACAGGCCCATGCCGATAAGCCATGCCCATGCTTCCGTGGAGGGCCATGAAAAATCCCATAACATGGGAAAGAATGAGATGATGCTGGCGCCGAGCGCGAACATGATCACGATTCTCAAGCCCGGTTCGGTCTGCGACAGCTTTTTCACGGTCGTCAGAGCCAGGCCGGCCAGTGCCCCCGATAGCAGCCCCAGCAGGCCGGCAGGTGAGGCGATGCTTGATGATGGATGAGATAACAGTGCAACACCCAAAAGCCCGGCAATAGCAGCGAGCTGCCGTCCGCGCGTCCATCGCTCTTTGAGCCACAGGACGGCAAACAAGGCAATGAACAGCGGCGAGGTATAGTTCAGCAGCAGGGCGTCGGCCAGCGGCAGGTGAAACAGGGCATAAAAATAGAGGTACATGGCTGACAGGCCAATGCTGGTTCGAAACAGATGTAGCCCCCAGCGTGATGTGCGCAATGAAATCCTGTGCCGGTATAACAATGGCACAAGCATCAGCAGCGCCGTAAAATTTCGGAAGAAGACCACCTCGGATTGGGGCAGGGACTGGCTGGCCAGGCGCACAAAGGCTGCCATGATGGCAAAACCTGCCGCCGATAGCAGCGCGAACAGCACCCATGTGCGCGACGGCATATCAGTTTCGTTTCAGACTGGTGAGCAGCAGTCCCGCAACGGCCACGGATATGCAGGCATCGGCGACATTGAAGGCGGGCCAGTAATAGCCTTTACCATCCACGACCACGTACCACTGGATAAAATCGACCACATAGCCGAGCTGGATCCGATCCCAGATATTGCCGACAGCACCGACCAGGATGAGCACCAGCAGCCATGAACTCAACCCATCCTGCGTGCGTTCCTTGCTCCACCAGAATAGTACGGCGAAGGCGATAATGGTAGTGATGCCGATCAGGAAATAAGCACGCCATGCTTCGGGCAGATCGGCGAAGAATGAAAAAGCGACGCCCGTGTTATAGGCGCGCACGATATTGAAATAGCCGTCAATGACTGAAAAGGGGTGGAAGTCTGGCTGCTGAATCCACCATTTACTGAGCTGGTCGGCAAATAGCAGCAGGCCAAACAGCCCCATTTGAGCCTGAGTGCGCGTCAGCCCCATGTGCAGGCTCTCTGCTTTGCGGGTGAGTGGGTACGATACATGGGAATCATATCGGGCAGCTTATCGCCAAGGCCATCAAAGGGGAATTGCGAATGGATTGCAGGTGAGCATTGCATTGAAATCAGGCAGGTGTTCAGGCCACATACAGCAGGATGGCGATATAGTGAAAGACAGCACCGCCGATCACGAACAGATGCCAGACTCCGTGCGCCCAGCGCCAGCGTTCATCCATGATGAAGAACACCACACCGATGGTATAGGTCAGTCCGCCGGCCACAAGCCATAGCAGACCAGGAAGCGGCAATAGCGAGGTCAGAGGTTTCATGGCGATCAAAATCAGCCAGCCCATGGCCAGATATAATAGCAGCTGGGGGTGCCGTTTACCGTCCCTGTGCAGGGCATCAAGAAGCACGCCTGCTGCAGCCATGCTCCAGATGATAGCAAACAGCGACCAGCCCCAGCCGCCTTGCAGTGTCACCAGCGTAAATGGCGTATAACTGCCGGCAATCATCAGATAAATGGAGATATGATCAAGCTTGATCCACAGGCGCGAGTTACCCCGATGAGAAAGTCCGTGGTGCAGGCTTGAGGCGGTGAACAGCAGGATCAGCATGGCACCATAGATTGAGAAGGCGACCAGTTTGCGCGCTTCCCCATCGGCCAAAACCAGCAGCAGAACCGTGCCGCCAATGGCCGGCATGACCATTAGAAGATGACTGATGGTGTTGAAGTGGCGGCTGATGAATTTTTTCAGATGGCGACAACCTCGAAACAGCGCGGACACAGTTCATGATGTGTTTTGTGCTCCGGCTGTGCCGGTTCGGCAACATTCCAGCAACGCGGGCATTTGGTTCCCCTGGCCGGAGTGACGGTGACAGCATCTCCTGCTTGCGCACTGGCTACAATGAACAGTTGTTCAAAGCATTCGCCAAGCTTATCGGACAGCTCTTCTGTCAGGCCGGGAGCGGTTATGGCCGCGGCAATGGAGGAGCCGATCAGCTTGTCCTTTTTGGCCTGATCCAGTGCGGTATTAACCTGCTCGCGAATGGCGAAGAACTCGTCCCACGCTGCATCATCCACCTCAATATCGCTAACCGGATGGAAGGTCTGAAGGTGTATGCTTTCATCGCCCGAAGCGGGGAGGTGTTCCCATGATTCCTCGGCCGTAAACGGCAGAATCGGTGCAATCAGGCGAATCAGGGTGTCGGCAATATCGAATAATGTAGCCCGGGCCGAGGCACGGCGCTCGGAAGCGGCAGCATCGCAGTACAGGCGATCCTTGATGACATCCAGATAGAAGCCGCCCAGATCAACGGAACAGAAATTATGGATATCCTGATGAATGCGGTGGAACTGGTAGTTTTCATACGCCTCATTCACTGCACGGGTCAGGCGGCTAAGCCGGTGCATGGCCCACTGGTCCAGCGGCTGGCGGGCATGAAGGGGCACCTGATCCGTATGGGGATCATAGCCATCCAGGTTGCCGAGCAGAAAGCGGATGGTATTGCGAATACGGCGATAGGATTCGGCCAGCTGTTTAACGATATCATCCGAAATGCGGATATCGGCCGAATAATCGGACGATGCAATCCACAGGCGCAGGATATCTGCGCCCATCTGCTGAATGATCTTTTGCGGGGCAATCACGTTGCCGCGCGATTTGGACATCTTGTTGCCGTTCTTGTCGACCACAAAGCCATGCGTCAGTACACCCTTGAACGGGGCGACACCGCGCGTGCCGATGGACTCCAGCAGTGAAGACTGAAACCAGCCGCGATGCTGGTCTGAGCCTTCCAGATACAAATCGGCCGGCGATCCGAGTTCTTCGCGTTGCTCGAGTACACAGGCGTGGGTGGAGCCGGAATCAAACCAGACATCAAGGATATCCGTTTCCTTGGCAAAATTACTGCCGCCGCAATCCGGGCAGTTTGCATTCGCCGGCAGGAAATCGGCAGTGTCTTTGACGAACCACACATCAGCGCCTGCTTCCTCGACAGCGCTGGCGATTTGCTCCAGCACTTCAGGTGTAGTCACAGCATGGGATTCACAATCGGTACAGCGGATAGCAGTGATCGGTACGCCCCAATTGCGTTGCCGCGATACGCACCAGTCGGGTCGCTGCTCAATCATGCCCCGGATACGGTTTTCGCCCCAGTCGGGCATCCAGCGGGTTTCGTTGATGGAGGCCAGAGCCTTGGTGCGCAGGTCATTTCTGTCCATGGAAATGAACCACTGCGGCGTGGCGCGAAAGATCAGCGGTTTATGGCAGCGCCAGCAGTGTGGATAGGAGTGGCGAATTTCATTTGTAGCCAGCAGCGCACCGCAATTCTGCAGATACTCAACCATGACAGCATTGGCTTTGAATACGTGGTGTCCTTCAACGACGGGTGTGGCCGGCGCGAAAATACCCGCATCATCGACCGGATTGAAGGCTTTCAGGCCATAGCGCATAGCGATTTCATAGTCTTCCTGACCGTGGCCGGGGGCGGTGTGTACGCAGCCGGTTCCCGCTTCAAGCGTGACATGTTCGCCGACCAGAATCGGCGCATCCTGATTGAGATAGGGATGACGGAAGATGCGGTTCTCCAGCTGCTTGCCGTTAATACAGGCAACCACTTCACCGCTGGCACCAATCATATCCAGCACCGTAGCGCGCAGTTCTTCGGCAAGAATCAGTGTTTCTCCGGACTTCAGGTTCGGGTTGTCCCCGGCATCGGTGATCCTGACAGCCGAATATTCAATCTCCGGGCCGACCGAAACAGCCAGATTGGCAGGGATGGTCCACGGTGTTGTTGTCCAGATAACGATTGATATGTCACCGTTAAGATTCGCATCAATATCGGACAGGTCTTCACCGGCAGGGAATTTCACATGAATGGAATGCGAGGTGTGATCCTCGTATTCAACTTCGGCTTCGGCCAGGGCGGTTGTGCATGATACACACCAGTGTACCGGTTTGGCTCCCTTGTACATGCCTCCGTTGGCAAGGAATTTACCGATCTCGCGCACCGTATTGGCTTCAAAATGGTAGTCCATCGTCACATACGGGTTTTGCCAGTCGCCGATCACGCCCAGACGCCGGAATTCCTCGCGCTGTACATCAATCTGGCCTCTGGCGTATTCACGGCACTCGGCACGGAATTCCGAATCGGAGATATCCTCCTTGCGGCGCTTCTGTTTCTTGAATTTTTCCTCGACTTTCAGTTCGATGGGCAGGCCATGACAGTCCCAGCCGGGTACATAAGGAGCATCAAAGCCCATCATGGTGCGTGAACGCACGACGATATCTTTCAGAACCTTGTTGACCGCATGGCCGATGTGGATGTTGCCGTTGGCGTAGGGTGGCCCGTCATGCAGGATGAATCTGGGTGCACCGGCCCGATGCTCACGAATTTGCTGGTATAGGTTGGCATCTTCCCATTGTTGTAGCCGGGCCGGCTCTGAAGTTGGCAGTTTTCCGCGCATGGGGAATTCCGTCTTGGGAAGGAATACGGTAGGTCGGTAATCAAATGTTTCCTGCTCTGACACGTCAGGCTCCTCTGTACAGCTCGGAAGGCGAGTATATTAAAAACGCGCGAAGGATATGAGATTATTCAGGGCTTGTCGCGCCGAGAAAGAATATTGCGGGCAATTTCGCAGTCTTTGGCGATCTGCGCTGCCAGTTCATCGGGCGACTTGAAGGCGCGATCTTCACGAACACGTTCGATGAAATGCACCTTGAGCCTTTTTTTGTAGAGATTCGGACTGGCATCGAAGATATGCGTCTCCAGCATAAGCGTACGGCCGTGAAAGGTGGGGCGATAGCCGAAATAGGCAGCGCCGTCCCACACCTCTTCCTGGCATTCGGCCCGCACTGCATAAATACCGACAGGAGGGTGTGCCAGGTCTTTCACATTCAGGTTGGCAGTCGGGAAACCGAGTTCACGGCCGCGTTTGTCACCATGGCCGACATGACCGGAAATGGAGTAGGGGCGGCCGAGCAGATCCTCGGCCAGACTGAAATCGGCTGCTTCGATGCTTGAACGGATGCGGCTGGATGACACAACCGCAGCGTGCATTTCGAAGGCTGCGGCCTCGCTGACGGTGAAATTCAGCTCCTCGCCAATCACTCTCAGGCTGGCGGCATCGCCGCTGCGGCCATGCCCGAAAGCAAAATCATAGCCGACATGCATGTGCCTGAAACGGAGACAGGTATGCAGCTGGCGGATAAAGGTTTCAGGCGACCAGGCTGCCAGTTCACGATTGAAATGCAGCAGCATCACGGCATCCATACCGGCCCGTTTCAGCAGTTCCAGGCGCTCATGCAGATGACAAAGGCGGCGCGGCTTTTCGTCGGGAAAAAGGATGGCACGCGGGTGCGGCTCGAAGGTGACTGCAATGGCAGGTCCTCCGACGTCCAGAGCATGTCCGCGCAGCTCAGCCAGTATCTGTTCATGGCCCATATGTACGCCATCAAAATTACCCACGGTGATCGCGCCACCATGCGCCGGGCTGTAAGTCTTGGCGCTTGACCATGAATGCAGCACCTTCATGATGTAAAACCGTGTATGGAAAACATCAGTAGGTGGCCTTCAGCTGCTCAACCACATGCTCGTTTTCCAGTGTCGAAATATCCTGCGTGATGGCCTCGCCGGACGCGATGCTGCGCAGGATGCGGCGCATGATCTTGCCGGAGCGTGTTTTCGGCAGCCCTTCGGCAAAGTGGATATCGTCGGGTTTGGCGATCGGGCCGATTTCTCTGGCTACCCAGAGGCGCAATTCCTTTGCCATCGCGGTGCCTGCTGCTCCGCTCGGGGGTTCACCTTTGAGGGTGACAAAGGCAACAATGGCCTGGCCTTTCAAATCATCCGGACGGCCGACCACGGCAGCCTCGGTGACATGTTCATGCGCTACAAGAGCAGACTCGACTTCCATCGTGCCCAGACGATGGCCGGATACGTTCAGCACATCATCAATGCGCCCCATGATCCAGAAGTTGCCGTCTGCATCCCTGCGGGCGCTGTCACCGGCCAGATAATAGCGGCCATCAAACATGCTCCAGTAGGTATCCCGATAGCGCTTATCATCATTCCAGATGGTACGCAGCATCGAAGGCCAGGGTTTTCTAATCACCAGATAGCCGCCCTTGTTCGCTGTCTCAATGACATTGCCATCTTCATCGACGATATCCGCAGCAATCCCGGGCAGGGGGCGTGTGCAGGAGCCCGGTTTCAGGGCCGTGGCTCCAGGTAGCGGGGCAATCATGTGGGCCCCGGTTTCAGTCTGCCACCATGTATCAACAATGGGGCAGTTCTCCTTGCCGATGATCTTGTGATACCACATCCATGCATCGGGGTTGATCGGTTCGCCGACTGTGCCCAGCAGACGCAGAGCGGACAGGTCATATGCATCAGGTATTGCATCGCCCAGCCGCATCAGAGCGCGAATGGCCGTCGGGGCGGTATAGAAAATGGAGACGCGCAGCTTCTCGCAGATAGACCAGAACCGACCGCCATCCGGTACGGTTGGCGCACCTTCGTACATCACCTGTGTAGCACCGATCGCCAGCGGACCGTAGGCGACATAGGTATGACCTGTAATCCAGCCGACATCGGCTGTGCACCAGAAGACATCATCATTCTGTATATCAAACACCCACAGGCTGGTAAGGATGGATAACAGCAGATAACCGGCAGAGCTGTGTTGAATGCCTTTTGGCTTGCCGGTTGAGCCTGAGGTATAGAGCAGGAATAACGGATGCTCGGCATCCACCCATTCAGGCTCACATTGTATGGATTGCCCCCTGACAGCATCATGCCACCAGATATCGCGACCGGACTGCATGGCTATCTCATGCTTCGTGCGCGCAAAGACGATGACCTTCTCCATGCTCGGGCAGCCGCCTGCCAGTGCTCTATCCACTGCGGGCTTAAGCTTGATAATCTTGCCGCCCCGATGTCCGCCGTCGGCAGTGATGATAAGCCGGGCTCCGGCATCGTTGATACGATCACGCAGCGCCTCGGCTGAGAATCCGCCGAATACAACCGAATGGATGGCGCCGATGCGTGCGCAGGCCTGCATGGCGACAACGGCTTCGGGAATCATCGGCATATAGATAATAATACGGTCGCCCGACTGGATGCCCTGCGCCTTCAGTGCATTGGCGAGCATGCATACCTCGCTGTGTAGTTCGCGATAGGAGATAGCCCGGGAGTCACCCGGTTCACCCTCAAACTGGATGGCTGTCTTGTCGCCATGCTGTTCCAGATTCCTGTCCAGACAATTATACGAAACGTTCAACCGTCCATCGGCAAACCATGAGAAATGCGGGCGTTTGCTTTCATCCAGCGTCTGTGTGAATGGTGTCTGCCAGTCGATATGTTCATGCGCCTGCGCGGCCCAGAAACCTTCGTAGTTATTTTCGGCCTGCTCATACAGTGCCGCCAGATCATCTGCCTTGATACGGGCGTTTTTTGAAAAAGCTTCCGGGGGAAGGAAGGTGCGATCTTCCTGTAGAATGGAATCAATGGATTGGCTCATGCTCGAACTCCGGTCAGGCGTTGAATTGCTAATAAGGTGCTTAAGCTATCGCACTGGTTTTTTCCGGCCAGTGGCATTCTGCAGCAACCGGACAGGCATGGCATTTGGGCTTGCGGGCTGTGCATGTATAGCGGCCATGCAGGATGAGCCAGTGATGGGCATGTTGCATGAAGGGTTTCGGAATCGCTTTCAACAGTCCTTTCTCGACTTCGAGCGGGGTTTTCCCCGGCGCCAGACCCGTGCGGTTGCCGACTCGGAAGATGTGTGTGTCTACCGCCATGGTCGGTTCATCAAACAGAACATTAAGTACGACATTGGCTGTTTTACGGCCGACCCCCGGTAATGCCTCAAGCTCCCGGCGTGTCTTTGGTATCTTACCATGATGTTCGCGAACCAGTATGGCACATGCCTTTATCAGGTGTTTGGCCTTGCTGTTGTATAGTCCGAGTGATGATATATACGTTTTCAGGCGATCTTCACCGAGTTCGAGCATCGCAGCCGGTGTATTGGCGACGGGGAAGAGTTTCTTTGTCGCTTTATTGACTCCGACATCGGTAGACTGGGCGGATAGCATGACAGCCGCTAGTAATTCGAAGTCGTTGCTGTAATTGAGTTCGGTGACCGGCTCGGGATTGGCCGCCTGGAGGGTCTCAAAAAATCGCTGAATTTCAGCAGCATTCATTCGAAGCATCGAATGCTTATTTGCCTGCTTTACAAGTTTATTCGTTGACTTCTTTCAGGGTCAGGGTGACTTGACGGTCGGTAATATCGCCGGCCGGGTTAAGAACCTGCTCGACCAGAAACAGGGTGTCTGTATCGATCTTTTCAACATGGCCATTGTTTTTACCCATATAGTTGCCACGGCGTACCATGTATCCTTTGCCAGTGGCATCTTCAATCATGGCTACGCGGTCTTCACCCATACTGAAGATTGCCACAAGTTTGAGTGAGACCAGATCGAAACCCTCCAGTACTTCACGCTCCCGGTTGCTCAACCGGTGTTCACGATCCAGCAGCGCGGCGCGTCCGCGCGCTGCGACCAGTGTGAGATAGGACTGAAATGGGTCGCGAAGGTTAGCAAAGTCGATATAGGGTGCCTTGACCATATGATGCATTGCATCAGGAACCTCATCTTCAGCAGGGGCCTGTGGCGCTGTTTTGGGTGCAGCAATGGCTGCCGAAGCAAAGAGGAATAATCCAGTGAAAAGCCATGTCCAACGCATCTTGAGTGCCTCCCCTGATAACAGTATAAACAGGAACAAATAATGTATTACAGCAGCAGAATAGCAGAACTCATTGAATTTGCAAGATAATGTATGCGTCCAGTAGGTTTGGCACTCGGGCTTATTTTGAACGAGGAATTGTAGCGGAGAAATTTGTCCGTGGCTGTAGTGAGGGCGTTCACAGTTATACCAGAGCAACCACTCGGCCAGTTGCTCGTTGAAGGCGAGGGGATCGGAGAACAGCATGTCCTCGTAATAGTCAACAAACTCCTCTTGAATCGTGCGGTTGAAGCGCTCGTTGTGTGCGTTCATTTTTGGTGTGCGTGGATAGGTATGCCAATGGATGGTGGCCGTCTGTTCCAGAGCTTTGGCGAACTCGCCCTGAAACTCGCGGCCATTATCCGATAACACGGCATGAACAGGTTCGGGAAACACATGCCGGATGATGGACAGAAAGTCTTTGGCAGCCCTGCTGGCATGTGATGTCGTGCCCACGGCCAAAGCCATGCGGCTGTGAATATCCACCATGGTCAGGATATAACGTCGGCAGCCATCGCGTATGCGTTCTACGGTATCCAGGGCAATCAGATGCCCCGGCCACTGTGCCACGAAGCCTTTGGGTTTGCGGGCTTTACGCTTGCTGCGAACCGGCTTGGGCTTACCGCGAGAACTCAGGCGTTGCGGGGCATGGCGCATCTTGTCAGGTGCATCGGCGATGATGCGACCAATGGTGGATACGCCGGGACAGACGCATCTCCGATGCTGACAGAACGATGCAAGCAAGGGATAAATCTTCTCTTTGCCAAGATTGGGATGAATGCTGCGCAAACGTCTGATCTCATCGGTCACCGCCTTCGGCCACGCCCGTTTACGCCTGCTTTTGGGAGCGCTGGAAGCTAGCGCCAGCGCGCCAACATCACCGCCATGTTCACGAAGCTTTTTCTTCCAGCGATACAGGCTACGACGCTTAACCGAAAAGGCTTCCATGATGGCTTCAATACCGTACTTCTCCCAGAAACAAAGTACTTTATATCGATATACTGCTATCTCGTTAACCATACCCCATCGTACGGCATAATCAGCTAATCGGTAAAAGCCTCGAACCCGATATCCAATGTACTGTATCTGCATGGCAACTCTCCAGATGAGTGCCAAAGGTTTCTGAACTTATGCAGATAAAATAGAAAACGGAAAGCTCACACTTCCCGTTTTCCCTGTTTAGAGCAAGCGGGCCCCTGGTCAGAAGCGGAAAAATGCTCCGGCATATGGACCCTGAAATTTAGCATCGACAAAGACATTCGACGAATCAACCTTCAGCTTGATCTGGCGATAGCCGGCATAAATCCCCAGCGTCGGCACAGGCGAGAACTCAATCTGAGCATCAGCATCAAGAAAGCTGTTACCGGAATAACCGAGGTAACCAACCCGACCGGATATTCCAATGAAGTCGGCCAGTGCAATGCGGGCGCGCAGCCCAATCGTTGGAATCGTAACGGTTGCATCTTTGTTTGTCGTAACGCCTCCTCCCGACATGCGCCCCTTGGTCTTGACAACCTTGGCTGAGGCTTCGAGTCCCAGCTGGGCGCGCGATGGCAGGTCATCCATATTGATCAGATAGTAGGTGTAGGCGATATCGTAAATATCGCCCTTGAATGAGCTGTTAACAGCGGTTCCTGCGGGAAAGGTTTGCCCATTGTAGTTGATGTTGCGGTTCAGAACGCTGACCCCTTCAAAAGTCAGTGGGACAAAACCAAAAGACAAACGGGAATCGCCAAACTGAAGTGCGATTTCACCGGTAGCTTGTTTGCTGTTGTTGAGGCCAAGGTCTGATTTCATGTCGATCTTAGTGTCTACTACACCACCAGTGCTTGTACCAAACTGTCCAGATGGAGACAATATCATATAACCGAGCTTGATGGAGATGGTTTCATCGGCCTGGACTGTACTCGAAAGACCAAACGTAAACGCTGTCAGTGCAGCAAGAATATAATGTTTCATAGATCCCCCTTATGATTTTCTCACGAATCATGACTATGGTAGCAACTCATTCAGTGCTTTTCATCACCAAATTTCTACAGTCTGTGGTTTTCTGACTCAGAATGATTGTTTAATATCTATTTTTCTTTACGCTTGTCAGGCTGGTTCATGATCAGACTTTTCAGAGAAGAAGGTTCTTCGTTGTTCGTACTCGCTATCGAATCCTCATGTGACGAAACAGCCGTAGCGATTTATCAGGGAGAGTTGATAAATGGCCGTGGCCGTATCGTTGCCGAGCGGGTGGCGTCCCAGATCGCAACGCATGCCCCCTTTGGCGGGGTGGTACCCGAAATTGCTTCGCGCGAACATCTTGCTGCCTTGCCACCGATGGTGGATGCATTATTGGGCGAGGCAGATCTCGCCTGGCAGGGCCTGGATGCGATAGCCGTCACGGCGGGGCCGGGGTTGATGGGCGCCTTGCTGGTTGGTGTATCCTATGCCAAGGCCGCAGGTATGGCGCATGGTATTCCCGTGATTCCTGTTCACCATATGGAGGGACATTTGCTCGCGCCGGGTATAACGGGTGATCTGCCAGCGTTTCCGTTTATCACGCTTCTGGTTTCCGGAGGTCATACGATGCTGGTGCGCGTGGATGGCATCGGGCAGTACCATGTGATTGGGCAGACTCTGGATGATGCGGCAGGTGAATGTTTTGATAAGTCCGCCCGCCTGCTGGGTCTTGCTTATCCCGGAGGGCCGGAGATTTCACGTCTTGCTGCATTCGGGGATGCGGCGCGCTTTGATCTGCCGCGCCCGATGCTGAACAAGGACAATCTGAATTTCAGTTTTTCCGGTCTGAAAACGGCAGTGATGTACACTGTGCGCAATGCTGGCAATTTAACCAAAGACATGAGGTGTGATCTCGCAGCATCGATTGAAATAGCGGTTGTGGATGTGCTGGTCAAAAAATCATTATGTGCCTGCCATCAAGAAAATGTCACTCATCTGGTTGTTGCTGGTGGTGTTGCTGCCAATCGTCATTTGCGTCGGCAACTCGAGGGTGAAGCTGCTGGCAGAGAGATCACAGTTCATCTGCCTGATCTACGCTACTGCACTGATAATGCTGCCATGATTGCCTATGCTGCTTTCCAGTACTGCTGGAGCGATATACATGGGCCCGTTGACTGGGATGCAAACCCAAGATGGCGATTGGTAGACATCAATAAAAGCTAGTGTCCGAAGTGGTATGTCGATATCGGCTGACCTGAACATGCCTCCAGGTAGTGATCTTTGTTCAATTCTCCGGGGAAACCCTGTTGTTCGATGATTTTCCCGATTTCACAGGCCTGTTGAAGCTCTCCAGAATGGGCAAGGGAGTAGAAGAGAACCTGATAGATGTCAATAAAGGGTATTTCTGGAGCTGATTCGAGCAGCATCGGAGATATCCAGCGAAGCAAAGGATAGTGTTCTCTTGTCATGGCTATCTGATAGGTAAGCCATGCCAAGGGGATGGCACGAACCCTTGGATGGTTTGAAATATCTACGAGAGACTCAAGACTTGCCTTATCTGTAACATTTGTTTGCTGAATGATGGAACCTGTTTCAAACCAGATAGCTGATTGTTTAACGGTGAATCCTGCAATGAATAGAGCGACCAGAAAAATCGCCGGTTTCATTCGGTAGTGATAGCGGATCGTCAGTGATGTTTTTTTTAGCCATGGGGCCATGGCGATGCCTGAAAAAAATGATGCGCATATCAATAATGCTGCAGCCGAATAACTCACATTTATCTGAGCTTGAATGAAAAAACCTAATGCGGCCAGCGCAAAAGGCAGGCGTGGCGAGCAACGGTTCATAAGTTTCCGGATTCTCGCCACATAGAAACATAAGCCCGAAATGATACCAACGCATAGCAGCATCCCACCTTCGGAGATAAGCTGAAGGGTTAGATTGTGCGCACTTAATACCGTTGAAGGCAGCACTGGAGCATGTCCCATGAGATATTCCATATGGGCTGTTGCTTCAGGTTTTGCAAACCAGAACTGGTTGGCAAATTGTCCCCATCCGGAGCCTGTGACTGGATGGTTAAGGAAAATGATCAGGGCACTGCTCCATATCAGTAGCCGTGCCTCCAGGGAGGCGGCCGCACCACCTGCAATTGCCAGAAATCCTTTTTCATATGACTCGGGCTGACTCAGGGTGAATGTAATGCCTCCAATGATAAGTCCCAGAGTCCACAGGGAGCAAAGCCGCATGCCTGTTTTTCCCGGCTCGGAGCGAAAAGCATAAAGCATCATGGCCAGGCATGGTATGAAAGCCAGCCATGCGCCTCGAGACAGTGTATCAAACAGGCCGGCGGTTAGCATGACGACGGCCAGCTGCGCCAGCCAACTGCGGTGTTTCAGCAATAGCCAATGGGCAAATATCCATGCCATGCCAATACCCGCAGCGAAGATGTTGCCCTGATTGAAAGGGCCGGCCAGTTTCATCGCAGGAGCCATGGCAAAGGTGAAATTACCCAGATCAAGGTGTTGGCCGGATGTTCCACCCAGCCAGACCAGCCAGCCTGTAGCGAGCCAGAATATGCTGATGGATATATAGATGGACATCCAGCGGGTTAAATCGGAAATCGAGGTGTTTACCCCAACAAAAAACACAAGAAATGTGGAAACATACAGCCAGAACTGCAGTGCCCAGCCATGTGCCGCCAGCAATGAGTCGGAAACAAACAGGGATATTTGAACCAGTGCGATAGCCAGAAAAAAGTAAAGCGGCCAGATCGGCAGGCGGAAACGCTGGCATTGCAACAGCATACTGGCAACAAACATCCATGCAGTTCCAATAGCAAGGAGTATGTTTACATCAAAAGGAAAATATCCCGGGTAGATGCATGGACTAAGCAGTACAAGCATATACACAACTGAGCTGAGTTTAATGTTCAGGACGGGCGCGGGATACATCGAAGAACAATTGAATTGATAAAATAATCGGAATGACTGGTCAGAATGTAGGCCAAGAGGCCAGATTCTTTGCGAAGCTTGGTGCAGGGAGGTCTCCGGCGGTAAAGCTCCCTGACTTGGGCGTGATATGGTAATTCTTGTCTTCAAGATCAATGGCAATCATGGAGGTGCTTGCATGATGTTTCCCTCCAACGATGATCGTTTGTTTGCTGGCATCAGTTTTGCCGGCAAGGTCCACGTCGTAGGACAGAGCTCTTACCTCGAAGAGGACTACACTGCTGTCTGGAAGTGTAACATTTTTGGAGATTACCCCGTTAGTATCTTTGTCTGCAACCGCAACGGGAACAAATACAGCATTATCATTAAAAAATTGATTCTCAAACAGGAACAGGTGATAAATATTGGCAATAGCTGCCGCATTGTGCGCGCGCTCTCGATATGCCTTGAAGGCCGGCAGGGCAATGGAGGCCAGAATTCCGATGATGGCCACGACAATCATCAATTCAATCAAAGTGAATCCGCGATTTCTTGCTGGCATGCTTCCCCCTCCCTTATTTTCTTTATTTTATTTAGAATATGTTGTCGGTATGTGATGGGGGTCACATTGATGCGCGCCTGTAGAAACGCGATGGCAAACCTGCATCCGGCAGCTTTGCTTGTGAGTTTGGCTGCATAAGAAAGTGCAAGCGGGGGAGCATCCGGTTGCATTGCAGCCTGCCGGGCCAGTGAGGCAGCAAGTTGCTGATCATGGATATCCTGATGGGCAATGAATGCGGCAACCATCAGGGGCTCATATTGATGAAGAAATGGTACGCTGGCAGCTAGTATATCAATGGCTTTATCAAATTTGCCTGCCTCATAGGCCAGCAGGCCTTCAGTTAGTCGGTATGTGTCATTGAAATAAGGGTCAAGTGACTGCGCAATGTGCAGCTTATCCAAAAGTGCCATCTTCCACGTTTCCCCGCTCTGTTTACCGGAGGTGACTTGGGCATAAATATTGAATACATTCAGGATGGCCAGGTCGGCCCCCAAGCCCGGCAACGAACCTGCCGACGCCTTATGCCACAACACGCTGGACTCGGACCATGTGCCTGATTCCATGATGTGGGTGACTTCCGACTGGGTAGAGCGGCCCCATGCAATGATTAGTGCAAGGACAAGCATGGCCGGTAAAAGTTTATTCAACTTAAATCCCGTTTAATGAAGAGCACCGCGCCGGTAAGCCACGCCAGCGTAGTATAGGACAGGTGCTGGGCGCAATAGCCCAGCACCTGTCCTATATCCAGGGGCAGTTCATGGGCCAGCCTCAGGGATATCTGGCTGCTGGTCAGATCCGGAAGAAACTGATGAACTGTTTCCAGCAAGGCAACGAGCCAGGGGGATGTTTTTGACAATACATCGGGGTGTTGCAAAGCCTCCAGCACGGGAGGGATGCTCCAGCACAGTATCCAGACGGCCACGAGAAATACGCTTATTTCTGCCGCTCCGGTGGCCCGGGATGCGATGAGGAAAAGGATGCCCATAAGGCTGATATATGGCAGGCAGATTAACAGCATTCCCTCCATGCCTGATAGCCAAAGGGTGTTGGGTATATAGCCTTGCCATGCATGGCTGGCCCAGAATATGGTCAACAGGGAAGAGAGCAGGTAGAGCGTAAACAATGGGATCATGCCGCCCAGAAGGCCAATAAAGCGAGCCCCGTAGTAGGTGGTTCGACGCATGGGCAGGGTGAGAAAAATGTTTGCAATGCCAAGCTCGATATCCCGTGCGATCATCGGGGTGGCAATAAAAAAGATGTACGCAAAGAGCCAGCCATGCAGGCCGGTGAACAGCATGTCCAGAAGCACCTTGCCCATATCAATAAGAAACAGTGATGCCGGCACCATGAGAAACCAGGGGATTAGCAATACGGCAAGCAGGGACAGGCGATATGTTCGATGGCCTGACAGATCCTTGAAGGTAAGCCATGCCAGGGAGGAAAAGGAGCGCTCTATCATGATGGCAATGCCTCGACCTGCCAGTAGGCCAGTCTTTCTTCAAGCAACGCAACCTGCTGCATGGAATGCTCTGACAGAACAATCTCTTCGCATGCTTTTCCATGTGCCATAATCAGGATTCGGTCACATAACTGAACCATGTCGGGGACAATATGACTGCACATCAGGCATGCCATACCTGCTTGTTTACGCTGCTTTAACAGGGTCAGGACCTCCGCACGGCCAAGCGCATCCAGGCCGCTCATAGGCTCATCCAGCAAGATGGATGCCGGTTTACCACACAGGGCGAATGCCAGCGCCGCACGTTGGCGCATGCCTTTGGAGTAGGTTCTCAACAGAGAGTGATGCTTTGCCGGGGGCAGCCCCAGTTGATTCAGCGTGTTTTCAGCATGACTGCATTCCATGCCCAGGGAGGCGCATTTGAATTGTATCAGGTCCATGGCGGAAAGGGATAGTGGCAATTGCGGGTTTTCAGGAAGGTAAGCTGGTGGTTGGGCGGAGAACTTGACAGTTCCCTGATCCGTCATGACAAGCCCGAGCATGCATTTGATCATGGTGCTCTTGCCGGCTCCGTTGGCCCCGAGCAACCCCAGCGCCTCTCCATGGTGGAGATCAAAAGAGACCTGATCCACGACCACAGTACTCCGGTACGTTTTTTTCAACTGGTTGATACTGATGGCAGTCATCTTCATTTCATAGCTCTAGGGGTGTGAAAATAAAAAGGGAGGGCATTAGCCCTCCCTTTTTAGATTTAAACAGGCAATGGCTTGCCAATTACGGTGCGGCAGGTACGTCGGCGTTGGTAAGTGCAGTACCCTTGGTGGCTTCATCAATTGTCTCAAGCTGAGTCGGGGTATTGCTGTCAGCAGTATACAGGCCCGAACCGGAAGTGTGCTTGGTAGCAGCAGAATAGGTCTGGTTGTTGGCGCCGGCCTTACTGGCAAAGAACACTGTTTTAGAGGTGTTGAAGCTGACGCTGGCGGATCCGCCATCCGTAAAGCTCAGCGAACCGGTATCTGCAGTCACAGCATTCGGATACTGATCGTTGTCGTTAAAGAACACCTCGAACACGGTCTGTGCAGTATGCAGATCAGCCTTGGCGGCAGAGTTGAATGCCTTCACGCGATAGCTGGCAAACTGCGGAATTGCGATAGCAGCCAGAATACCGATAATAGCTACCACGATCATCAGCTCAATCAGCGTGAAGCCCTTTTCAGTTTTGGTTTTAACAAGATTCATCATGATGTTTCTCCTTTGTTTTTGCTTATGTCGTCCATCCTTGGATCGATAAGTACCAATACTAAAGCAAGGGCCGTGCCAGTTTCTGTGATGCATATTACGGGGACTTTATACATGAGTGACAATAAATGTCAGGCTGGACTGCCGCAAAGGGGCATGCACGGCTGATTTGATGGCGGAATCCGTTTATATGGATATGACTTCTTCGCCTCGGTATTGCAGCGCTTCGGCAATATGCCGGGATAAAATATCGGCACTGGCATCCAGGTCAGCGATACTACGCGCCACCTTCAGGATACGATGATAACTGCGCGCCGAAAGTGAAAACTGCTGCATGGCCTGATCCAGCAATTTGCGTCCCTGTTCATCAGGGTTGGCAAAGCGCTCAATATCCTTGTTATTCATGCGGGCATTGATGTTTCCTTCACCGAGGCGATGATATTGAATGTTCCGTGCCGCTTGCACACGCAGAGCAATTACGTCGGATGCCTCACCCGCCTGCATTGAGGCAAGCTCCTCCCGCTCCACGGGAGGTACATTTACACGCAGATCGAAGCGATCCAGCAGGGGGCCGGATATTTTTGCCATATAACGGCGCACCTGCGAGCCGGAGCAACGGCAGGCTTTGGATGGATGGCCAAGATAGCCGCAGGGGCAGGGGTTCATGGCGGCTACAAGCTGGAATCGGGCCGGGTATTCAACCGTATCGGCAGCGCGGGCAATGCAGACGCGACCATCTTCCAGCGGTTGACGCAGGGTTTCCAATACCTGACGCCTGTATTCGGCCATCTCATCGAGAAACAGAATGCCGAGGTGGGCTCGGGATATTTCTCCCGGTCTTGGATTCGAGCCGCCGCCAATGATAGCCACATCGGAGGCGGAATGATGGGGTTGGCGCAGTGGCGGGCGCGTGGACATCGGCGGCCGGGAATGATCGCCGGATACGCTGTAGATGCGGGTGACTTCAAGAGCCTGAGCCCGGGTAAGCGGCGGCATGATGCCCGGTAGCCGCTGGGCCAGCATGCTTTTACCCACGCCGGGTGATCCTGTCATGAGCAGGTGGTGTCCACCTGCTGCAGCAATCTCCAATGCACGGCGAGCCTGTTGTTGCCCTCTGACATCAGCCATATCAGAACCATGTTCATCTTCCCTGATCGAAAAAGCGGATGCTTTGACAGGCTTGAGTATATGTTTTCCTATCAGGTAGCCGGAAACATCGAGTAAATGCCGGGCCGTGAGAATCGTAATACCGTCCACTGCAGCCACTTCATCCCCGTTGTCCTCGGGAATAATCACGGTTTTGAAATGTTGTGCGCGGGCAAACAGAACCAGAGACAGCACTCCATTGACGGCATGAATGCGACCATCCAGTGCCAGCTCTCCGATCAGAAACGGCAGGGGGTTGCCGGCCTGACGGGATTTGTCTGCGGATAGCTGACCGGAGGCCAGCAACAGACCGATAGCAACCGGCAAGTCGAAATGGGAGCCGTCTTTTTTGCGGTCGGCAGGGGCCAGATTGACCGTGATGCGGCGCAGAGGGAACTCGAATCCGGCATTGACTACAGCCGAGCGCACCCGTTCGCGCGCTTCGCGCACCGCGGCTTCAGGAAGCCCGACCATATTCCAGCTTGGCAGACCTCGTGAAAGATCAACCTCAACATCCACAGCCTCGGCATCCAGGCCGCGAATACTGGCGGATGCGAGGCGTGCCAGCACTACTTATACTGCTTTAGCCGGGCTTCAAGCTCGGCAACTCGGGCTTCAAGCGATTCGAGTTCCTGTCTTGCCTTGCCGAGCATGGCTTCCTGCACCTGCATGCGTTCATCGGTAACCACGTCAAACTGTGATAGTGCGCTCTCGACAATGCTTCGCACCTGAGCTTCCGCCCCCTGCTTGACGCCGCCCAGCATTTGAATGCCGGCCGCAATTTTTTCAGCTATATCGTCCAGTGCCTGATTGGAGTTTGTCATATTCTACCTCGAGCTTGCTGTATTATTTATGTTTTTGAATACTGCCCTTGAGAAAGGCATAATGTCCTGAGGGTAATTTCAATTTCAGCCATTCAGGTTGTCTGTGGTATTTTTTCGCTGCAAGTAGTGCGCCGGGTCGGTACCAGCCGACTTTTTCCGCGCTCAGGTCAGGGCGCTTGCGGAGGTTATGATAGCCGCGAAAATTAAAGCGTTGATGTTTGCTTATCCTTCCGGCTTTTCCTTCAATCAGGTCAAGCACTGCTGTTTCAACCGACTCTTCGCGGGTACTTGTTGTGACCTTTACCTCGATGGTGGTCAGTTTTTCAGTCTGCCGCCGCAGTTCAATGCCGCCCGATAGCGTGTCATTGCCAAAGACGATGTTGTATCCATCCTTATCAATTTCAAGCACATCAACGCTCAGCTTCATATCAAGCAGACTTTGCTGCGTGGCTACCAGCGCCGTTCGCATGGAAATGGCCAGGCTACGCTCCTGGCTACCGAACTGGCCGAAAACAGGCTCGACAATGGCGCTTGGAATGGCGGCAATCACGGGCACGATTGCGCAGCCGGGAAGAAGTAGAAGCAGGCAAATGTACAGCAGCCTCATATTGATCAGTTTCCCCAACGTCGGGCCTCCGGATTGTCACAACTTAGCTGGTCAATGACCCGGTCCACCATGAAATGAATCAGTTCATCCAGTGATTCAGGCCGATGATAAAAACCCGGCATGGCCGGAATAATATGCGTTCCCATATGCGACAACTTTAGCATGTTTTCCAGATGAATGCTGGATAGCGGTGTTTCACGAGGCACCAGTATCAGCTGTCGGCGTTCCTTGAGAATCACATCGGCTGCACGCTCAATAAGATTATCAGATGCTCCCATGGCAATACGTGCCAGCGTGCCCATTGAGCAGGGGATGATCACCATGTGCCGAATGCCGGCCGAGCCGGATGCGGCGGGCGAAAACCAGTCCTTCACCCCGTAGCAATGCAGGCCTTCCCGGGGAATACCCAGATGTTTTGCCAGGGCCAGGGCGCAGGCATCCGGTTTTTCGGGAAGTTCAAGATCGGCCTCCTGTTTCAATACCACACGGGCCGCATCGGAAAGCAGTATGCGTTGCCTGATATCCAGTTCGGCAAGTCGCCGGATTAAATGCAACCCATAGGCAGAACCTGAAGCGCCTGTGATGGCAACAATGATGGTCTGTTTCGGTGTATGGTTAGTCAATCCGTGAAACCTCCGCGGCGATTAATCGTCGCATGATACGCGGGGACAGGGTGAAATCGGTGGCATGGATCACTTGTCGTTCCATTACATGGAGAAGCTTTCGCCAAGGTAAAGACGCCTGGCATCCGGGTGTTCGACAATCTCATCTGCTGTCCCCTGCACAATAATCTCACCGGCGCTCATAAGATAGGCACGATCACAGATCGATAGCGTATCGCGTACATTGTGGTCAGTAATCAGTATGCCAATCCCCTTGCTTTTCAGGTCGGCAATAATGGCTTGAATATCCTCGACTGCAATCGGGTCAACCCCGGCGAAAGGCTCATCCAGCAACAGGAATCGGGGCTTGGTGACCAGTGCCCGGGCAATTTCTGTGCGTCGCCGCTGGCCGCCGGAAAGGGTGAATGCCTTCTGATGCTGCACCCCTTCAATGCCAAGCTCTACAAGCAACGCCTCCAGTTCTTCTTCGATTTGAACATCGGGCAGACCCAGTGTTTCGAAGATGGCCAGCAGATTCTCACGCACTGTGAGTTTACGGAAAATGCTGGCCTCCTGCGGCAGATAACCAATGCCGCTTCTGGCACGCATGTGCATGGGGAGGCGGGTGATATTTTTATCATCCAGCGATACTTCCCCTGCATCGGCTGCAATGAGTCCACACACCATATAGAAGCTTGTGGTTTTGCCTGCTCCATTGGGGCCTAACAGACCGATGCATTCACCCGAAAAGACATCCAGATCGACGCCATTGACCACCTGCTTGTTGCGGTAACTTTTGCATAGTCCGCGCGCTGAAAGATGATGCACAGTGCTCATGGCTGCTGATCTGGAGCCGCCGGGCCGGGCTGTGAATCGCTGGACTCGAGGATCATGCGTGTTCGACCATGTTTACCCGTGGTGACGGTAGTCTGCTGCCTGTTTATCTGGTGCGTGATGGTTTTGCCTTCAATGCGGCTGCCATTTTGCTCAATGAAAGCGTGGCCTGTCAGGGTCAATGTTCCCTTGATCTGGTCCAGCATGGCTTCATCCGATTCACCATAGGCATTGCCCCGTCGCATACGTATATGGCCATAGGCCTCGGCCTTTTCCAGTTGCTGATGGCCTTCACGATAATGGGCAATCAGTTTGTCGCATTGCAGTCGAAAATCATCACGGGTTAACAAAACCTGACCGGTAAACTTGACCTGGCTTTTTTTGTGATCCAGCAGCATGTGTCTGGATTCTATATGCAATGCCCCGGCGTGGGTCAAAGCCGGCACCAGCAGCATGCACGCAAGGCTTAACACTCGGATGATCATGAACCCGATCCTGTCCACTCGGGAGCCTGATCGTCAATACGGATGCCTCCATCGACAAAGAGTCGTTCAGTGGAACGGTCAATGCGCATGGCTTTACCGCTGGCTTTCATACTTTTCCCCTTTAATGTGAATCTCCCGGGAATGACCAGGGTATCCTTGCGGCTGTTATAGACCAAGCGCCCGCAGCGTAAATGCCAAGTTTGATACAATACGCTCACCTTGTCTTCAAAACGTATATTGCGCCGGATCGGGTCAAACCAGGCTTGCTGGCTGTGGATAGGGATACTGCTGCCTGATTCGGTGAACAGTATGAGCTCCGGCTTGGTCAGGTGCATCTGGCCATTCAGTTGCTGTTTTGCCTCGCCAGCCCGGAGTTGCCAGATAACACGTCCATTATTGCGTTCGACAATGACCGGACTTTCCACCTGGGTCTGGCCGGATGCCTGATCTACCGGTGTTTCGGTGGGTGATGGTGGTCCTGCCTGCCACATCAGTACGCCGGCCAGCATGATGCTGGTCAATGATGTAGCCAGGGCGGCCCATTTGACGGTTGTCCATCTTCGCTGCTGCATCAAATGTCAGGAGTTTTTCCAGCCGCAGTCGGCAGGGGCGACATGATACCGGCTGGCAATCACTTCCTGCCACTGGTCGGCGGCGAGGATGAGTCCCTCGGCTGCCTGCCGGATGGCTCCCCGGCCACCATTGAAGTCAGAAATCCAGTCTGCATAGCCTTGTACAGCGGCATGTGAATCATGTGGAGTGAGACTCAAGGCACAGCTGTACATGGGCGGCAGATCAAGCACATCATCTCCCATCATGGCGCAATGTTCAGCGGCAATGCCGCTTGTCTGCTCAAGGCTTGCCATGCCTTCCGCCTTGTTCAGACACCCCTGAATGACATGTTTGATTCCCAGATCTCTGGCGCGTGCAGCCACCACATCGGAGGATCTTCCCGTTATAATGGCCACCTCAATCCCGGCCCGCTGCAATAACTTGATGCCATGCCCGTCACGCACATTAAATGCTTTCAGTTCATCGCCATGCTTGTCCATGATGATAGAGCCGTCTGTCATGACACCATCAACATCGAGAATGAGCATGCGGATGTCTTTTGCCCTGGCAAAGGGGAAATGAAAGCCGCGATATTGTTTTGCTGCGGTATTCATGCGATGCCTGCCTGCAGCAGGTCATGCATATGGACAATACCCACGATACGCCCCTCATCATTTCGCACGAACAGCACCATGATTTTATGTTCCTCCATGAGCCGGAGTGCATCACTGGCCAGTTTTTCGGCTTCAATCTGCATGGGCTCTGTATGCATGAACTGATGTGCCGGGGCATTCATGTCCACCTCACCCGTTTCCAGAATACGGCGCAGGTCGCCGTCACTCAGGCAGCCGCTCAGCGCACCATTGTCCATGACTCCGGTAATGCCGAGGCGGTGGCTGCTCATGGTCATGATCGCTGTTTTTAATGGCGCATCCGCATCCACCATCGGCAGTTCGTCGCCCTGATGCATGACATCGGAAACCTTTAAAAGCTTACGCCCGAGACTGCCGGCCGGGTGCACCCGGGCGAAATCCTCTTCTTTAAAGCCGCGGTGTTTAAGCACCACAACGGCCAGAGCATCGCCAAGCACCAGGGTGGCGGTGGTTGATGCGGTAGGCGCAAGATTCAGCGGGCAGGCTTCACGTGTGACAGGGATGTGCAATACGATATCGGCATGTTGTGCGAGCGTGGAATGCTCATTGCCGGTAATAGCGATGACGCTTGCTCCACGGCGTCGGATTTCGGGAAGCAGACCGCATACTTCGGCTGTTTCACCACTATGTGATAATGCCAGAACTGCATCATGGCCGGTAATCATGCCCAGATCACCATGTTGAGCCTCGGCGGCATGTACAAAGAAGGCAGGGGTGCCGGTTGAGGCAAAGGTGGCGGCAATCTTCTTGGCAATAATGCCGGATTTACCCATGCCGACAACAACGAGCCTTCCGTCGAGCTGTAAAACAGTATCCACGGCCCGGGTGAAAGGCTCTCCAAGCGCGTCTTTCTGGGCTTGCAGCGCAGCGATTTCGATATCGAGTACCTTGCGGGCCTTATCCAGCCAGACGTCCGACGATGGGTTCACATTCATTCTCCAGTGCTGTGGATTGGGGTCAGGATGATACTGACCAATCTCAGCTCCAAGCCGGATTGGAACTCAATTCCTGCAGCTGCGACAGTAGCGGCGAAGTCTGTTGTTGAAAACGTGCAATTTCACTGCTTGAGATCGGTTTGGCAGGAGCGCGTTTAATGGTCAGTGGATTTACTGCCCGACCACGCAGGCGGAATTCGAAGTGCAGATGTGGGCCGGTAGCAAGGCCCGTCATGCCGACATAGCCGATGATCTGGCCCTGTCGAATGCGCTTGCCTTTTTTGATACCACGGGCAAAGGCACGCATATGCCCGTAAGCTGTCGTATGATTGCTGTTGGTATGGCGAATCAGCGCAAAGCGCCCATAACCGCCTTTCCAGCCGGCAAACTCTATCCGGCCATCACCAATGGCGCGGATCGGCGTGCCTGAAGGAGCCGCATAATCCACACCTCGATGGGCACGGGTGTAGCCCAGTACAGGATGTTTGCGATGTACCTGAAAACGCGATGAAATGCGTGAGAATTTTACCGGTGCCTTCAGGTAGGCTTTACGCATGCTTTTTCCATTCGGGGTAAAATAATGTATCTGACCATCCAGCTGTTCGTAGCGTACGGCTTTGAATGATTTGCCCTGATTGATGAATTCGGCTGCCATAATGACACTGCCAAGCAGTGAGCCTGTATCGTCAAAGCGTTCTTCATAGAGTACTTTGAAGCTGTCGCCCTTGCGGATATCGCGGGCGAAATCGATATCCCAGGCAAAGATATCCACCAGATTCATCGTGGTGCGATCATCAAGTCCGGCGGCGGCGGCAGCAGCGAACAGGCTGTCTGTAATGCTGGCAGATGCGATATGCTGGCGCGTGATGGTTTTGCGGGTACTAAGGCTGGCCTGCCAGTCATCGCTGGCCGATGCACGGTGCAGATGCAGGCGTGTCAGGCCATCAATATGGTAATATACATCGATACCCGACAGGCCATCAATGCGTTCAAAATGGTGCCCTGCCTGCACCCTGGCCAGTGAATAAACCGGCTTGGCTTTGCGAATCATTCGATGCGCGGTTGGTGCATCAAAACCGAGGCGTTCCAGAGCAGATATACTGCTGTCACCTTCCTTAAGGCGTGTGTTTATCATCTTCGGGGCTGCGGCCGGATGATCAGGGAAGCCGGGCTTTAGCCACTCTTCCTGTATCAGGGATAAGGTCTCATCCACCTTTGCATCAACCGGATGCCCGGCGATGGATACCAGAATCAGGATGAACGCAAACCCGCCTGCAGCCCCGATCAGCGGGAACCAGCCCGGAGATGGAAGGCGGGCGACAAAGAATGGTTTCGCACGCCTGTGCCGCTGGCGCAGGGAACGTACACGTCGATTGCTGCGTACGCTGTTGCGATCCGAGAAATCTTTGTGAAAGGCCTCTGGCAAGTATTGGCTCCTTTGATGGTGATGGCTTTCCTTTCAGTCGCATGATTAAGCCTGGTGGATTGCTTGTCAAAGACGAAGTCGGCAAGATTTTGCTTTCACAGCGTTTTGTTCCGTGCCCTGAATCACGTTAAGCGGGCTCTTGCAGGCCCCGGTTCCGGAACGGCTGGCGGTTTGTGAAAGCATTGAGCGGGGAGCGGTGGCGGACATGGCTCTCCATATTCCGAGGAGAAAGATACCATGCCAAGCTTTGATATTGTTAGTGAAACAGATATGCAGGAGATGAATAATGCGGTTAATCAGGTGGTCAAGGAAATCACTACCCGCTATGACTTCAAGGACAGCAAGGCAAGCATCGAACTCGCCGATCACAGCATCACGGTGGTGGGCGATGATATCAACAAACTCAATACCGTGACCGAAATCCTGCGTGCCAAACTGGTGCGCCGGAAACTTCAGCCATCATGTCTGGAGTACGACGAACCGGAGGATGCAAGCGGTGGCACCAAGCGGCAGCTTATTCGAATCAAACAGGGGGTAAGTACGGAGCTGGGCAAGAAAATTGTCAAAAAGATCAAGGATGAGAAAATGAAGGTTCAGGCATCTATTCAGGGTGAACAGGTGCGTGTCAGCGGCAAAAAACGCGATGAGTTGCAGGCGGTAATGGCACTGGTGCGCGGCATGGATACTAATCGCCCCCTGTCCTTTACCAATTTCCGGGATTGATCGTTACATGTCCAGTGACCGGGATGCTCTATGGCAGGATGAATTCCCGCTTGATCCGGATATTTCCTATCTGAATCATGCAGCTGTCGGCGTGTGGCCGCGCCGCACGGCGGAGGCAGTGAAGGCTTTTGCCGATGAAAACATGCACCGGGGGGCTGCCGACTATCCACGCTGGATGCAGACCGAGGCGGAGCTTCGGCGGCAGCTGGCCCGCATGATTCATGCGGAATCCGAGCATGATATTGCGCTGCTCAAGAATACATCCGAGGGACTGTCACTGGTTGCTATGGGGCTGGACTGGAAGCGCGGCGATAATGTTATTTCGGCGAAGCAGGAATTTCCTTCCAACCGTATGGTGTGGGAGACGTTGAAGGATAAGGGCGTTGAACTTCGGTTGGTGGATGTGGAAGTAGAGACCGACCCGGAGGGCGCTATTGAAGCGCTCATGGATGATCGAACCCGGCTGCTCAGTGTCAGCTCTGTGCAGTTCTCCTCCGGATTCCGACTGGAGCTCGAGTGTCTGGGGCGTGCATGTGTCCGGCATGATGTACTGTTCTGTATTGATGCGATTCAAAGCATTGGCGCACTTCAGTTTGATGCCCAGCTTTATCATGCCGATTTTGTTGTTGCCGATGCACATAAATGGATGCTGGGGCCCGAAGGCCTGGCCCTGTTTTATTCGCACCCCGGAGCTCGCGAGCAGCTTCGCTTACAGCAATATGGCTGGCATATGGTGGCATCCCCGGGAGATTTTGACGCGACTCAGTGGCAGCCGGCCAGATCGGCACGGCGCTTTGAACCGGGTAGTCCGAATCAGGTGGCTATTCAGGCTTTGCACGCCAGCCTGTCGTTATTTGAACAGGTGGGCATCAGGCACATCGAAGCGCTTGTGACTCATAAAACAGCCGGCTTACGCCAGTGGATACAGCAGGATGGTCGCTTGTTGCTGATGAGCAGCGAGCGCCCCGAACGGCAGTCGGGAATAGTCAGTCTGCAGGTAGACGGCCTTGATCCGGAAGGGCATGGAAAACTGTACCGGTATCTGATGGGCAAGAGGGTGGTCTGTGCCCTTCGCGGCGGTAATATCCGTCTGTCAGCACATTTTTATACACCTGATCCGGTCATTGAACGCGTTAAATCTGTCCTTGTTGCAGGCATGGATGCCATATGCCGCTGAAGCGGAGGTTTGGATCAGTTGGAGGTAGCCTAGAGATGAGCCGGGCAGGGCGCAGTCTTTCTTTGCCCTGATTGATGCCTGCCGCTAGCGTGCGCCTCCGTTTGAGCAGGATGAGCGTGTTGACGCACCTGCATCGGTTTGGAGGTAGTGGATGATGTTGCCACGTACGCATTGCGGAGATTTCAGGGTTGTTCATATTGGTCAGGAGGTTCGGCTTAATGGCTGGGCGCAAACCAACCGCGATCATGGCGGCGTGGTTTTTATTGATGTACGCGATCGCAGCGGTTTGGTGCAGGTTGTTGTGCATCCCGATACCGCCGATGTGCATCGGCTTGCCCACTCGCTGCGCCAGCAGGATGTGATCGAAGTCGTGGGCGAGGTCATTGCCCGCAGTGATGAGACGGTTAATGACAAGCTTCCGACCGGGGCGATTGAGGTGAAAGCCTCTTCCATCAATGTGCTGAACCGCTCTGAAACACCGCCGTTTATGGTTGAGGACGATTGCGATACCGGTGAGCAGCATCGTCTGGAGTATCGTTATCTGGATCTGCGACGACCGGTGATGCAGTCGTATATGCAGCTTCGGCACCGGGTGACACACGCCGCGCGCAATTATCTCGACAGTCAGGCGTTTCTCGAGATTGAAACCCCTATCCTGAACAAATCAACACCTGAAGGCGCGCGTGATTATCTGGTGCCGTCACGTGTGTATCCGGGTTCTTTTTATGCCCTGCCACAAAGCCCGCAGATTTTCAAACAGTTGCTGATGGTCGCGGGCATGGATCGTTATTATCAGATTGCCCGCTGCTTCAGGGATGAGGATCTTCGTGCTGACCGTCAGCCGGAGTTCACTCAGGTGGATATTGAGATGTCCTTTGTCAGCCAGGACGAGGTGATGGCGGTGGCCGAAGGTCTGCTGCGCTCGATGTTCGAGGCCGGCGTCGGCATTAATCTGCCCGAGGTGTTTCCGCGCATTACGTATGCCGAGGCCATGGACAGATACGGCCTGGATCGACCGGATGTGCGCTTTGGCCTGGAGCACATCGATGTTACCGAATTGATGCGCAAGGTTGAATTCAAGGTGTTCCGTGAGCCGGCGGATAACGGAGGCCTTGTCAAGGTGATCCGTGTACCCGAGGGCAGCAAGCTTTCGCGCAAGCAGATTGATGACTATACCAGGTTTGTCAGTATTTACGGTGCCCGGGGTCTGGCGTGGATCAAGGTGAATGATAAGGACAGCCTGCCGGACGGGTTGCAATCCCCGATTGTGAAGTTCCTGCCCGAGGATGTGCTCAGGGAGCTGCTGCAGGCCTGCGACGCGGAAAATGGCGATGTACTGTTCTTCGGTGCCGGTGATGCCAAGATCGTCAATGATGCGCTTGGTCATCTGCGCGTGAAACTGGGCCATGATCTCGGTTTGGTGGCCGAAGACGATCATCGCTTTGTATGGGTGGTTGATTTCCCGATGTTTGCCTGGAATGCCGATGAGAAACGTCCGGAGGCGCTGCATCATCCCTTTACCGCACCTTACGATGAAGACCTCGACAAGCTCGAGACTGATCCTCTGAATATGCGTTCACAGGCATATGATCTGGTCTGGAACGGCACGGAAATCGGTGGTGGTTCGATACGTATCCACAGCCCGGAAGTTCAGGCGCGGGTATTCAAGACGCTGGCGATTTCCGATGATGAGGCTGAGGCCAAGTTTGGATTCCTGGTACAGGCGCTGACGTATGGTGCGCCACCGCATGGTGGTCTGGCATTCGGTCTGGATCGCGTGCTGTCCCTGATGGCGGGTGTGGACTCGATTCGCGATGTGATTGCCTTTCCGAAGACGCAGAAGGCAGCGGACCCGATGTCGGAAGCACCCAGCGATGTGTCGGATGAGCAGTGGAAGGAGCTGGGCCTGCGCAAGCGCAGAACGATCAGCGAATCCTGACAAGTTTTTGCGCTTCAATTCCCCTTTGACATTTGCAGCAACTCGTTCGAATATACTAGGCATGAGACTATGTGCTGTCGTTCTGTTGCTGCTGTTGCCGGCCTGTATGCTTAAACCGCCGGCGCAGGAAATGGCCGATGCACGGTCGGCTGTAAAAACAGCCAGCGAACTGCCCGGCCATTCGGATGCATCCGATCGGTACTTGCAGAGTGCTGAGCGTGCACTCGAAGAAGCCGCTGAAGCGATTCGTCAGGAGCATTATGAGCACGCCCGTAGCCAGGCGCTGAAGGCGCGGCGTGATGCCCAGAAGGCGGCCCGCATCAAACAGCAGAAGGCGCAACAATCCAAGTAGACCAGGTAATAAAAATGGAGACCTATCATGGCGTTCGATAAAATCAGCGTGCCCGTAAAGGGCGACAAGATTACCATGGGTGATAACGGCAAGCTGAATGTGCCTGATCAGCCGATTGTGACATTTATTGAGGGCGATGGCATTGGCCCTGATATCTGGAAGGCAACACAGGCCATGCTTGATGCGGCGGTTGAGAAGGCTTATGGCGGCAAACGCAGGATTTCCTGGATGGAAGTCTATGCCGGCGAAAAGGCATGGAACCTTTACGGAAAAAGTGATGATGCATGGCTGCCGAAAGAGTCGCTGGATGCAATGCGTGAATATCTGGTTGGCCTGAAAGGGCCGCTGACTACGCCGATTGGCGGTGGTATGGGCTCCCTGAATGTGGCCATCCGCCAGACACTGGATCTGTATGTTTGCCTGCGTCCGGTTAAACATTTTGCCGGCGTACCGAGTCCTGTGAAACGCCCGGAAGATGTGGATATGGTGATTTTCCGTGAGAATACTGAGGACATCTATGCCGGTATCGAGTGGCCTGAAGGCAGTGATGAAGTCAGGAAGATCATTGCTTTCCTGCAAAATGAAATGGGCGTGGCGAAAATTCGTTTTCCGGAAAGCAGCGGTATAGGTGTGAAACCGGTATCCAAAGAGGGTACCGAGCGACTGGTGCGCTCAGCCATTCAATATGCGATCGATAATGATTTGAAGAGTGTGACCCTTGTGCATAAGGGTAACATCATGAAATACACCGAGGGCGCTTTCCGCAACTGGGGCTACGAGCTGGCCAAGCGCGATTTCGGCGCTCAGGAGATTGATGGCGGACCATGGTGTGAATTGCCGAACGGCATCGTCATCAAAGATGCCATTGCCGATATTGCTTTGCAGCAGGTGCTGACACGGCCGAAGGAATTCGCTGTGATTGCGACGTTGAATCTGAACGGTGATTATCTCTCTGATGCTCTGGCGGCGCAGGTTGGCGGTATTGGTATCGCACCCGGCGCGAACATCAATTATACCAGCGGTCACGCAGTATTTGAGGCTACGCATGGTACAGCGCCTAAATATGCCAATAAAAACATGGTCAATCCGTCTTCGATGACCTTGTCCGGCGAGCTGATGCTGCGTTATATGGGATGGGAGAAAGCTGCCGATCTGGTTATCCATGGCATCAATGGTGCTATAGCAGCCAAAACCGTGACCTACGACTTTCACCGGCTGATGGAAGGAGCAACCAAGCTGTCTACCTCTGAGTTCGGCGATGCAGTGATTGCCCATATGGATCGCGTGGATGGCGCTGCCGGTTCAGCAGAGGATCAATACGATCAACTGGCTGCCCGGTTCAAGGAGTTGTTTGAGGCTGGTGCTGAAAAGAGTGCCGAGATGGCACAGGCCACCATGGAAAAGGCGCGCCAGCAGTTGACCGCAGCCGGGGCCTTTAGTGAAGAACAGGGGAAAAATCTGAAGACATTTCTTGAACGTGATTTTGCCCAGGTTGCAACCAGCATGCGTGCCGAAGCCCGGGAAAAACTGAATCCGTCGCGGGTTGGGGCGGGGGCATTGTCATCCCTGTCAGCATTGTTGAATATGGCTGGTTCGGCATTGTCGAGCGCGGCTGAAAAGACTCAGAAGGTGATCAGCTGCCGTTCGGGTGAGATCACCAGTGCCGGTACGCTGACCTGTCAGGCATGTGGCCATGAAATGCATTTCAAGAAGACCGGCCGTGTGCCGCCTTGCCCGAAATGTCACGCCACGGAGTTCCGCAAGAGCTATTGATGTCTGGGTCGGGCATATATCGCCATCCGGTTTTAAGTTCGTGGATGGTGCTGATATTGATGATGCCGGGAACCGCTGTAGCCGGCCTTCTCGATGACTTATTTGAAGATGCGGGCAAGGCTTTACAGGCAGGCGATATTTCTTCGGTGGCAGCGTCAAGCCGGAAGGATATTGAGGCAGGCCTGAAACAGGCGCTTGAGAAGAGCACGGCCAGAGCGGTACAGCGGATTGGTCATACGAACGGTTACTGGAAGAATGCACGCATTCGTATTCCCTTGCCTGAGAAATGGCAGCATCCGGCCAGGCTTTTGCAGCAGGCCGGCATGGGTTCTTATGCTGAGGACTTGCAACGTCGCATCAATCGGGCGGCGGAAACGGCAGCGCCGCTGGCCAAGCCCATTTTTCTTGATGCGATACGTGAAATGCGCTTTGCCGATGTTCAGCGCATATGGAAGGGCCCGGATGATGCCGCAACTGCTTATTTTAAAACCAAAACAGAGACCCGATTGAAGGCGGCTTTTACTCCGCTCATGCACAGGGAATTGCAGCGCTCAGGGGCAGTGCGAAGCTGGAGGGCGTTTTCGAGTCGTTATGAAAGCCTGCCCCTGATCGGCAGTTATCTGAAAGACGATCTTGATGCCTATGCGACGCAGATGGCGCTGACAGGAATGTTTACCATTCTGGCCGATGAAGAGGCGAAAATCCGGCATGACCCCGTGGCTCGAACCACGCATTTGTTAAAACGCGTTTTTAAATAGTTATACAGCCGCCATTATTCGCTCTGGCCAAAATCAAAGGATCCGGATATATCGAGTTCCTTGGGCTTTACAACATGACAGATGGTATAGTTGACGCCGGTTCTGACTACCTTCTGAACCTTCAGGTGCACGCTTTTCCCTTCATGCGAAATGACAAAAGACATGTTTTTATATATGCGGGCATCAGGGAAAATGGCCAGGGTGGCCTTGCTGCCCGGCTTGATCAGAATCGGCCATGAGCGCTTTTCAGTCAGTTCATCTCCGCCGCCCTTCATGCCGCCTTTAACCAGCTTGAATTTCTGATTGAAAAACTTGATGCCCATGCGTTGTTCGCCGGGTTTTGGTTCCTTGATCCAGCGGATAAAACCGAGCATGGGTTCGCCGTGGTGTGGAATCCAGCTAAGGCCAATCATAGAGCCGACACTCAGGTCGGGCGAGGTGAAAGATAAACGCTCCAGTCCGGCCCCGGTATTGCTGAGGTCGACAACGGACCATGCATCTTCATCGCTTCCCGCACTGGGTGCATACTCATATTCATTCATCACCAGGGCTGAATTCGCTTCGACAAAGGACTTGGCCAGATCCCATTCGACAATGATGCGCACCCCCTGCTGACCTATGCGCTCGGCACTCCGATCCTTGATACGCATGGCATCCAGTATGGCATTACCACCGCTGATGGTCGTTAATAGTGACTCTTCAGTAATCAGGTCACTGCGCTGCATATCCTGACTGCCAAGGATGCCCTCGACACGGTTGATGGCGGTCACCAGGCGATCTAGGAACTGATCCATGGGTATCACGATACAGTCATAGGGCAACGGGTCGGGCAGTTGATCCATGACCTTGGCCGGATCATTGGGCTTGGACATATTGGTGACCAGTATGCTGCTGTCCGGGATGGTGGGAGGAGGGTCACCTTTACGACAAAATTGGGGTTTTAGCACGCCTATATGATTCTGTAATTCTTCCCATGCCATCTTCTGATCGGCATGCGATTTACCGAAAAAGTCCATGGTGCGCAACAGTTCGAAATTCGCTATTGCCTTGTACAAACGGTCGCGCTCCAGTAAGGCATCTTCCTTCAGCATGGGCGTCACGCATAATCCAAGACGCGACAGGCCCATAACCTGACGGGTGGCAATAACTGCGACTGCCTGATAATTCTCCATCAGCAGACGCAAGAGCTTGACGGCCAGATCAATGGCATTGGCGACCATGTCAGCCAGAACACGATAATAGGCCGGCTGCGAGCGGGCGGCCTTTTGCACCAGATCAACGCCAATCTTGTGAGCATTCAGTACGGCTGCTGTCATTTCCCCGTCAAACAGCTCCAGCTCGCGCTCAAAACGGTTAAGTACCTTGAGTCTGAAATGCAGTGGGATCAGGGGGTTTGAATTCAGACGAGCCAGATAGTTTTTCATGTTTTTGCGCAGGCTTTCAGCCTCGGCTGGCGAGGAACCGACGATGTATTGTGCCAGACGTTTTTCGATATCGGTGAATGGCAGGGTCAGCGCATCGGTGAGCAGCTCGGCCTTGCCCAGTTCAAGTCGTTGAGGGTGCAAACGCAAATCGGTATCAAGTTCAAACGATACCGATGCCATCAACTCTTTAGCTGATTCATTACTTGTGCCGTTGCTCATCCTGGGCAATGCCCTCCGTTATTTATGCGTGGACATAGAACAAGAATATACATCCATAAGGCATAAATAGACCGATTTTTGACCAATGTCAAAGAATGAGCCTAGTCGCCGGTGCAGATCCTTTCAACCAGCTGGCGTACGCTGGGTATAAAACCATCGGCATAGAAGGGATCTTCTGCAAAGCGGTAAGCAGCATGACCGGCAAACATAAGGTGTTGATCGGGCTCTGCACCGTGAGCGATTTCCTGCAATGTTTTCTGGATGCAGAAGCTGCGCGGATCAGCCTTGCGACCTGTTGTGCCTGCTTCATTGGCGGCCCAGTTGCTGAATTTGCACTGTGACAGGCAGCCCATGCAGTCCAACTGCGCCTGACGGATAGATGCGGCTTTTTCGGGGGTGACGAAGACGAAAGTGGAGTCTGGCGAGGGCAGGGCCTTGGTAAATCCGTCAGTCAGATAACCGTCAATGCGTTTGCGGTCGAATCGCGTGACAAAGACCTCCTTGTTGCGCACGCCGAAGGTAAAACTTTCACTATGGTCGCCGGTCGGATGGTCGGCAAAAGCCACTTCGCGGTCGGAGCGTTCGTATAATTCATGCAGGAATGTATTATATACAGCCGAGGAATAGAAACCGGTCGGTGAGAAGGGATTGAGTTTGATATCGCCTTCTTTTAATTTCATCAGGCGTTGTTTCCAGGCACTGGAAATGGGGCTTTCCTGCGTCAGCAGGGGGCGTGTGCCGTATTGGAAGACAATGGGGCCTAAATCGGGGTTGTCGATCCAGTCACTCCATTCGCGCAGATACCAGACTCCGCCGGCCATGACGATAGGGATATGCTGCAGGCCGAATTCGTTCATGGTTTTGCGCAGTGCTGCAACACGGGGGAAGGGCGGTTCAGGTGTTTCAGGGTCTTCAGAGTTGGACAGACCGTTGTGACCGCCGGCCAGCCATGGATCTTCATAGACTACGCCGCCCAGCCAATCCGGGAACTTCCGATATGAGCGAAGCCATAAAGCCCGGAAGGCGCGGGCAGATGAAATAATGGGATAATAGTGTACCTGATACTGGGCTGCCAGGGGTGCCAGTCGAAAAGGCATGCCCGCACCGCAGGTGATGCCGTGGATCAGCCCCTTGGCTCCTTCCATGACGCCTTGCAGAACCCGCTCGGCTCCACCCATTTCCCACAGGACATTCATATGCAGGCGACCTTCACCGCCGGCAACTTCATGGGCAATCTGCGCCTGACTGATACCGCCGGAAATACCCTGCGCAACCAGTTCCTCGAAGCGTTCCTTGCGGCTGCGGCCATGATAAACCGTGCGGATGATTTCACCGTTTTCGCCCACTTTATCGGCATTTACCGCTGAAAATGTGCCAATGCCGCCAGCGGCAGCCCAGGCTCCCGAGCTTTCCCCGGTCGATACCGCAACACCTTTTCCGCCTTCGATCAGCGGTAATACCTCTTTACCTGAAATGGTCATCGATGGGAGCGTGAAAGCCATGTGCGTTCCTTTGGTTCCCTAAGGAGGCTTAGGGAAAAACATTGATATAAGGCCAAAAACCGCGTCAAGATTCATGCCCTGACAGAGAAGGCTAGCAAAGCTCGCAGATGGTAGCAAAAGACACATGCGGGTTTGTTGTCAGGGTGATAGTTTCGGGATATGAATGGAATGAATTGCTTTGCCGTGGTTTTGCCCGGGCTGGAAAAGCTCGTACGGGATGAACTGGCGGGCCTGTCGGTCCACGATATTGAGGTGATGGATGGGGGGGTGGGCTTTGCCGCCAGCCCCGATGCCTTATGCCGGGTCAACCTCAGGGCGCGGTGCATTACCAGAGTGCTTGTCAGGCTTGCCGAGTTCAAGGCATTGTCCTTCCCTGAGTTGTTCAATAAGAACCGAAAGATTGCCTGGGAACGCTATATCTCCAAAAACCTTCCGGTACAGGTCAGGGCGAGCTGCCATCAGTCACGCCTGATGCATTCAGGCCGTGTGGAACAGGCGGTGTTTGATGCAGTTCGGGGTCGGTTGGGCTTTGATGTGAGAGAGGCTTCATCAGCAGAGGGTGAGATTCAGCGGGTCACGGCTCGTCTGGTGCATGATCGGTGCGTGATCAGTGTCGACAGCTCCGGTGAGCGTCTGGATCGGAGGGGTTATCGTTTGCATGCCGGTCGGGCGCCGATCAGAGAAACGGCTGCTGCAGGTATTCTTCAGTGGATGGCGTGGACTCCGGATGAGCCGCTTGTCCTGCCCATGTGCGGATCCGGAACGTTTGCCATTGAGGCGGCCTTGTCGGGGTTTGAGAGGGCGGTGAATCTGGATCATGCTTTTTCCATGCTGCACTGGCCGATGTTGAAGCAGAGGCGTTGGCAGCGCATACGGGATAAGGCTGAAAAGATGAAAAAAGCTCGCCCGCTGCTGATTAAGGCCAGCGATATTGATCCGGATATTCTGCAGCAGGCGATACTTAATGCTGAAAGGGCCGGCACGGGTGATACAATATGTTTCAGGCAACTGGATGTTTTTGATCTGCTTCCTCCACATGATATCTCGACTCCGGGGGTGTTGCTGTGCAATCCGCCTTATGGAGAACGAATCAAGGGCGATGTCTCGGGGCTGTATAAAAAACTCGGCGAACTGTTTCGCGATGCCTTTAGCGGCTGGCGAATGGGGGTGATCGTGCCTGATCAGGTGTGCGAGCGTGCTATTGGCTTGTCTGCCAAACGGCGTCTTAAGATCAAGCATGGCGGAAAGTGGGTGCATGTACTGCATTTTGAAGGCCCCTGATTTGCTGAACTAAATATCTTTAGCCAAGTCTGATGTAATGTTGCTAGGTTTGCGGGGATGAAGACGAAGCGTAGAAAGCAGAACGAGACAGCGAGTCAGAAGAATTCCGACATTACCTTCATGGAAAGGTTACGACAATTAAAGCCGGAATGGTTACTGATGCTGATACCTTTACTGGCCATGCTGCCCATGCTGATAAGCCGGATGTTTCCCTTTGTGGCTCCGAATGAAGAGCCCAAGTGGGCCGTTCTGGTCGTTTGCGGTCTGTTGACGGGCCTGATATCTGCATGGTGCCTGTGGCAACGCAAGCAGCCAGTGGCTGTGATATTTTCCTTGCCGGGACTGTTGCTGGGCTCCTTTCTTGTTCTGCTTGGTCTCGGCATTTTTATGGGACCAAACCCTGTTGATGGATTGATTCGCTATGTGTTTTGGCTGGTTGCCGTTGCGGTGTTTCTGGTTGCTGTCTGGGCGATGCGCCAGGACAGGCAATGGCTGGATGCACTGATTTGGGCTACTTCAATCGCCGCACTTGTTTTTTCTCTCGGCTACTGGTGGAGCTATGTACTTGATTTTGGCAAACCCGGATACAATGTCAGCGTACTCTTTTCTCCCATAGGTCATGTGAATTTCACCGGCGATGTACTGGTGGTTCTTTTACCGGCTCTGACCTGGATGCTGGTTGCCCGGGCCAATCCCATCCTGCGCGTTATGAACTGGTTCTCAGTGGTTACGATTGCCACGGTGCTGCTGGTGGCAGCCAGCCGTGGTGCGCTGGGGGGGCTGGCCGTTGGTGTCTTGCTGCTGGCCATTGTGGTCGGCAGGCATGGATGGCAGGCATGGAAAAGCAAAACTTTTTCCATGAGCTGTGCGTTGCCCGCCCTGTGGGTGGTTTCAGCATTGCTTACGGCTTTTATTGTCAACAGCAGTTTACCTTATCATTACAGGGAGCTGGTGCGTTTGTCGGGCACAATTGAGGTGGCAGTGGAAGAAAAAACCGCATCCCAGCTGACTGAAGGTGTTGAACAGCCGCCTCTGGCTGCGTTCTGGGCATCGACCTATCCTGTCCTCACGGCTCGCACCCCGATGTATGCCTCAGCCATGGCCATGGCACTCGATGCTCCTTTATTGGGGCAGGGGACAGGCAGCTTCCCCTTTGTGTATCCGGCATGGAGCAACCGTTTTCCTGATTTTCGCGATCCCTTGAGTACCGCACGCACTTTCACCACCAATCCGCATAATATCGTGTTGCAGTTGGCCAGCCAGAACGGTTTTGTGGCTACATTGCTTTTTCTCAGCTTGCCGGGGCTATTATGGTTCGGACTGTTGCGCTCATTATGGCGTGAATGGCACGGTTGGCGTGCTGCAGGCCTGACCGCGATTACGGCTGCGGGATTCGATGCCATGTTTAACCATGTATTTTATAATCCTGCCAGCATGTTTGTGTTTGCTCTTTTTGCCGGGGCATGGTGGGGCTCGCTGAACGCCGGGCGTCTTCTGTCGAAGTCGCCGTTCAGGTTGATGCTGCCCTGGACGAAGACCATGGCAGTCACTCTGGCGATGGTGACTGTTTTGCTTGCCGTCTGGCCATTGCGCTGGGTGGCTTCGGAATGGCACGTTGGTCAGGCCATGGCACATGCCAGACAGCCGGCTATTGCGGCAAGTGAGTATCAGACTGCTTATGCTTTGAACCCTTACAACTTCAGGGCTGTGTTCGGTGTGGCGCAGAGCAGTTACGCGGCGAGGAAGTATGACCAGGCTATAGCCTATCTGAAGGATTTCGAACTTATTTATCCGTATAATCCACCGGCACTGAACATGCTTGGCGCCGCCTATATGATGAAGAGGGACGCCAAACATGCTGCCGACGCTTTTGAACGGGCATTGAAAGTATTGCCCGGCTTTGAGATGGCCGAACAGAATTTAGCGCGTATTCGTCTCATACAAAACAGGGGCTCCGGGCTAATATCGCCTGCACATCACCGCCCATCCAGCCGATAACGGGAGTCTGATCTGTAGCGGCCGATGGTCTCTTTGTTTGAGGGTCGATTATTTGAGAAATTTCAGATATGCAGGGTTATCTGATTCATTGACGTATGGATAACCCAGAGCCTCCAGATAGGCCTCGAACTCGCTGCGTTCCTGAACGGGCACCTCGACACCGGCCAGGACCCGGCCGAAAGCAGCGCCATGATTGCGATAGTGAAAGAGAGAGATGTTCCAGCGACCGCCTGCGCGGGTCAGGAACTCCAGCAGGGCGCCGGGACGTTCCGGGAATTCAAATCGGTACAGCATCTCATTCTCGACCAAAGGTGAATGGCCGCCAACCATATGTCGGATATGCAGCTTGGCCAGTTCATTGTCCTGCAGCGACAGCACAGGCAGTCCCGCTTTTTCCATAGCCTGCTGGATACTGGCTGTTTCATCTTCATCGCGGATGCTTATGCCGGCAAACACATGCGCCTCATCGCGACTGGAGAGGCGGTAATTGAACTCGGTGATATTGCGATCGCCGATAATGCGACAGAACTCGAGGAAGGCTCCGGGTTGTTCGGGAATGGTCACTGCAAACAGTGTTTCCTTGCCTTCTCCCATCTCCGTACGTTCGGCCACGTGGCGCATGCGGTCGAAATTCATATTGGCGCCGCTATTGATGGCAGCCAGAATCTGGCCACGGATGCCGTGCTGACGCACATACTGTTTCAGGCCGGCGACACCCAGAGCGCCGGCCGGTTCGACAATGGTGCGGTTGTCTTCGTAGATATCCTTGATGGCGGCACAGATTTCGTCGGTATCGACGAGCAGGATGTCATCGACATATTGCCGAACCAGATCAAAGGTGTGTTCGCCCACCTTTTTGACCGCTACGCCGTCGGCAAAGATACCCACCTGATTGAGGGTAATGCGTTTGCCGGCCCTGATTGAATCATGCATGGCGGCTGAATCAACCGGTTCCACCCCGATGATACGGGTGTTCGGCGAGTTTGCCTTGAGATACACCGCCATGCCGGCGATCAGGCCGCCACCCCCGATGGGCACAAATACCGCATTCAGATCATTTGGCATCTGACGCATGATTTCCTCGGCTATGGTTCCCTGTCCGGCAATAACGAGCGGGTCATCATAGGGGTGTACGAAGATCATGCCGGTTTCCTGACAGAGCCTGACCGCATGTGCGGAGGCATCGGAATAGCTGTCGCCAAACAGTACGACGTCTGCGCCCATGCGCTGTACAGCAGACACCTTGATGTCCGGTGTGGTACGCGGCATGACGATGGTCGCCCTGATACCGAGTTTATGACTGGCCAGTGCAACGCCCTGGGCATGGTTGCCTGCTGAGGCACAGATGACGCCATGGGCTTTTTCGTCCTCGGTTAATTGTGCGATTTTGTTATAGGCGCCGCGCAGTTTGAAGGAAAATACCGGTTGCAGATCCTCGCGTTTGAATAACACCTCATTGTGCAGGCGGGCCGATAATTTCGGCGCCAGTTCCAGCGGCGACTCGATAGCCACGTCATAGACGCGTGCTTGTTCGATGGCGGCAAGGTATAAATCGCTCATGGGCGGCTTCTACCATGAAGAGGAACAGGATTCGAGCGTGAACATCGTGATGGTGGATCAGATGGATCGCGGACTGGCCTATGGCGAGGCCTGTTTTGAGACCTTTCGCGTTATTGATGGCCATGTGTTTGCCTGGTCGGCGCATATGCAGCGACTGGAATCGGGGCTGGCAATGTTTGGGCTGAATCTGTCCGAGCTGCAGATGGAGTCGGTTTATCGCGCCTGTCTGGCAGCGGCGGCTAAAAGCGGTGATGATGCTTTGCTGCGCCTGACCGTCAGCGGCGGTCAGTCTGACTGGGGCTTGTTCAGGCATGGGCGCGATATCGGCATTTATGTCCAGACTGTGCCGATCCGGGAAAAGGTGCGCCAGCCTAAATCATTGCTCCTGCTGGACTGGCCTTTTCCACCGAAGCCCAGACCGGCCAAGTTCACATCGGACTATGGTGAGACACTGCGGGTGCTGAAGGATATTGCCCATGCCGATGTGCTTTTTGTGCACAATGGGCTGCTGTTAGGTAGTGCAACGGCCAATGTGCTGCTGTATCGTGAACAGCACTGGTGGTCGCCGGATGGCGATGGCATTTTGCCGGGTGTCGTGCGTGATTTTCTGGTGACAAAAGGGGTTGTGCATCTGGCCAAGTGTCCGCTTGACTGGCTGGATGATGCGGAGGCAGTGATGTTGAGTAATAGTGGCTCATTTTTGCAGGCTGTTAGCTCAATCACTTCAGATTCGGTGGGTGAAAGGTTTTTTGATTCGCAGCATTCAGCGATGGGTAGGCTTATTGATGCATTGCAGAACCAGCCGGGCATGCCGGCGGGGGGATTGGATTGAAGCAGCCGTTTAGAACAGCGCTGATCGGCGCATCGGCTTTACTGGTGCTTCTGTGTGTGGCGATGGGCTGGTTCTATGTTCAGATACATGCTGAGACAGGGCCGATTAGTGCGGTGGAGATATCCATTCCCCACGGAGCTTCCTCACCGAGAATCGCCGACCAGTTAGTACAGGCGGATGTGATTTCATCTGCATTTGTATTTCGACTGTATGCCCGGCTGACCGGAAGAGCTGCACATTTGCGCAGCGGTTATTACAGCTTTGCCGGACCTGCCAGCCTGCAGCAAGTGGTCGAGCGTCTGGTGCAAGGTGATGTCATGCCGTTTCAAGTGACGATTCCCGAAGGGCTGAGAACCGATGAGGTGCTGACCTTGCTGGCTGCACAGACAGGCGTGCCCCTGACGCTCTGGCAGGCGGCGCTGCATCAGCTGTTGCCGCATGATGACGAAGGCCGGCTTTTGCCTGAGACCTATCAATATACCAGGCCGGTCAATGCCAAACGATTGCTGCGTTCCATGCTGCGGGCTCAGGAGGATATTCTTGAGAAATTGGCCGATTCTGATGCGCAGCGAAACAGACTGCGCGTGATGGCTTCCATTATTGAGAAGGAAACGGCCTTGGCTTCAGAACGACCCATAGTGGCAGCTGTTATCCGGAACAGATTGGAACGACATATGCCGCTGCAGATGGATCCGACGGTGATTTATGGCATCTGGAAAACACACGGCTCGTTTTCCGGTAACATCCGGCGCAAGGATTTGCTTAGCGATACCCCCTGGAATACCTATACCCGGCGCGGTCTGCCGCCGACGCCGATTGGCAATCCCGGAGCTGACTCGCTCCGTGCCGCAGCACATCCAACCGATGTCGATGCCCTGTATTTTGTCGCTGATGGCAAGGGCGGACATGTGTTTGCATCCACGCTGGCTGAACATCAGGCGAATGTGCGCAGATGGATAGGCATTGAGCGCAGGCAGAACCGGATAAGGGAAAAGAACACAGTTGCAAAATAAGGATGTGTTGATCTTCGAGGTGCGCCTGCCGGCCCGGCAGGTGGTTTTTTTTCAGGCCCTGTTGCAGGGTGAGGATGGTCTGGCTGTGGCGCGCTGTTTCGATCCACAGCGTATCAGGCAACAGCTCTGGACCAGCGCTGCCCAGCGTGATGAATTGATGGGCTGGCTGGCAAATGTACCGGAAAGCATCGGGCTGAAAATACTGGATGAATGGATATGGCGGGCAGGGGATAGTCGTACGGCATGAATACACAACATTTTATCAGCTTTGAGGGCATTGACGGATGCGGCAAGAGCACCCAGTTGCGCATGCTTCGGGACTGGCTGGAGGCTCAGGGTATTGAGGTTGTGGCAACGCGCGAACCGGGAGATACGGCACTCGGAATGGAAATCCGAAGCCTGTTGCTGGACGGCAATTTTGTGCCATGCGCAGAAGCCGAATTGCTGCTGTTTCTGGCTGATCGAGCCCAGCATGTGCGCGAACTTATTCTGCCGGCATTACAGCGCGGGGCATGGGTATTGTGCGACCGCTATACCGATTCGACACTGGCCTATCAGCTGGCAGCGCGCCGCCTTGATACAAGTGGGGAAGGTGCCTTGAACAGCCTGCTTGCCTTCGCCGAATGCCGGCTGCGGCCAGATCTGACCCTGTGGTTCGATCTTGCTGTGCATCAGGCGAGCGGGCGTATGCGGCAGCGTCAGCTGGCCGGGGAGGAGAGTACCCGGCTGGATGATGAATCGGCCGCCTTTCATCAGCGGGTAGCTGAGGCATTTGTTCACCGGCATGCTGCCGAACCCGATCGTATTATATGGGTGGATGCTGCTCCTTCGGCGGATCAAATCCATGACATGGTGCGGCGCATATTGAGCGACCGCTGGCCAGAATTGGATCAATGACTGAATTGCTCGGACATGCGCAGGTTCAGCGGCATTTCATCGAGGCCATGCATGCCGGGCGACTGCATCACGCATGGCTGATGCATGGCATAAAAGGCATCGGCAAGCGTATGCTGGCCGATAAACTTGCACTGCAATTCATGTGTGAGGATGGCTCGGGTTGTGGTGAGTGCCATGCCTGCCGGATGCAGCAGGCAGGATCGCATCCCGATACATATCATGTCGGCCTGCCGCAGGGGAAGCGTGATATCAGTATTGAGCAGATTCGAGATGTGCTTGAGTTCCTGTCGCTAAGCGGGACGGAGAGCGAGCGCCGCATCGTGATTCTTGATGATGCCGAGCGTATGAATGCGCAGGCTGCCAACGCCTTGCTGAAGGGGCTGGAGGAGCCTGCCGCCGGCAGTTTTCTGTTGATTGCCTGCTCCGACGTGGAGCGATTGCCGGCTACGGTTCGCTCGCGTTGCCTGCTGCAGCACTGTGTACCACTGAGCGATATGGATGTTCGTAAGATACTGGCGGGAATGGGTATCGCCGCAGAACATCTGGATCTGGCTGTGTCCCTTGCCGAGGGGGCTCCGGGGCGAGTGCAATGTATGCAGGACAAGGTAGTGGCTGCGGCATTGAAGCAATGGCAACAGTTAACCGCTGACGTGGCTCAGGCTGATCTCGGTGAGATGGAGTCATGGGTTCGCCAGCATGTAGGGCTTGTACCGCATGATCTGATTGCCCGTGTGCTGACACTGGCCGTTTATCCAGTGCTGCAATCAAAGGCTGCTGCATCTGATTTTCAGGCATATCAGGCTTTGCATCAGGCATTGCTGGCCTGTTTGCGATGGCCTGCTGATGTGATTCGCCATAGTTTGCGGCCGGCCCCGTCCCTGCTGGCTGATTTGCTGACATTGCGTATGGCACTGAGGGCCATGAGCCAATCCGGGTGAGGTGATGCCGTGCAGGTATTTCTTGGCTGGTCGTACGGGAATTCGGGGCTAGAGTACAGGGCGGTTTTGCCATACTTCCCGGGAGATGCTTGATTCACATGCAACAATATTACGTTACAACCCCTATCTATTACGTTAACGATGAGCCGCATCTCGGGCATATCTATACCACGATCGCCGCCGATGTGCTGGCCCGGCACCAGCGCCTGAATGGCAAGGATGTGTTTTTTCTGACGGGTGTGGACGAGCATGGCCAGAAAGTGCAGCAGGCGGCCGAGGCGCGCGGCATTGCGCCCATTGAATTGGCTGATCAGGTGGTTGAGCGTTATCAGAGCCTGTGGCCCGAACTTGAAATCACCCATGATGACTTTATTCGCACAAGTTCCGAGCGGCACAAAAAAGGCGTGCTGGCGATGTGGCGACGTCTGGAGAATGCCGGCGCGATTTACAAGGACTTCTACGAGGACTGGTACTGTGTGCCCTGTGAAACCTACTGGACTGAAACCCAGCTCAAGGATGCCGAGTGCTGGGAAGACAGGCATTGTCCGGATTGCGGACGTGATGTTGAGAAGGTTCAGGAGGAGTCCTATTTCTTCCGCCTTAGCGCATTTCAGGATCAGCTTGTTGCCCACATCAAAGCTAATCCGGATTTCATTGCTCCGGCTTCCCGGCGTAATGAGGTGCTTAGTTTTGTGGAAGGGGGCCTGAATGACCTGTCGGTTTCACGCACGACTTTTTCATGGGGTGTGCCGGTGCCGGACGATGAAGGGCATGTTGTATATGTATGGATTGATGCGTTAACCAACTACCTGTCTGCACTTGGCTTTCCCGATCAGGAGGTGCCGAAATACTGGCCGGCCGATGTGCATCTGATTGGCAAGGATATTCTGCGTTTTCATGCCGTATACTGGCCATGTATGCTGATGGCGGCCGGCTTGCCATTGCCCAGACGCGTGTTTGCGCATGGCTGGTGGACCGTGGAAGGCGAGAAGATGTCGAAATCCAAAGGGAATGCATTACGCCCGGCAGAGCTTTTAAAGCAGTATGATGCCGATGTGATCCGTTATTTTCTGCTGCGCGAAGTGCCGTTCGGTCAGGATGGTGATTTCTCCTTTGACGCGTTGAAACAGCGTTACAACACTGAACTCGCCAATGATGTCGGTAATTTGCTGAATCGTTCTCTGGCCATGCTGAACAAATACCGCAGCGGCGTGCTTGGCGCGGTGGACGTTGAGCAGGAAATGGATCGAGCGCTGATTGCCGATGTCGAAGGCATGCAGCGTGATGTCGATGCAGCCATGCATAAGCAGGCTTTTCATGTCGCTCTTGAACGTATCAATGAGGTGGTGCGGCATGGCAATCGCTATGTTGAGGATAATGCTCCCTGGGCTTTGGCCAAGGCTGAAGATGACAGCCGGCTGGATACGGTACTTTATCATCTGGTCGAGACATTGCGCCTGGTGGCGGTGCAGTTGCTGCCCTTTATGCCGGTCAAGATGAAGCATATGCTTGAACAGATTCATAACGGTGAAACAGGCACAGAATCCATGCTGTTTGCAGATATCGGCGGTTGGGGGCTACTCAAGCCAGGTCATCGGTGCAGCAAGCCTTCGCCGGTTTTTCCACGCATGGAATAGGGCCGGGTCCGCTGTGGTTGTGTGATGTGGCTCACTAATCATTGAAAAAAGTCGCTGCTGAGCGCATGATGCCCCGATGCCTCGCCGAATGATTCAGCGATATATGCCCGACCACGAAAGGATTCGTAATCATAAGAGTCTGGGATGCTTTGGTGGCTTATTGCACAAGCCTGCGCTCTGGCACCTTAATCGTCATTCCGTTGCCACTGCCTTTGCTGTCGGCCTGTTTTTTGCCTTTGTGCCCGTGCCGTTTCAGATGGTGCTGGCCGCCGGCGGCGCGATATACTTCAACGGCAATCTGCCGATCTCCGTGGCAATGGTCTGGTTGACCAATCCGCTGACCATGCCGCCGATCTTTTATGTCGCATATCTGATTGGTGCCTGGCTGATGGGCCATGTGCCCGGCGAATTCAACTTCAATGAGATTTCCTGGGAATGGATTCAGCATGGCCTGATGAATATGTGGCAGCCGTTTCTGCTCGGCTGTCTGGTGTTGGGGGTGGTCAGTGCGATTCTTGGCTATTTCACTTCCCAGATCATGTGGCGTTTTATGGTATTGCGGCGCTGGCGTCGGCGCCATCTGCGCAGTCACTGATTACTTGCCGGCATGCTTGACCGCGCCCGGCCTTAAATTGATCTGTACATGAATTCACATAGCGACTGGTCGGCTGTGGTTGCCGATATAGCGAGGACATCAGGACAATCATTTACCCTTCATAAAGTCGTGCCGGTATCCGGAGGCAGCATCAATACGGCTTATCGGCTGGACGGCGATGGGCGGCAGTATTTTGTTAAAATCAATGCTGCCGATCGATTGGAGATGTTTGCCGCCGAGGCGGATGGATTGGCCGAAATTGCCGCTGCCAGCGCGATGCGTGTGCCCGAGGCGCTGGTTTACGGTGCGGACGGGACAAATGCATGGCTGGTTTGTGAGTATATTGCTTTTGGGGCCAGGCAGCATCGCTCCGAAGAATGGATGGGTCAGCAGCTGGCTGAGATGCATCGGCACACCGCCGCTCAGTTTGGCTGGCACAGGGATAATACCATTGGCGCCACCTTGCAGCGGAACGACCGGACAGATAACTGGCTGGAGTTCTGGCGGGAAAAGCGTTTGGGTTTTCAGCTTGGCCTGCTGCTTGAACGGGGCATGGGTGACAGGCTGGCCACAGATGTTGAGGCCCTTGGTGAAGCGATGCCGCTGTTCTTTTCGGGCTATACGCCCGGGCCGTCGTTATTGCATGGCGATCTATGGGGCGGGAACCATGGCTATGATGAACAGGGGCAGCCGGTCATTTTCGACCCGGCCGTATATTACGGGGACCGTGAAGCCGATCTGGCTATGACGGAGCTGTTCGGTGGCTTTGGCCCGGATTTTTATGCCGCTTATCAGGCCACATGGCCCCTTGATGCAGGCTATAAGCAACGCAGGATGCTGTATAACCTCTATCACATCATGAACCATGCCAATCTGTTCGGTGGTGGCTATCTGCATCAGGCCGAGGGCATGACTGCTCAGCTTCTGGCGGAACTGCGCCAAGGCCTGTCCGACCGGCATCCGGAAAAGCTTTAGTGCATGAATTGCTGAAGATCATCCGGCAGTTTGTAAGCAGGGAAGGTCTGTCTGAACATGTTCAGCTCCCGAATGGCCTCCTCTTTTTTCTGCTGCTTGATTAACAGCCTGATTCTTTCGATCCATACGCCGGGCTTTTCAGTAGCCGAGGCTTTGTTTGTTACACCGGAGCTGAGAGGTGCATTCTCAGGCGCTTCTGTAAACCCCTGTATGTTGCCGGGTTGAACATCTTCCCTGTTTGTCCGCTGCCGCTGTCCCCGTTGCTGTGTCCGGATGCCCTCTGCCGCAGGTGCGATTGCTTTTCCTGCGGATTCCTGCTTCATCTCCGGTACTGATGCCCTTGCAGGCGCTGCGGTCGTTCGTCCTTCCCTGCTTTTACGCCTTACTTCAGATGCAGGATATTCTTTCATTTGTACATCATCTTTTAAATGCTCTTTAGCCTGTATCGAAGGAGCTCTCGTTGCGGGTGCGATCACATCAGGGCGTTCCTGTTTCATTTGAATGAACAGGGAGACCGTTAGCATGGCCAGTGCAAAGGAGCTTAGAGGAACGAGCCAGTGTTCCTTGAACCACAGGAGTGTCTTCTTTTCAACAGCGTGCCTGGCCCGCGTCAGGATGACCGAGTCCAGTCGCATGGCCGGTTCTTCAAGCCTGCTCTTCTGATACAGGGCGGATAATCTGGAATCTTCCAGATCCGGGGGGGTGGGGTGATGCGTTTCGTTCATGCTTCTGCCTGCATGCAGAGCCTTAATTTCTGAATCGCATAGCGCATCCTGCTTTTTACCGCCTCTCTGTTGCTTGCAAGACTTCTGGCAATCTCTTCCAGTTTCATTCCGGCCTCTTCCTTGAGCAGAAAGACCTGCCGCTGCAGTAGGGGCAGCTGTTCAATACACTGGAGCAGCCGCTGGATTTGTTGATTGATATCCGATTGATGCTCCGGTTGCTTATAGGGTGGCGACACAGGGCAGTCGGCGCTGTTTTCATCAGCCTGCTCAATATATTGATCCCATTTCCCTGTTTTCCGGTAATAATCTGTAAGCCGGTTGCTGGCTATGCGATAAAGCCATGTGGTAAAGCGAGCCGAGGCCTCATAACTGCTCCTTGCCTTGATGACGCTGGCCCATACATCCTGAAACAGCTCTTCAGCGATGGCTCTGGAATCGCATGAGCGCAGCAGGTATCTGTATAGCCCGCCTTTATGGCGCGAGTAGAGCTGTTCAAATGCCCGGATGTTTCCATCCCTGTAACCAAGCATCAGCTTTTCATCGGTGAGTTCATTAATCGTTACCATGCCATGATAATGTAGCTCGTCCGCCCTGGTAATAAAAGTTGTATTAAAAGGATGGTAAAAGAGCGCCTTCCCCTGAAAGTGGCCGGAAAGGCGCCCTGTATGGTTATTCGATGACCGGTCCATCATAACCGGGGTGCGCGGGCTGATGGTTTTTTGCCTGACGAGTATCCAGGGCTCTGGCTGTTTTTACCAGATTGATAAATTCACCTCTGTAGCCGTTCTGATCACGTCCACGCGCCTTGCCGGCAAGCTGCAAAAGTTCATCGTAGGGAAAATCACCTGAGTATTCCCCGCCGCGAAGCAGGTCGCCGAAGGCAGCGACAGAAGCTGAAAAACGGAAACGGTCGGTGGTTTTGGCCAGTGATGGCTTGATCATGTGTTTATGCAGTGGATATTCGATCAGCTGGCTATGATCGGCATTCGGCTGTTTGTAGCGCAGGCGCAGGAATGCGATTTCCTGCCTGTTGCTGTTTTTCCGGCTGATCTTTTCTGGTGTGTAGCGCAGGGAATCAATCAGTCCGCGTTTGCCGTGCAGTGTGATTTCATATAGCGCGGTCACGGTGTGCCCTGCGCCGATTTCGCCCGCATCGATTTTGTCATTGTTGAAGTCTTCACGTTTGAGTATGCGGTTTTCATAGCCGATCAGACGATATTCTTTCACGATAGCAGGGTTGAATTCAATCTGAATTTTCACATCCCTGGCAATGGTCATCAATGTTGACCCTATCTCATCGACCAGCACCTTGCGTGCCTCATTGAGGGTATCAATATAGGCGTAATTACCATTGCCTTTGTCGGCCAGCTGTTCCATCAGATGATCATTGTAATTGCCTGTCCCGAATCCAAGCGTGGTCAGGGAGATACCGGATTTGCGTTTGTTCTCCACAAGATCAGTCAATGCTTCAAAATTAACCGTTCCAACGTTGAAATCACCATCGGTAGCCAGAATTACGCGGTTAATACCGCCTTTCACAAAGGCCTGTTCAGCCATTGCGTAAGCCAGGCGAATACCTGCCCCGCCATTGGTCGAGCCACCGGCTTGTAACTGGTCCAGTGCGGCACTGATTTTACCATGTTGGTTTCCCCGCGTGGGTTCCAGCACCACCCCGGATGCACCTGCATAAACAACAAGAGACCTCTGCACATCCAGTGTTTGAATCGTTGGCGATGTTCCACAGCATTTTTTTCGATTGGCCGGTACATTTCGGAGTTTGCCCCCCAAGGAATTGCTGGAATATCCTGAATCCGTGAATTCAGGGCGCA
>JAJRTF010000027.1 GCA_021545585.1 Zetaproteobacteria bacterium
CCAAGTCGCCCCCATGAACAGGCCAATACTAAGCCTTAAAAAGAACTTGAACAAGTGCAGCGGATTTTATCCCTGTGTATTGAAAGCGCCGAAGCGCCGCTTTTCGGCCGTTCTTCAGTATCGCAGGCTGGCGCTCTGAAGGCGCTTCCACATCTCGGCATGAAATACCTCAACCACCAGTGCGCGCGTACCTGAAGGCGAGCGCAGCACCGAACGGCGCGCCCAGCATTCCTGATGACGACCCTCGATATCGAGTAGCGCTACGCTCAGGTCGGAACGGGAAAGGGAAAGCCCGCGATCAAGCAGCAGATTCCCCAGGGGGCGTTTACCTTCCTGCAGCTCGCGCATCAAATCAGCAGGCAGGTCTGCAAGCGGCAGGACGGATTCAGCATCGAACAACACCGAACTGCGGCTCATCAGCGATACCTGTCGTCGCAGGACCGACGCACCGATATCGCAATCGAGCATTTCAGCCTCATCCGGACTGGCATGGTCAACAAACTGATCGTGCACGCGCACCTCGAGACGAATTCCGTAACGGCGTTCCAGAAAACGCGTCAGGGAACCGGCAATGGTCAACACGGCCGCCGCATCGCGATCAAGGCCCGCATCAGCGGCCTTCCAGTGCCGCACCGGCTGCCAATCCTGTGTTTTTAAATCGCCGAAAAACATGCGCGCATCATGCGACTTGCTGCCCCATGGTCAAGAGTCTTGCACGCACTCACGAATTCGGGCCGAATTGCCGCATGAACTGCCGTCTGTATATTGCCCAGCCGCTTGAACCGGGACAGAAAGTGTCTCTACCTGATGAGCAGGGTCATTATCTTCGCCATGTCATACGCCTTCAGGCAGGCGACCCGATCACCCTGTTCAACGGTTTAAATGGTGAATATCATGGATATATCGAGCAACTATCCAAACATGAAAGCCTGTGCCATATTGAGGAATTCGTTGATGTGAATCGCGAACCTTCCTGCCATATTCATATCATTCAGGCTGCCTGCCGAAGCGAAAAGATTGATACTATTCTGCAAAAGGGCACCGAGCTTGGTGCCGCATCATTCCAGATTGTACGCAGCGAACGCTCCAGCCTGAAACTCGAGGGGAACCGCCTGCATAAGCGCCTTGAACGCTGGCAGAAGATTATCATCGAGGCTGCCGAGCAGAGCGGTCGCACCCGGCTACCATGCATAAGCTGGCGGGATCGGTTGCGGGATGTCGAAGTAACCGGTATGGATGCCGGCGGACTGGCCCTGGCCCTGCATCCTCAAGCCAGTGCAGATTTCGGCGCCATGCATAAACAACTGCTGAACACCGCCGATACCAGTCTGGCTGTCGGCCCTGAAGGCGGCTGGAGCCGGCGTGATCTGCAAACACTGAAAACAATGGGCTTTACCGGCCTTGCCTTTGGCCCGCGTATTCTGCGTACGGAAACCGCAGCGCCGGCACTGCTGGCAGCCATACATGCTATCCGGTCAATCTCCTGACGGCCATGGTCGCGGAAAAGCGTTCTTTTCATCCCCGAATATCTTGTTAATATCCGCCGCCCGTTAAGACCATGCCGATGTAGCTCAGCTGGTAGAGCAGCTCACTCGTAATGAGCAGGTCGTCCGTTCAAATCGGATCATCGGCTCCAGTTTATCAAAGGGGTTACTATCGTAGCCCCTTTTTAATTGATACATAACTCAGAAAGAAGCGATCAGAGCCTCGATGGCCTCAGGCTGCACATCCTCAGCGATGAAGGCATCACCGATGCCGCGCAGCAGCACATAACGAATCCGGCTGCCAACATTCTTTTTATCATGTCCCATTGCATCCAGCCATGCTGCGGCGGGAAATACCGGCACCTCGACCGGCAGCCCTACCGACAGATAACAATCACGAATATGCTGCTCGGTTCCGGCCGGCGCATATCCCAGCTGCTCGGATAGTCTGGCCGCCATGATGGTGCCGATGGCCACCCCCTCGCCGTGCAGGTATTCCGTATAATGGGTCATGGATTCAATGGCATGGCCAAATGTATGACCCAGATTCAGCAGCGCCCGCATGCCCTGTTCTGTTTCATCGGCCACCACTATTTCAGCCTTATGGCGGCATGAAGTATGGATCAGTGTGGCCAGCACATCGGCATTGAATGCCAGCACTTTTTCAAGATTGCTTGCACACCACTCTAAGAATTCCGCATCGCGAATCAGCCCGTATTTGATTGCTTCGCCCAGACCTGCACGCAACTCACGAACATCCAGAGTCTTCAACACTTGCGGATCAATCCATACCAGTTTCGGCTGGTAAAAGGCGCCGATCATATTCTTGCCATGCGGGTGATTGATGGCTGTCTTGCCGCCGACGCTGGAGTCCACCTGTGCCAGCAATGTAGTCGGCATCTGCACAAAAGGAATGCCGCGCCGGTAGCAGGCCGCGGCAAAACCGGTCATATCACCCACAACCCCGCCGCCAAGCGCGATCACCGGCTCATTTCGGGATAATCTCGCCTGCATCAATGCATCAAGAATTTTTGACCATGTTTCAAGGGTCTTGAAGCGCTCGCCATCGGGGAGAATGCATTCGGAAACCTGCCAGCCAGCCTTCTCCAAAGCAGCCCGAACCTGCTTCATATAAAGCGGTGCAATCCTTGTATTACTGACGATCAGACAACGAGATGGGTCACCCACAAGCCCGCCCAGGCTGCCAGCAATGCGATTCAGGCAGCCTGGCTCAATATGGATATCATAGGCGTATTCGCCCAGTGCAACGGTGTAATTCATCACTTGCCTGCTCATGCCCCCATCCTGACAGAAAAACCCCAACCACTTCCAGCCTGTGATTTATCCAAAGTGCAAAAAAAGCGGCCATTTCTGACCGCCCTTTATGCTAACTTTGTAGACCTCAGCGTTGAGTAAGTTCCTTTCTACCCATGTTATCGATAATGGTAGGTGTTATGAAAATCAGCAACTCACTTCGATCATCGGTTTTAACCTCGCGCTTGAACAGATACCCAAGGATTGGAATATCCTTGAAAAATGGGACGCCCGTTTCGTTGGCCGCGAGCGTTTGAGAATAAATACCGCCCAAGACAACGGTTTCTCCGTTCTGAACCAGTAGATTGGTCTCGATGGTTTTCTTGTTAATAATCGGATCGCCTCCGGGAATAAGGTTATTCTCCCGGGGAGTATCCTTGTTCACCTTCAGCTTCATGATAATACTTTTATCAGCCGTGACTTGAGGTGTCACCTTCAGGGTCAGCTTCGAACTGACCTGCGTACTGGATGTCGTCGCCACGCCGCCCGCAAAGGTTGTTTGAGCAAAGGGAATTTGTTCATCCTGCTCGATCAGGGCTTCCTGTAAATTACTGGTAAACACCCTTGGGCTGGAGACCACCTTGATTTTGCCTTCGGTCTCCGCTGCTGACAGCTCCAGATTAAGATTCAGAGCTCCACTTACTGTGCCAAGAGTATAACCAATAGCCCCTCCAAGAGTCTGCGATGGCAGATCAACGATATTGCCGCCCAGACCGCCAGTCACAGTGTGGGAAAATTTATTTCCAGCTGCCACAGTGTCGTTATAAGTGCCGCCCCATTTCACGCCCAATTCACGGCTGAATCTATTCGATGCCTCAACAATTCTCGATTCAATCAGCACCTGCTGAACCGGCTTGTCGATCCACGCAACGAGCCGTTTAATATTATTAAGTCGCTCACGGGTATCGGTAATGATGATCGTGTTACTGCGCTCATCCATCAAGATGGAACCACGCTCAGACAACAGCTTTAATTCGCCACCTGATGAAGATGACCCATTCCCTTCAGGTGTTTTGCTTGCTGCGGCATCCACGCCTTGTGTCGGTGTCTTTTCCTTAACCGACCCGCCCTCCAGAATGACTTTCACATCATTGACTGAGGCATAGCCAAGCTCAATAAATTCCGTTTCAAGCGGAGCAATATCCTCTGCCCCCTGGGTGGCCGCCTTTCGGGCTATGGCATCGGCCTTCAGAACCGCCAGAGGGGCGATACGCATCACATTGCCGGCCTGCTCCTTGCCCAGACCTCTGGCTGCAAGAATCAGATCCAGCGCCTGATCCCATGGAACATCAAAGAGCCGCATGGTTAGCGTACCGCTCACATCGTCCGACATGATAATGTTCAAATCGCTCATATCAGCGATCAACTTCAGGGCATTCTTGATATCAATATCTTTGAAATCGAACGATACCTTCTGTCCGGAATACGCAAGCGCACCACCCCTAACAGCTTCAGACTGGCGATCACTGCGGGCCAAGTCATTGGGTACCAGATTAATAGTCAAAACATTCCCTGACTGAAACGATGTCACCTCAACATCCTGACGGAGACGGGCGACAATTTTGACATCCTTCCCCAGTTTATAACTATCCACCTGCTTTACCGGCCCGGGAAAAGCACTCACATCCTGACTGCGCTCCTGCCCTGCCAGCAGTTGAGCATTGCTGATGATGAGTTCAACCCGGCCATCCTTCTGGGCTAAATTGACAATAGGCTCTCCCGTATTGGTTCTGATGATCAAATGGGCAATACGATCATCCGGCTGGAAATCAACGCTTTCCACAACCGCGCCAGCGACAAGTTTTTCTTTTTTCACATCGCCGAATCGAATAACCATCTGATTCTTGCTGGCGCTAATTTGGTGCTTGGCCGTAGCATTGGGCAACAAAGCGACAACCAAACGAACGCGGTCTTCTGTCGCACCAACCGTTACGCCGGTGATCTTTTGCGTGGAATACGCGAAATATTCCTTGGGCAACTTGGACTCTCCGCCCCAGAAATCAACGATCAGGGTTCGGCCACCATTGGTTATAAATGCATTATGATTGGCATCCATATTTTCACCACGAAGTGTCAGTTCTGTAAAGCCCCCTCGGTCTCGGGCCAGGATATCCTTGATCTGAGCGCCCTGAGCCTGCGTTGCCGCAGCAGGTGCCGGGGCAATGGATACCAGCAGAGCATTGCCATCCTCTTTGATTTGATATGTTGCGCCTTGAGTGAGGCCTATTTCAATCCGCACGCCGTTCTCATCCTGCACTGGAAAGACATTACCCACACCGCCACTCCCCTTGATGGCCGCAATACCTTCAGCCATGGAGTAGCTGGGAAGACTCACAGCAACCCGCTTGGGTGCCTCGAGATCATACACCTGATATTCGCCCGCCTGATCAAGGTTGATTTTTACGACCTGACTCGAGCCTTGTGCATCCAGCTGGACACCCTTGACTGATGCAGCAAATGTCGCTGGCACACACAGCAGACCCACCAAGGCTATTGCTAGACATGCGCGAGATACCAGCCCCCCAAATCGTGTTCTCATATTCATCAACTGAACAAATTGTATCATAATGGCCTCCCAGCCAATTCCATTTCTAACATCTTCATCTCCGGCCTCTGCGACCTCTGCGCTTCTTGGGTTTAGCCTTTGCTTCTACAAAACGATAGGTAACCACCTGTCCCTGAATCCCCAATGGCCCACCAGCCACCCCTTGCGTTAATTTAAGGTTCTTTACATCCACGATTCGAGGCATTTCCCCAACCCTCTTCAAGAAGGTCATCAGCTGCCTGAAGCTTCCGGAAACATTTAATGACACCGGCACTTCGGCATAAATCTGTTTAACCGATTCACCCGTCGGCTTGAAGGTTGAAAACCTTAAACCGGAATCCGTACCTGCCCACGAAACGTTTTCCAACAGATCAGGAATCTGTGATTTTTTTGGCAACATATTCAATGCCACCTTCAATTGTTTTTCCAGTTTCGCATATTCAGCCTGTTTGCGGGGAAGGTCCTTAGCCAGCCGCAGATTTTTCTTTAAGTCGATGCGCTGTTGCTCAACCTGAGTCGTCTGACTCCTGATAGCATCCTGAATCGGCATCCAGCCAAAATACAGATACGCTGCAACAATCAGAACAAATGTTGCAGCCAAGACCACCAGTTTCTGCCATAGAGGCAACGGCAGCAGCGGCCTTAAAGCATCCAGGGCGCTGAGGTTAATATTCCCCATCATGATACCCCTCCGGCAGCGGCCTTCGGAGTAGCAGTCGGTTCTTCCACACGATCAAGGGAAAGTGAAAAACTTCTGACGGGAACCCCGCCCGCATCAACTCGGCTAATCACCTGCAAGGTGATATTCGCAAATATTTTGGACTCATCAAGCATGCGCATGAAATTTGCAACCGCTTTATTGCTTTCGCCCAGGCCGGCGATCTGAATATTCGCCCCAGTGTTGGTAATCTTCGTAAGCCATACATTCTCGGGAATCACCCTGGCAAGCTCATTCAATGTCACAAGGCTGCGAAACCGCCCCTTCTGCAAGGTGTCGACAAGTTTCAGCTTTCGCTCCACATCTGCCCTGAGGTTATCGAGATTCTTGATCTTGCCGATTTTCTTTTTCAGCAGATTATTCTGGGTCTTAATCTGAGTATATTCTTCCTGTAAGTCAGACAATTCAGATGAAGCCACCCATTGCGCTCCCAAAGCGATCAAACCAGCAAAGGCAATAACGCCGAAGGCCGCCCCCAGATGCTGCAGAATCTGCTGGTGCCTGCGGGCATCCCTGTAGGGTAAAAGGTTAACGCGAATCATGAGTCAAACCCTCTCATAGCCAGCCCGATGGGCATCATTAACATGGGGCCGATCTTATCCAGATAGTCGGCATCAAACTTACGTGAGGATGCCTGAATGGACGGGAAAGGCCGCAACACCGTCGCTTCAATGCCCAGTCGCTGTTCCAGTTCTGTGGCAATACCCGGAATAAGGGAACATCCGCCACTAAGAAGTAACTTCTGAACCGGGAACTCAGCATGGTTGGCAGAATAAAAATCCAGTGACCGGACCAGTTCCGATGTCAGCCCTACATAGAAACGTTCGATAGCCTCGGGATTGACCCCGGAAAAATTCTCCAGTTTCATCTGCTCTGCAGCCTGATAACTGATACCATGTTCCTTCTGAATCTCTTCAGTGAGATTCTGTCCGCCGTAGAACTGATCACGTACAAAGGCCATTTGACCGTTAATCAATACATTGATATTAATTAAGTTAGCGCCGATGTTAATCAGGGCATGCACTTCAGCATCCTCATCGGGCAGCACCTGAGCCGCCGTATCAATCACGCTGTGCTCATCTGTCAGTTCCGCGGAATTTTCAAGCGCAAAGACCGCACAGTCCACACATTTGGCAGTAATGCCGGCTTCGCTGAGAACAAGCTGATAATCCTCCACAACTTCGCGCTTACAGGCTACCAGCACCACATCCATGGAGCCCGGATCTTCCGCTGACTCGCCCTGGATCTGGAAATCAAGGTATACATCATCAATATCATAAGGGACGTGCTGATCCGCCTCGTATTCAATCTGCGTCTCAAGCTCGAACTCGGTTGCCGTCGCTATAGGCACTGTTTTGATAATCACTGCATTGCCGGACACGGCGATGGCGGCATTGCGAGTGGAAGGGCGCGCCACTTCAATGGCATCAAGCAGTGCCTGCGAAACCGCCATGGAATCGATAATGGTGTTTTCAACAATCGCATCGCGAGGCAGGGGAACCACTGCCAGAGACTTTAATTCATAGCCGGAGCGCACCTTATCGATCTCTACCAACTTAATGCCGGTTGAGCTGATATCGATACCCATCATGCCTTCAGACTTACTTGAAAATAGGGCCACTTCCCCTCCTCACTTCAAGCTCTACTCACACTTATAGCTGCAAGTTAGCTATGTGTAAAGAAAAAGTCAACATCAATTAAAAATAAAACCCCGCTTGCCAATGACGGAGAGCTTGAATAAATAAATCTGACAAGCCCGCCACGGCATAATCGGCGCCGCTTATTTTTCCCTTTTGGCCTTGCCAATCAGAAAACGGGCGATCGTCAGCAAATCATCCCGGCTGATTTCCATCCCCGGCATATCACTATATCGCCCATCAGCCGCCCGCTTCAGGACAGCAGCCAGCTCAATATCACTCAGCACCATTCTGGTTCTGCGATCCACAGCTTTTTCCAAAAGGGCGATTTTCTCACCTTTATCCTCATAAGCCGCCACATGACATTTGCCGCACCTGTTTGCAAACACTCCGGCACCTGTCAGCGGAGCGGCCGGTTTCGCACCACTATCAACGACAACAAGCTCCGGCAGTTCATCAGCCTCTGCTTTTTTTCGATAAGCCTGAGGAATATTTGCCTGATTATCGGTATAATGAACCACACCCGCAGCATCCTTCCAGCTGAAAACCTTCGCATCCCCGGTATTCATGCCTGCGCCCAGAAGCGCTGCGCAAAAAGCCAGAATCAAGAGCATCCTTATCATCAATGAAGCGCCTGCCTGGAGAATCTAACCATCCTGAAAATCATGTTTTTCGTACTTACATTATCGACGGTCTGCGGGTCGAAAACAAATACCTGGTGAGCCTTGCCATGGGTCTTTGCCTTGTTATAAAAGCCCAGACCGGTAATCACCGAACCGGATACGTAACCCGTACCGCCCTTATTGCCTGTCTCCCATTCCAGTGCCGAAGATGTATAAACAATACCGCTGATATTATTCCATGCATGGGTATCCACCAGTCCGCCCGAGTAGGCAAGGGTCGGTATATCCCTGAAGCTGCTATCAATGATGCCATAATCAGTAACCATGTCCCGAGTGACATAAAAATAATCAGACTGCTCCGCCAGCAGCTGTGTAGCCTTGTAAAGCCCCGGATCAGCAATAGCTCCATTAACCCCAAATGGCGATCCCATAGGGTGGCTTGCATCACCGTATGGCGCCAGCCCCCCGACATGCTGGGAATACAGATCCACAATCGAGCGCCCTGCGCCGCCACCATCCAATAGCGTGTTCCAGTTTTCCGCACTCAAATCAAGGGCTGCCAGTGCAACCTTCCAGCCATGGGCATATCCATTGGGAAACAAAAGGTGGAATTTATCACCTTCGTTGCTTGGCGCATCATCCGCCCCGATATAGAAATCATCCGTCGAAGTGATGCCTGAAGGAAATGAGGATGACATCGGCCAGTAATTGGGCTCATCCTGATCGGTTGTAACATACATAAGCTCATAATAATAGTTCAGACGATTGGTAAAAAGACCTGTGGCATCGCTGCCCAACACAGAAGCGCCAATGATCTGATTGGCAGCACCCGTAAGCCCGCCTGTACCAATCGTTGCATCCATCAACGTCATCTGACCACGCGATAATGCTCCGCCCGAATACGGCATCCCTTCGCTATTCGGAAACCAGCCATCTACAGGCGAGGCAAGCGTCGCGATAGCCCGGCAGCCTGTGCAGGATGCAGAATAATTGTCATTGATTCGATTTGCAGTCGTCGTCCCTGTCGCAATCGTTGGGAAAGCGTACATATCCGTCCCCGGTGTACCACGGGGCATGGCCGGATTGATCATCGAAGGCACTTCAATCTTCAGATAGGCATCGGTAGACTCAATCGGATACAGAAGCCGCTCATTGTCCGCATCAAAATACTGGTCTCCATCGGTATCGGTAAAATAATCCAGCAACAACATTCCGTATACAACAAGTCTTGAATTGGCTGCAATCGTCACATCACCTGCAAGATCGGTTAATGTCTTACCGCTTGAAAGATTATTCACCGAGGATGCCACATCATACAGGTGCACCCGCTGGCCGTTGAATGAATAGCAATCCTGGCCAGTATCCATAAATTCGGCAGTTGGATAAAGCACCCTGACAACGCCAAACATGGGCCGCCCATCACGAACGTTGCGCCAGAAATCACGCAGGGTCAGACGGCCCGTCACCGGAGGGATGGCGCCATCGGGAGCCGGATACATTGTTGCAATCACCTGCCTGAGCGCCTCGGCCTTTCCACAGAAAGCGCCATTGGCGTAAGGGTCGGTCACGGTTCCGGTATTGGCAGCATAAGGGTCATATAACTGGCAGGTAAACTGCTCCGCCGCCCAGCGATATGCATCCAGCTCGAAGAGCTGACCATCGGATGAAACATCAAAAATATCCAGCTTGTCGGGGGTGGCGCTTAAATTCTCCTTCAGCATGTTAAAAGGCAGATCAGGGTATGGATCCGCCACACCGGATGCATCAACAGTCTTGTCGGCCCACTGCACACGCATACCACTATTACCATCATGCAGCGAATAAGCCAGCATGGGGGTGCCATCCATGGTCATTTCACTGGTTGTGGTCACATCATTCCTGAACATCTTTCCGCCAACGCCCATCTCGGTGTTGGAAACCAATGCTGTACCCGAGGGGGCTCCGGATCCCGTCATAGTGGCTGCATTAAAACTGTAGGGGCTATATGGCGCCTGGGTAGCCTCAATAAGAACATTACCCACCTCCTTGCTAGAATCCCATGCAAGCGAGCTACCCACCGCAGTTTCATTGGTCAGATCACAAAGATCCTGCCATGTCGAATAGGATGGAACATTCGTGATGGCGCTGACCCCGGACAAGAGGCGTGTAATCACCCCCTGAACTTCCCTGAGCAACGCTCGACTCTCCCCATCACGGCCCAGCGCGTATCCCACCAGAAGACACTTCGTTCCTGTACAGCCGGCCCGACTATTACCACTGGCATCGAGGTACGGGTATTCCTCCGGTTGATCACCACGATTATATGCCGTAGTCCAGACAGCAACCTGAGGATTGGTACTCGTCCCCCAAGTTGCATTGTTGGCCAGAGTCGTCACCCCTGTGACAATGCCACCGACCTTCGTATATTCATATACGCGAACATTGTTACTGCCCTGAATAAATACATCCACATTGGCAGCCCCTGCGGCCGTCACTGCCGGCGCACTGTCAAGCCCTTCAACGGTTTCTGCATATAGATTTGGAACATACGGCGCCGAGGAAGGCACTGAATAGGTATAGCTGTCAATAACATGATTGAAAATAGCCGTCCGCTCCACACAGCCCGGCTCAGGAGGACTTGCCGGCGTCGCCTTACAGGAAGGGTCCGTAATACCGCTCTGTATCCAATACCAGAATATCTGGTTTAACCCCGCATCAGCAACAGCATTGGCGCTGGCCAAATCTCCCGAATACTTTGACACCTTCACTTCAACAATCGACTTATAAGCTCCAACAGCACCAAGCACGGTGATGATGCTGATAAGGATCAGGGCTGTTACAAGGACAAAGCCCTGATCCCGCTGATGCCCGCCAATAGACCGCATGATTCTGCCCATATCCGAATTTGCCACTGTCAACCTCCTGGAACAGCCTCTAATTGGTGAGTGCCGTTCTCGGACTTACCTGAATATATCTGTGCAAGCGTGGATGATTGGTCACATTGCCGAAAACATCCTGCTTTCTTCCGCCTTTATAGCCAACAGGCACTTCCATTTCGATCAAAGCCGTGTACAAAGGCAAGGCCACCAGCCCAGCGCCCTCTCCAAACTTTTTATTGTTGTACACCTGCATGGCATATGGATCTGCAGCCGGCGCATCAAGCAGGCCGGCGTCCGGATTTCCCTGCCATACCTGAAACCAGGTTACATCCTGAAGCATCTCACTCGGGCTATCACCGCCATCACGGGTGTTACGATCATATTTCAGCGACCTCCCCGCAGCATTATACTGGTAATGCCGCATGGCTCTGTAGTTGAAAGTATAGGGGTCGACCCCGCCCCACAGGCCGGCATCAGATTCCCAAACCTCGGCAAACAAATCAGTTGTCGCAGCTGCCGGACTCGTATATGGATCGGGAGCAATGGTAACTGCCGGCGTACCTGCAATAACCAATGCACCCTGCAAATCATCGGTAAGCAGCTGCATGACAGCCTCCATATCCTGCACTGCATCCACCTGCTTCTGCTGGAATTTGTAATGGCCGTACTGACTCTGAAATGTCAACATCAACCCGCCGAGGATGATAAGTGCAACCACCATCGTCACCAACACTTCCACCAGAGAGAACCCCGCAGTCGAGCGAAGGTCAAAACCCTGCCCTGGTCCGCTCACATTCCCATCGCGCCC
>JAJRTF010000028.1 GCA_021545585.1 Zetaproteobacteria bacterium
AGCAAAAAAAGCTGCTGCGAAATCGGCGGCAGAGCCCAAGGCAAAGAAAAAGTCTGCTGCAGAGCTTGAAGAAAAAACCAAAGCCAAGACAAAAAAGGCTGATGCAGCCAAGGCCTCCGATTGAGTGAGTCCGATGTTTGACGTTTTCGCCATGCAGGCTTGCACTCTTGTTCCATTGTTCTATGGTGAGGTTACGGGAGGTTGGTATGACGAAATCTGAACTGGTGGAAGTGATTGCCGAGAAACATGGCAGTATTACCCGACGTGAAGCGGAAGTGGTTGTGAATACGATTTTTGCAGCTATTGGTGATGCTCTGGCAGATGGAGATCGCGTTGAGCTTCGTGGTTTTGGCAGCTTTACCATCAAACAGAGGAATGCCCGTATCGGCCGCAATCCCAAAACGGGTGCATCGGTTCAGGTGCCGGCTAAAATCGTGCCGCATTTCAAGCCGGGCAAGGAACTGCGCGAACGCGTGGATCAGCAAGCCCAGTAAGTCCTAAAAGCTCCCTTTCTCCCGGATAAGCAGCGTTATGTTGAACTGGATCAATATTCTGGTCGTCATTGTTCTAACCTCGTTTGCCACGATGTTTGCCATGGGGAATCAGATTCAGGTACAGATTCATTTCCTCGGCGTCAGCAGTACCTCCATGCCATTGTATGTGCCTGTATTTGTCGCTTTTCTGTTTGGTTTTGCCGGGGGCGTACTGGCGCTCAGTTTCTCGCGGCGAAAGCATAAGCAGGAGATTACCTGGTTGCGTAAGGAACATGAGCATTTGCAGAAAGAAGTAGAAAACCTTCGCAACATTCCGCTGCAAGACGACGTATGAATACATTGCTGCTGGCCATCACCGCTGCCGCGCTGGTGGTGCTTGTTGCTCTGATGTTGCGCCCAGTCCAGCAGGATTCTGATGACAAGCCCGAGGAAGATGTACGTATTTCGCCATTGTTGCGCGGTATTAATTTCCTGCTCTCCGATGAGCCTGATCGTGCCCTGCAGGAGATGGTGCAGGTGGCTCGTCTGCGTTCCGAGGCTGCCGATGTATATATGGCATTAGGGGAAATGTTTCGGGCCAAGGGCGAGATCGGTCGAGCTGTGCGCATCCACCAAAACCTTCTGGCGCGCCCCGATTTGCCGGATTCCATGTATTTGCAAACACACCTGGCATTGGCTACAGACTTTCAGACCGGCGGTTTGCTTGACCGGGCTCTGCGTCAATATCAACAGGCCCTGAATTTTCGGCCCGACCATACCGGTGCGATTGAAGCCTGCCTGCGTATCCGAGAATTGAGCCGTGAATGGGTGGAGGCAGAGGAATTATTGACCCAGCTGGAACAGGTTCGGGGCGCATCTTACAGTTCTCATCGTGCCTATCTGTTTGCAGAGATGGCTTCAAATTGCGGCCGTAACAAGGATGTGGCAGGCGCCAGGCGGCATGCGGCCCGGGCGCTGGAGCTTGATCCCACCTGCGCTCCGGCACGCATGGTGGAGGTCGAAGCGGCTTTAAAGCGCGGCAATATCAAGAAGGCCGAGGCATCCATCCGCACATTCTGGGAACTATCCAGAGAGCAGTTTCCATTGTTGCTGCCGCTCATAGTCGATCACACATCCTTTTATACGAAATGCGGCAAGGCATTGCTTCTCGAGTTGTGGCATGCATCGCACGATTCAGAGATGCTATTGGCCTGGTTGCAGGAACTGGTACATCGGGAAGGCAGGGAGAAGGCGGCAGCTTTTGCCAGGGATCTGAATTACCAGCCCGACAGTCTTCGATCATCGCTGCGTCTGGTCGCTTTGACTGGTTCCGAAGATGATGCACACAACCGCTTTGCCGGCGAATGGTTGCAGACGGCCAAAAATTATGCCTGTGATGCATGCGGTGTTGAGGTGGTCGAGATGCGCTGGCAATGTCCACAATGCCATGCTTGGGGAAGTATGCATCCCAAACGTGAGGAGATGATTTAATGTCTGCTGATATGCAAGATCGATTGATGGTGGCTCTGGATGTTGCGGATCATTCAGGGGCTCTGGCATTGCGCGATGCGCTGGGTGATAGTGTCGGCTGGTTCAAGATCGGATTACGCCTGTTTGTTGCCGAAGGTCCTGCTCTGGTACGCAGTATATCTGAACAGCATAAAGTTTTTCTTGATCTCAAGTTTCATGATATTCCCAATACCGTCGCTCAGGCTGTAGATAGCGCGGGCGGCCTTGGGGTGGATATGCTCAATGTACACGCCGGAGGCGGTCCTGATATGCTGGCAGCAGCAGCCCGGGCGGCCCGGGATTTCCCGGATATGAAGTTGATTGCCGTAACGGTACTGACCAGTGATTCGATGCCAAAGGAGCGTGCTGCTGAGCTGGCGCTGGAACGTGCCCGTATGGCTTGCGATGCGGGGCTTGCCGGGGTGGTGTGCAGTGTATGGGAAGCAGCAGCCATCAAGCAGGCCTGCGGCGAGGATTTTATGACTGTGACTCCGGGTATCCGTTGGGGGGATCAGGATGTGCAGGACCAGAAACGTATTGCTGATCCCGCTTCTGCCGTGCAGTCAGGCTCGGATTATCTGGTAGTCGGGCGTCCGATTATTCAGGCATCGGATCCAAAAAGTGCCGCGCTTGAGGCGCTGGCCATGATGCGCGCTACGATCTCCGCGTGAGTGGAGATTACGAATCCACGCTGATGCCTTACGCCTGCCACAGCAGGCATTCGAGGGGCAGGGTTCATGATGAGGAAGAATCCACGCATCGGAATCCATATCAGCGTGACCGTGATCGCATCATCCATTCAACGGCATTTCGGCGGCTGGAATACAAAACCCAGGTATTTGTGAATCATGAGGGTGATCATTACCGTACCCGCCTGACGCATTCCATCGAAGTGGCGCAGATTGCCCGCTCTATCTGCCGGGCCATGCGTTTGCAGGAGGATCTGGCCGAGGCTGTGGCTCTGGCCCATGATCTTGGCCATACACCCTTTGGCCATTCCGGGCAGGATGCGCTTGATCTGGCTATGCAGTCGTACGGCGGCTTTGAGCATAATCGACAATCCCTGCGCATCGTTGAAACCCTTGAGCACAAGTATGCGGCATTCCCCGGCCTGAATCTGAGTTATGAAACCCGCGAAGGCATCGTGAAGCACCACTCGACCTTTGATACCCCCAAGAATTGCGATATGGCGCATTATCATCTGCATGAGCAGGCCTCGCTGGAGGCGCAAATTGGCAATTTGGCTGATGAGATTGCTTACAACAACCATGACATTGATGATGGTTATCGTGCCGGCATGCTGGCTGTCAGCGAACTGCTGAAACTGGAATTATTTCACCGTCATTATAGCGAGGTGGATGCCCGCTTCGGAGATAGCCCTGAGCGTTTGAAGGTCAATGAAACGGTGCGCAGCATGATCAATCATCTGATTACCGATGTGATTACCGAGACAAAACGGCGTATTGAAGCGTATGGTATTCAATCATTCGCTGATGTGCGCCAGGCCAGAAAGCCGCTGGTCGCCTTTTCCAAGCCGGTACGGCAGATGAACGGCGAATTGAAACGCTATCTGTATAAACATATGTACAGGCATTATCGGGTGGCGCGCATGGCCAGTAAGGCGGAGCGCGTCATTCGTGATATTTTCCGGATTTATATGGATAATCCAGCCATGCTGCCGACGGCTCAGCAGCATGAGTTGCAAAAGAGGGCAGGAGATGCCGGCCAGATCGAGCCGGCTAGGCAGGCGCGTATGATTGCTGATTATATTGCCGGTATGACTGATCGTTACGCGCTGGAGGAGTATGAACGTCTGTTCAATGTCAGCGCGAAGCCATAAAAAAAGGAGGGCATGGCGCCCTCCCTTCCGTAAGTATCAGACAGGCTTTATTTTTCCTTGATGAAGAATTCCATCTTGGTGTCGCCCACTTCAATGATGTCGCCATCGTTCAGGGTTTTAGGCTGATCGCTGACTGTCTGGCCATTCACCCTCGGCTTGGACATACCCTCAAGATGGGCAATGTGGTAGCCGGTGGGGCGGCGGGTAATGACTGCGGCCTGCTTGCCGACGGTCAGACCCTTGACCTTGATCTTGCATGCATCGCCCTTGCCGATGCTGGTCAGTGAGGCGGAGAGGTCGAAACTGCGCCCGGTCATTGCACCGGCCAGAATCTGTACGCCGCCCAGTGGCATGACCATACCTTTGGACTGGCCATCTCCCTGCGGAGTCATGGCTGCCCGTGCCTGTGGGGTAATCACCATGGTTTTATCCATATCATCGCTGTCATCCTGCTGCGGTGCGGGAGGAGTCTCTTTCTCATCAATATTGACGAAAACAAGCACGTGTTTGCCAATGCCGATATTGTCACCGTGTTGGAGAACATGCTTGGTGATCTGCTTGTCATTGACCAGGGTACCGTTGGTGCTGCCAAGGTCCTCGAGGATTAATTTGTTGCCGATTTTGAGAACCCGGGCATGCCTGCCACTGACGGCAAGGTTGTCAATATGGATGGTATTCTCCGGTTTGCGTCCGATGCTTGTTTCCTCTGCTTCAAGAGGGCATTCGGAGATCACCGAATCCTTGAATTTGAGTATCAGTTTACAGGCCATTGCACTCCTCCATAGGGGCAGGTTTTAACATTATTTACCAAGCATGCGTGAAATAATACCACGCTTGCGGTTAAAGCTCTTCGGTGTTCTAACGAGAATGACCGAAATGTTATCCGGTCCGCCCGCATCATTGGCAAGTTGAATAAGCTGGGCGCCAGCTTTGCGCAGATCCCGGCTGTTCTGTGTTAAGGTCAGGCGAATGGCTTCATCGGGCACGACATCGGTCAGGCCGTCTGAGCAAATCAGATAAATATCGTCCGCCATGACGATGTCTTCGACAATATCCGGCTCGACACCGGGCTCGACACCCAGCGCGCGGGTCACGAGATTCTTGATTGAAGAATTACGTGCATCATCGGCTGTCAGCAGACCCCGCCGTACCTGCTCCTGAATCAATGAATGATCCTCGGTAACATGGCTGAGTACTTCGCCCCGCAGGCGATACATGCGTGAGTCGCCTACATGAGCGGCTGTAACCCGGTCAGCATAGAATACTGCAACGACAATGGTTGTACCCATGCCGGCACACTCCGGTTTATGCTGGGCTGTATCGTATATCGCATCATTGGACAGACTGACCGCTTCACGTACGAACATGGATTCGCCGGTAAACCCGGTATCCTCATTCACCACGGCCTGCTTGATCTTCTGCAGCTTGTCTTTAAGCAGCCTGGTGGTGAATTCAACAGCCATGGCGCTGGCGACTTCTCCGGCGTTGTGGCCGCCCATGCCATCGGCAAGTACGGCGATGCCGAGGGCTGGGGTCACACCGACACAATCCTCATTGTGACTGCGTTTGACACCGACATCGGTCATGGCGTGCATTTCGAGGCCAGCCATTAGACACCTCCCTTGGCTTGCATATCGCGTAAACACTGGATGATTTCCTTGACCATGTCATTACCTGTAGTAAAACGGGATTCAGAATCCTTGGCCAAAGCGCGGTCAATCAGTTTGCTGGTGCTCTCCGGAAGCTCAGGACAGTGCTCGCGAATATCGGGGTGCGGCTCATTGGCGATCTGGAACATCAGCGTGGCCATGGAGTCGCCACGGAAGGGGCGTACCCCGGTGAGCATTTCATACAGCATGACGCCCAGTGAGAACAGGTCGGAGCGGCCGTCTACATGTTTGCCCGATAGCTGTTCCGGCGACATATAGGAAGGTGTGCCGAGCACAACGCCTGTTTTGGTCTTGCTTGATGCGGTGATGCGGGCAATACCGAAATCGGTTACCTTGATGCTCTTGTTTTTCAACATCATGATATTGGCCGGTTTGATGTCACGGTGAATCACGCCTTGCGCATGCGCATAATTCAATGCTTCGGCCACCTTGCCTATAATCTTCATGACCGCCGGTTTGGGGAACAGTTTTCCCGGTTTTGTATAGGCCGACAGATCGGATCCATTCAGATATTCCATAGCGATATAGGCCAGATCATGCTCGTCGCCGGCATCGAAGATGGTGACGATATTCGGATGGTTGAGCATGCCCGCTGTTTCGGCTTCACGGAAAAAACGCTCTTTGACTTCTTCAAGCTCATCCGGTTCGAATTCCTGCGACAGGGCCATGGTCTTGATGGCGACCTCGCGGTTGATCTTCGGGTCCTTACCCAGATACACGGTACCCATCGCACCCTTGCCGAGCTCCTTGATGATTTCATAACGGCCCAGTGTTGGCTTGGCGCCGCCGGTGATCAGCAGGGTGGACATGCCGCCACCCGAGGTGCTGGAGCCGAAGATCATGGTTTCGCCGGCATTTTTTACGCGTTCCAGGCGGGCCTGAATATCCTTGTAATTCGCATTGTGCTCGGCCATGTACTCGTATACGGACATGGCCTTGTTGAACTGGCGCTTGCGCTCGAAATCAAGAGCCAGATTGTAGAGAATCGACAACATATCGTCGTTCACCGGGCATTTACGGAATTTATCAAAGGCCATATCCAGCATGCCCTGGCTCTGGAAGGAGAAGCCGAGCATCTTGTTGGTTTCGGCCGAATCCGCCGAAATCTTCTGCCGGTCTTCCTCGGTGGCAAAATAGCGTTTCGAGGTGAGCAGTACATGGCCGACAATCAGCATGCAGGCTGCAGTCATGCTTTGCAGCCAGATCGCCGAGCCGGTCATGAGGATGAAATTGCCGCCGAACAGAAGCAGCAGAAGCAGGGCGGAAAGTGTTGCACCCATGCCGGGGCCCAGACGAGGGAGAAGCAGAATCAGGTATATGCCAACCAGCGCCAGCAATGCCAGCTCGGCGATGACTGCCCATGCAGGGCGGGAGAAAAATTCTTCATTGAGGATGCTCTGCAGGACATGGGCATTGAATTCCACCCCGGTCATCTGGATGTTGACCGGAGTGACAAGGGTTTCGCCAATGCCTGTGGCCGTGGTGCCGATCAATACAATTTTGTCCTTGAATGTCCTGGCGGGGATGCGGCCGGACTGTACATCGTAGAAGGAATAGGTGGTAAAGCTCTGGCCTGTGTCATCCTGATAAAAGGCCGGATAAATTCTCAGCTGCGGATCGGTGGTGATGTTCAGTGCGCCGAGCTCAACGCCAGAGCCGAGACTGATGCGTATATTGTCCATGGACAGATTCAGATCCTTGGCAGCCATAGCCAGAGACATGGAGGGCAGGAAATTGCCGAAATATTCAATGGCGAGCGGCTCGGTTCGGGTCGTGCCATCGCTATCCATCAGGATGTTCAGATGGCCAAGGCCGGCAGCTACCTGAGAAAGCTCAGCAAACGGGTAACGCAGTTTGGTGGCTGTGACAGGGCTGCCTCCGGCATCGCTGTCACTGACAGAATTGATCGTCATACGACTGATGTACTTCGGCAGCGGGTTGTCCGGCCTGCCGCGTACAGCCCCGATATCGAAAAACATCGGCATCAGCGTGTTGCCGGAATTTTTCACAGCCTGGGTTAATACCCGATCACCGTCCATGGCATTGGCTTCAGCAATAATTTTTGCTGCTTCCTTGATTTTTCCCTGCTGTCTGAGGATCTCCGCCAGTTGGAACTGGGAGCTGAGTCCTTTGGGGCGCTGCTGAGCTTCGCTGAAGAAAATATCCACGCCAATCAGACGTGCACCGGCATCCGATAATATATTGATGATATTGCCGACCACTGAGCGGGGCCATGGCCAGCGGCCGATGCGGTCTATCGAGTCATCATCGACGGCCAGAATGACAATGCGGTTGCTGGCAGGCTGGGCGCTTGCCCTGACGCCAACGTCATAGGCCTGATACTCCAAGCTGCGTAACGGACCGAAACCACTCAGATATGCCACAATAAAAAGCGCCGCCACAACGGTGCCGATAAACCAGTCAGTTTTCCAAAAAGCGCCTTGATTCAAAGGAATTGCCCCTCCATGTTCAAGCAATATAGCATGTCATGCCTGTAAGTGCTAGATAAACCGTATATTGGCAACAATGGCACCCTTCTGGCAAGTGCCAGTTTTCTGACCGTGAGCATGATCGCCCTGTCGGACATAAATAACATGCATCCGTCAGTTGACAGTATCATATCAGCTGCCTAACTTTCGCGCTCCTTAATCCCCGGTAGCTCAGTTGGTAGAGCAGGTGACTGTTAATCACCCTGTCGCTGGTTCGAGTCCGGCCCGGGGAGCCATATTTAGGTGTCATGCAGGGTCATAAAGCTTTAAGGAGCTTTGTGACCCTTTTTGTTTTATAGCTTTTTTTATGCTTTGAAGTTTCAGGAAGTTTCAATTAGTGTCGCCAAAGCGCAAAGCCTTTGTCGGTATAATTGACGGTATAAAACCAACATGGAATTTTATACCGTCATGCTCAGGAGTTGTTGTTTGGCACTAACAGAATTAAAGGCAAAGAATGCAAAATTACCTGCTGAGAAAAAACAGGTAAAATTAACCGATGGTGACGGTCTCTATCTGTTGGTGAATAAGCACGGGAAATACTGGCGTTTCGACTACCGATATGAGGGTAAACGGAAAACCGCTGCGCTTGGGGTGTATCCAAAGGTGGGCATCAAGGCCGCTCGAATGAAGCGCGATCAAATGCGTGAAAAGTTGGAGTTGGGAGAAAACCCAGTCAAACCCAAGCGGCAGAATAAAAACATGTTCAAGGATGTTGC
>JAJRTF010000029.1 GCA_021545585.1 Zetaproteobacteria bacterium
CTGGAGAATGCAGCGACGCGCAAAGATATTTATCGTATGACGCTGGCTCTGGTTGATCATTTCATCAGCACGGAGCCTCGTCCGCCAAAGATGTTGCTGGTGGATATGGACCATACCTCTGCACAAACCATGAATCACATGCTGAAACCTGCATTTGCGACAAGACAACTTACTCTTACCATCAAATACGGACGTTTATGAGTCCCCGATAGGGGATCAGTAACCCCCTCGCCTTTAGGCGACGGATAGGTAGTTTTCCATGGTACGCATCCGGATGATGACTTTGAAGTGGTGTAGTCAGTCGGCCGGATGGCCGACCAATCACCGGCTTTCAGCCGGTGGTCGTTCACAATAGTTCAGGCTACGGAACGCTCGCAGAATCTTGTTCAAAACAATCTTTGGACAGAACAACAAGGTCGCATGACAGATAAACCATGCGACCTTATTTCAGACTCATTTACGGATTGGAAAATACTATATCTGCCCGGTTTCGCCTTGACATCCGGTCAGAGCCTTGCGATAACACATGGCTGCCTGACAATGTTCATTGCTCTCCAGATACCAGTCACCCATCGCCTGCCATGCAGCAGCAGTGATATCCTCAGCCTTGGCATGATCGGCCAGAGCCTGCATTTCTTCAAAGGCCAGCCCGTCAAGTTTTGCAGCATGGGCCAGTTCAGCACGCAACCAGCGCTGCGCCTCATTTAGTGCAGTCTCGCTTTTCCTTTCCAGTTTACGGTAGGTGGCTAACGGAGCATTCTGCAACTGGGCCAGCAATGAACGAGCCAGAGGCAGATCACTTTCATTTTCCAGATGGCTGCGCCACAAGCGGATGGCCGTTTTGGCATCGCCGCTGGCAATCAGGCTCTGCCCGTAGGCAAGCAGCACCTCTCTGTCATCAGGCATCAGGCGGTGAGCTTTACGCAAATACTGCATGGCCGCATCCGGTTCCAGTCGGGCCATTTCAAGATAGGCATGTACCAGTCGGGGCTTAACCGCATGCGAAGAGCGATGTCCGCGTTTCCAGACATCTTCAAGCAGACCGACAAGCTTCGGCCAGTCCTCTTCCTCCTCGGCCAGGTCGGCCATGCGGGTCATGGCCAGAGGGGCGCCGGGGTGCGCCGTCAACCATGCTTCCAGATGGGCTTTGCGCGTTGCCATATCCGGCCTGGGAGAGGCTGTTGGCCCGGTCACAATTCTGGCTGTCAGGGCTGTTAATAATGCATCCTGCTCAAGCGTCGGCATGGCCTGATCATTGGCCTGTGTCATCAGGGTTTTTAACATGCTCAGCAACCAGTCGGGTAATATACCGCGCGAGCGTTTAAGGGTCCTTGCACCCATATCGCCGCGCATATCCAGCCACTGGGCCAATGCTTCGCGAAGATTCTGTTCGCGCCTCTTGCGGCTTCCCATGCGCAGGGAGCGCCATACATGTCCGGGGCCTGCAAACAGGGCGCTGAGCAAAGCCCGCACCAGCCAGATGACAAATAGCAGTACCAGTAGGGCAACAATAAATGCCCCTTGCCTGGTCTCAAATACCCAGCCGAATGCTTCAAGGCGAAGGGCCTGATCGGCAATGTCAGGGAAGGCGATCAGGGCGATCGTCAAAAGCAGCGCAAAGATCAATAACAGGATAAATTTCATGATGGTTGCCCCGGCCAGTTGCGTGCCGTATCACGCAAGGTTTGGATATCCTTCTGGATCGTTGAAAAATCATCCGGCAGGCCCAGTTCGACCGGGCTTGCTGTATCACCCTGATGTCCGCGAATTTCGAGCAGCAGCCGGGCTCTGAGACCCTGCCATTCACCTTGATCCGGCCAGCTTTCGAGAATCAATAAATGCCCTGTCTCCAGCAATCGTTCCCGCAGGTCGGTCAGTTTGCGTGCTTCCAGACTTGGCGCCTGTCGCAAATGAAACTGGCCGACAATCCAAGCCAGCCACGGGTGCGCTGGCTGTGGCAGGATGTCCTTGTGGGTGGGAACAACCAGCATATCCGCCCATTTGCGGATGGCCAGCTGCCACTGATACAGACGTTCGACACTGGAACGTGCCAGTTGATGCATACGCTCCGCCTCGGAACGCTGAGCATCACTGAGCTCCGGCAATAGTGAAATCTCTTCCCATGCCAGCTGTATCTGAGGCAGGCGAGCTGCCGGGTCGGTAATCCAGCGCAGTCGTACCTGCAGATTCATCTGCTGCTGTTCTTTCAGTGCCGCGCGCATGCTGCGCTGATCCTGACTTAACTGGTTCAGCTCGGCTCGCAGATTATCCATAGCTGACAGCATCTGTTTCACTTCCTGACTGCTTACGCCCGGTTTATTAGCTGGTCTGGGCGTTGCTATCGGTTTGGGGGGGATAACCGGACGTCGGGGAATCACGGCCGCTTTGGGCTCGGGACTTACAGGCTGCAAAACGGGTGGCGGGGTTGGCATATGGCTGCGTGATGGCAGCAGTTCCGTCAGCCTGTCGGAATAAAATACCAGCGCCGAAATACCACTCAGTGCCAACAGTATGAAAGCCCACAGACCCTTATGGCTCTTCTTTTCAGCCGGTGTTTTGTCCGTTTCGGCGGCTGCGCTCTGCTGTGCGCTATCTTCAGGCACGGCAGGGTCGGCGGAAGTATGATCTTCGCCCGCTTTGCTGTCGTTGCCCTTTTCGTTACTCATCATTGCCTATCATCGTTCAACCAGCGGGCGACGTCCAGTGCATGGTAACTCAGAATCAGGTCCGCTCCGGCACGTTTGAAGCTCAGCATTGTTTCAAGCACCACTCGTTTTTCATCGATCCAGCCCTTTTCTGCGGCTGCCTTGATCATCGCATACTCGCCGGAAACATTGTACACCGCCATTGGCAAAAGGTTGGCATCTTTGACTTCACGGATAATATCCATGTAGGCGAGCGCAGGTTTGACCATCAGAAAGTCGGCACCCTCGGCCATATCCAGCTCCGCCTCTTTGATTGCTTCACGGCGATTCGCCGGATCCATCTGATAGCTGGCGCGATCACCGAAGCTGGGTGTGGAATCAGCTGCATCACGAAATGGCCCAAAATAGCCGGAGGCATATTTCACTGCATAGGACATGATCGGCAGGCTTTCGAATCCGGCGGCATCAAGAGCCGTGCGAATGGCCGCAATCATGCCGTCCATCATACCGGAAGGGGCTACGATATCGACACCGGCCTCGGCATACGAAACAGCCTCTTTCTGCAGGTTGGCAAGTGTCTCATCGTTATCAACCTCATCGCCATGCAATACGCCGCAATGCCCATGGTCGGTATATTCACAGAAACAGGAGTCAGCAATCACGCAGGTTTCCGGCGATGCCTTCTTTGCTTCGCGGATCGCCTGCTGTACCACGCCATGGGTATCCCATGCCCCGGAACCGATGGCATCCTTTTTAGCCGGAATACCGAACAGGATTACGCCCGGAATACCCAGGGCAGCAACTTCGCGTACCGCATCGCCGACATGCGACAGCGGAATCCGGGATACCCCCGGCATGCTCGCCACCTCCCGGGGTTCGCTGATGGTTTCATCGACAAACAGCGGGTAAATGAAATCGTTGGCTGATAATGATGTTTCGCGCACCATGCGGCGCATGGTCGGGCTTTTACGCAGCCTGCGTGGTCGAACAATAAGATCGGGCAAAGACATAGTGTATAACTCCTTCATCAGGCTACCGGGCTCGAAAATAGGTTGCCACATCATCCAGCATAGCTGCAAAACTAGCGCGTTTGGCAACGACCTGCACGCTCAGACCCGCATCCATGGCCGCTCTGCTGACCTGCTCACTGATTACAGCTACAACGGGGCGGTCGGCAAGCAGGCTGTTGCCAATGCGTTCCACATAATGATGCGCCACCTTGGGGCTTCCCAGAAGCACGGCATCAACAGCTCCGTTCTGCAGCTGCGTGATGATGCCGTAGGCATCGTCATCAGGGCAAACGGTCTCGTAGGCCGCGATGGTTTCCACCTCGACGCCTCTGGATTGCAAGGCCTGGCTCAGATATTCACGCCCTTCGCGGGCGCGGAAAAAAAGTAGCGAGACTGGCAGTCCGGACATCGCATAGGCCTCGACAAGACCTTCCTGCGAGGCGGTGGCCGGAATGATGTCAGTTTCAACGCCGGCCTCGCACAGGGCTTCGGCTGTCGCTTTGCCGACAGCGGCAATACGCTTGCCCTGCAATGCCGCGGATAAATCCCCGGCAATTTCGCGGACACTTTTTACACCGGTACGACTGGTAAATACCACATCGGAAAAGCTCCCGATCCGAGCCAGAGCCGGACGTATGTTTTCAGCCAGTGTCCGCACCTCGAGGCAGGGCAGGGCCAGCGCTATGCCGCCACGCTCCTGCACGGCCCGTTCAAGCGATGGCAGCTGTTCCGCCGAGCGAGTCAGCAGGATATATTTACCAGCCAGGGAGGACTTCATCATCGGCCAATCATGCAACAACTGCAGGCCGAGTTCTACGAAACACTTGCGATGAAGGGAAATATATGTTGAAATAAAAAAGAAGAGGCTCTTCCGGGCGCGTGATTCCGGAAGATGAACCCTGTGCCGGCCACTCTGCCCGGCATGACTGCGAAGGTCGCTGCAGGCGGCTTTTCATAATCAGACAGCCCCTCATAAGGGCTATGTAGGCAAGGAAACAGGAAACAATGGCCACCAAAAAGATGAAAGAACAGACGCGCAAGGTCCTCAAGGATGTGTTCGGTTATGACAGCTTCCGCCCATTGCAGGAAGAGATTGTCTGCACCCTGCTTGATAGTAAGGATGCCTTTGTGCTGATGCCGACCGGCGGCGGAAAATCGCTGTGCTATCAGATTCCCGCGATCATGCGTGAGGGAACCGGTATTGTGGTTTCTCCACTGATTTCCCTGATGAAGGACCAGGTGGATGCCCTCAATGCCTGCGGTGTGAGTGCAGCCTTTTACAATTCGTCGCTGAAAGCCGCCGCAGCCAAGGATGTGCTGGAGCGTTTTGAGAGTGGCAAGCTGGACATGTTGTATGTGGCACCGGAACGTCTGCTGTCCAAGGGTTTTCTGCAAAAACTGGAGCATGTGAGGTTGTCCATGTTTGCCATTGATGAGGCGCACTGCGTATCGCAGTGGGGGCATGATTTCCGGCCCGAATATGTTCGTCTGGGTGAGCTGCGGGGTCTGTTTCCCGATGTGCCGCTACTGGCACTGACCGCAACGGCCGATGAGCATACCCGCGAAGATATTACCGAGCGTCTGGGCCTGGAAAAAGCCAAGCGCTTTGTGGCCAGTTTTGATCGTCCCAATATCCGTTATCTGGTGGCTGAAAAGCGCCAGCCTCTGACCCAGATTCTACAATTCCTTGAAGGCTGGCCAAGCGCATCGGGGGTCATCTACTGCCTGTCACGCAAACGTGTGGAAGATCTTGCGGTCAATTTGCAACGCCATGGCATTCGGGCCGCCGCCTATCATGCCGGCATGCCGGGACGTACGCGCGAAAAAGTGCAGGAAGATTTTCTGCGTGACCGGGTGAAGGTGATCGTGGCTACCATCGCTTTCGGTATGGGGGTCGACAAACCGAATGTGCGGTTTGTGATTCATCATGATCTGCCGAAAAGCATTGAATCTTATTATCAGGAGACTGGCCGTGCCGGCCGTGACGGGCTTGAATCCGAGGCCTTGCTGCTGTACGGATCCGGTGATGTCAATCTGGTTCGGCGCCTGATCGAAAATGTCGAAAATATCGACCAGCGCCGTGTTGAGGTACATAAGCTCAACAGCATGATCGGTTTTTCTGAAGCCCTGACCTGCCGTCGCCGGGTATTGCTTGGCTATTTTGGCGAAAGGCTGGATGAGCCATGCGGGAACTGTGATATATGCCTTGACCCGCCTTCGACCTATGATGCAACGGAACTTGCCATACAGGCGCTGGATGCCGTGCGGCAACTCAAGGGCGAGCATGGCATGGGCTATGTGGTTGATGTTCTGCGGGGCTCCAGGAATGCCCGCATTCTTGAGCACAAGCACGACAAGCTTAAATGCCATGGCTCGGGCGCCGACATCAATGCTGATGAGTGGACATCCATCCTGCGTCAAATGGTGCATCACGGTTATTTCATTCAGGATGTTTCCATGCGTGCTGCCATGCGTCCGACCAAGAAGGCGGAACGTATCGGTAGCGGGGAGCCTATTATACTGGCCAAATACCAGCCCGGTATCCGGCGCCAGTTCAAGCGTCTGGGAACCCCCAAGGATGAGGCGCTGTTTAAGAAGCTGGTTGAACTGAGGCAGCGCATGGCTGATGAGGAAGATATACCACCACATGTCATCTTCAGTGATGTGACCCTGACAGAGCTGAGCCAGCACAAACCGACCGATGATGCGGGGATGCTGAAAACCAGCGGCATATCACCACACAAGCTGGAGATCTACGGCGAAGAATTTTTAGATGTGATTTGCTCGCATGCCAAGTCAGCGGCGGCAAGGAAGGTTGGCGGCAAAGAGGATATCCCCAAGCTGATTGCCAAGGGGCCCGGCGCCAATGAAGCACAGACCTATACGCTGTCACTGTACCGGGAAGGTATGCCGGTGTCTGAAATCGCGGCCCAGCAGGGTGTTGGCGAGGTCACCATTCTGAAGCATTTTGTGGCTCTGGTGCGTGCCGGACAGTATATCGACGTTCCTGCTTTTATTGGTGAAGACTTTGATACAGCCATGAGCGAGTTGGACGATGCTGACCCTTATGCCTCGCTGAGTGAAATCAAACGGGATATGTCGGTTGAACTTGATAACGAAACCTTTCGCCTGATCATGGCCTGGCGGGAAGCTATCGGCGTGGCATAATCGGCCGATGGGTCAGTGCTTTTGATCATCTGTCGGGGAAGGCAGCCCCTAGTTCGTGATCATATGGAAGGCGACCAGTGCGATAGCCAGAGCCATCAAAGCACAGCTGGCCAGCATCAGCCGTTTGGCCATACTTAAGTGGCTGCGTTCTCCCTGTCGTTCGATCGCGGTCTGCTCATGTTCGTCCATCAACTCATCATCCTGAATAGCCAGCTGTTTCAGGGTATTGATGGCCCACGAACGGCGCGAGCCGGATAGCTTTTCGCCCTTCCCCTGTAACAGGAAGGCCTCCATGTCATTGGCTCTAAGCACATGCTTCGGCATGGACTCGTTCAATTTACAGCCGCTGTATACCAGTGCCTTCTGCACTTCACATTTCCCCAGGATATGCTGAATGATATCGACAGCCTTATCACACTGACGCAGCGGATTGGGGAAGCGGTAACGGCTGTGCCCCTGCTCCTGTACCCATGTGGCATCATGCGCTGACCCGAAAATTCGGCCGGAGAAGGCCATTAGCTGTACAGCGGTGATGCCCTTGCCGGTGATGATCAGGTAATCAATCAACACCGAGCCGCCCTTGCGGTCAGGAAGAATAAGATTCTGCAGGATATCCGCGCCCTTGCTTTCAAGTCGGGTCAGTGTGCGGCGAATGCCGGCCTGTCGAAAAGCATTGGCTGTCCATGGCCATGCCAGCCAGAATGACAGCAGCAGCAGCAAAACCGCCAGCAGACTCAGGCCAAGCGGCACGGCAGTGTATAAATTTGAGAGCGATTGCGTCATTTTTTTCATCCTGAAATACGGCAGCCTTTCAACATCTTCCCTGGAGAGATGTAGCCTAGCATATTCTGTTTCTATTTGCGGTGACTGCTATCACGCAGCTTGCATGTTCGGATGTTTTTCATTAAAACCTCTTCCATGCGTAATGATATGGGGCAGCGATTCGGTATGCTAATTGGAAACCGGCGGCAATCCATGTCGCTGGTGCTGCTGGCCAGCATGGTATCCCTGTTGCTGTTTATTCCGACACATCTGATGGCTGACTGCTGCTATCAGCTGGCAGGCCTTGAGTTTATCCTGGCGGTGGCACTGGCCCTGATGCTGTGGAGACTGCGTCGCAAGGCGCCGCTTGAGGGCATTGAAACAGCCCTGATGTGCTGCGCTGTAGCACTGTTTTCAGCCCTGATTCTTATCGAGTCGCTGGAGTTCTCCGGCGCCTACTGGGCAGCAGGTTTCCCGTTTGTAAGCTATTTTATTAAACCTGTCCGGCAGGCGCGTTACTGGGTGCTGTTCTTCTGGCTGGAGATTATCAGCGCGGCCCTGCTGGCCGGGCTGGACCTGATTACAATCCCTTACTCGCCGGTACAGCTCGGCTGTCTGGCGATGGTGGTTGGTTTTTTCTGGTTGCTGGCTCATATCTACCAGTCCCAGTATGAAGCCCAGCGCAAACGTCTGCATGCATCCTATCAGCAGATTGATACGCATCGCTCGCGCCTTAAAACCATTCTCGATCATGCGCCGAACAGCATCTGGATGATGGATCTGCATGGCAGAATCCGTTTCGCCAACAAAGCCATGCAGCAATGGACAGGCGTAGACGAAGCCACCCTGCGCGAGGCGGAAGATTACACTGCCTTGCTGCCCGGTGATGTGGGTGAACGAAGCCGCCGCGCCGATCGCCTGTGCCTGGAAGGAGACCAAAATGTCTATTACAGCCAGGAAACCATGCCTGATGCCACAGGGCAATCCAGGACCTTTGATCTGATCCGGGTCAAGTTACTTGATGGTCATGGTCACCTTACAGGTCTGGTGGGCTTTGCCATTGATATCAGTGAGCGCCTGGCCATTGAAATCGAGCGACAGGAGCTTGAGCGGCAAATGTTGCATATGCAGCGTCTCGAATCTCTGGGCATGATGGCGGGTGGTGTGGCTCATGATTTTAATAATCTGTTAACGGCCATACAGGGCAGTCTCGATCTGCTCCGTATGGATCAGGAATTTTCATCCGACAGTCTGGAAAACCTGCAATCCATCGAAACCGCGGTTCAGGCTGCAAGCGAATTGTGTCAGCAGATGCTGGCCTACTCAGGCAAGGGCTTTCTGGCTACTGAGGTGATTAATCTGAATGATATGTTTGACAATATGGATGCCCTGCTCACGGCATCCATCGGTAAAAATATCGAGCTCAGCATTGAAGGCGCCGAGGATTTGCCGGCCATTAAGGGTGATAAAGGACAGATTCGGCAAATTGCCCTGAATATGGTCATTAATGCCAGTGAAGCCATTGGAGAGAATCAGGGCCATATCGTCATCAGGAGTCGCTGTAAAAAGCTGACAGAGCCTCAGTATATCGGCGTGGTGAGTGGTGACATGCTGGCACCGGGCTCCTATGTCATCATCGAAATAGCCGATGATGGCTCCGGCATGTCAAAAGAAACCCAGGCACATGTTTTTGATCCGTTTTACACAACCAAGTTCACCGGCCGCGGGCTGGGCATGAGTGCGGCACTCGGCATTGTTCGAGCCCATCATGGTGCGCTGGAGATGGATTCGACACCAGGACAGGGTACAACCATGCGGGTGTGGTTGCCGGCGATGCGCGAAACTGCCCCCGTGTCCTCCCCGGAATCTGATCTTCCCGGAAGCAAGTCCGCCGAAAAGCACGCGCATCGTGGATGTGTGCTTATCATTGATGATGAAGCAGATGTCATGCGCGTTGCCTGCCGTATGCTGGAGTATCTTGGTCTCAATGTGTTGAGTGCCGGCGACGGCCCTGCAGGACTCGAACTGTATCGGACGAATCAGGCGAAGATTGACTGGGTGCTTCTGGATATGACGATGCCGAATATGAACGGCCATGAATGCCTGCAGAAACTTCGTGATATCAATCCTGAGGTCTATGTTGTCATGTCATCGGGCTATAATCAGGCTTATATGGGTACTGATTCGGGAGAAGGCGGGGGTGAGAAGCCTCAGGATTTCCTCAAAAAGCCGTATAATTTCAGCGCTCTTCACGGCGTATGCGACCGGGCCATGAATCGCTGATTGCAGTCACCGGCCCGTATAAGACGGGCCCATCTCCCTAGATGATTTCCAGCACCTGTTCCGGCGGACGTCCGAGCGCTGCCTTGTCGCCATGCACTACAATGGGTCGCTCAATGACCTTCGGATGCTGAATCATCAGATCAATAGCCTGGGCCCTCGACAGCTCTCTGCCCTTGAAATATTCCTTGTATTCAATCTCGCCCTTGCGCATCAGAGCTTCCGGCTCAATGCCGAGCATGGTGAGGATATGATCCAGCTCTGCCGCACTCGGCGGCGTCTGAAGGTATTCGATAATTTCCGGCTCGATGTTGCGCTCCCGCAGTAATGCCAGCGTCTGCCTGGATTTGGAACACTTTGGGTTATGATACATAATTATACTCATGGCTTATCTCCTTCTATGTTCAAACAGTGACTCAAACCGGTTGCAGGGCAGCATATTTGAGCATCAGGCGCTTGATGCCGGCATTTCGGAACTGGACGGTGACACGAATGGCGTCGCCGGATCCTTCCAGTCCCATTACAACCCCTTCGCCGAAGCTGGGATGCCGGACATTGCCGCCAATGCCTACGCCCACGGCTGAATGGTCCACAGGGGCCTGCTGATCACGATGCAAGATATCATCACCCACATCCCTGATGAAACGACTGGGCCGCGGGTAGTGCGTATCGCCAAACAGCCTGCGCTGCCGGGCTGTGGTCAGCAGCAAATGGTCGCGTGCACGGGTGATGCCGACATATAGCAGCCGTCTCTCCTCGCTGATCCCCAATTCGCCTTCATCAACAGCCCGCTGGTGCGGCAGCAGCCCCTCTTCGATGCCGGGCAGGGCGACACAGTCAAACTCAAGCCCTTTGGCCCGATGCAGACTCATCATCACAACGGCATCTTCCTGATCCCGCTGCCCGGCCTGCATCTCCTCGGTGCCCTGCAACAGGGCCGCCCGATCCATAAATTCAATCGCTGTCAGGCCTTTGGCAAGTGACAGCTCAATATAGGACTGGAGTGTACGGATGTTCTCCAGCCGGGCCGCTGCTTCGATTTCACCCATCGCCTCAAGCGATTTCAGATACCCGCTCTGTTCCAACACGTCGAACAGGCCGCGATCATGGCTCTGCTCCAGATTAGGGCGCAAATCGCGCAGCAGCCGGGCCAGAGGCCCGATTTTTCCCGCCGCACCGCCAGCCTGGCCGGCCGCCACCACATCCAGCCATTCACCCACGCGCATGCCCGATGCGGCAAGTTGTGCCGCAAGCTGTTCCTGCCCTTTGGCGCCAATGCCGCGCTTGGGTTTGTTGCAGATACGCAGCAGGTGCAATGCATCACCGCACTGATTCAGCAGTGTCCAGTAAGCCAGGGTGTCGCGGATTTCCATACGCTCGAAAAAGCCGACCCCGCCGATGATTTTGTACGGGATACCCGCTTCGCGAAAGATCTGTTCGAGAGGCAGGGATTGCCGGTTCGAACGGTACAGCACGGCAATTTCAGACCATGGAGTCCCATGCTGATGCCATTGTTCAATTGCATGGCCAAGCTTGCGTGCTTCATCGTATTCGTCGTTGCATACCTTCAAACCCGGTACGCCACCGGTTTCGCGGGTGGCGCGCAGCGCCTTGACATGGCGCTGCTCATTGCCCTGAATCACGGCATTGGCCAGCCTGAGAATGGCGCCCGTGGAACGATAATTCTCCTCCAGACGATGGATGCCTGCGCCGTCCCATATGCGCTCAAAATCGAGGATATGGCTCACATCTGCGCCGCGCCAGCCGTAAATGCTCTGATCATCATCGCCGACGACGGTCAAATTCCGATGCCCTTCGCTCAAACGCATCAGCCATTCATGCTGGGCGGGGTTGGTGTCCTGATACTCATCTACCAGTACATAGTCGAAACGGCCGCATAAAGCTGCTGCCACATCGGCATGCTTCCTGAATAGCATCACTACATTGAGAATCAGATCGGAAAAATCCATACGCTCCAAGCGTTTGAGTTCAGCCTGATATGTGTGATACAGCTTACGCATATCAATACCGTTCCAGCCATGTGCGGGTGCTTCATCCGGTGTCAGCGCCGCATGTTTGCAATGCTCGATCCAGCCCAGAAGATAGGATGGATGCAGTCGCTCACTGGCGATATTGTGCGTTTTTAACAGCCGCTTGATCAGGGCCTTCTGATCATCGGCATCCACCACCTGAAACGAGCGGGGGTATCCCAGCACATCGGCATGGCGGCGCAGAAAACGCAGCGAAATGGCATGAAAGGTGCCTGAGACCACACCGCCGGCATCATCGCCGATCATATCGGTCAGGCGGTTTTTCAGCTCGGCAGCCGCTTTGTTGGTAAAGGTGACGGCAAGCACCCGGTGCGGTGCCACGCCGCGCTGACTGATCAGGTGGCCGATGCGATGTACCACAGTGCGCGTTTTGCCCGATCCGGCCCCGGCCAGAATCAGCTGCGGTCCATCGCCGGCCTCTACGGCCTGCTTCTGGGCGGTGTTCAATTCAGCCCCGAACATGTCAGTTATTCTCATCCTCTCCGTGTTTGACGATAAGCTTGTGGTAGGTCGAAAACACGGCATTACGGGACAGAATGCCGAGTATCTTGCGCGGGTTGTCATGCGCCACCACCGGCATTTGCTCGAACTCTTCGCGATCCAGAACCCGGATTGCCTCCAGCAGACTGGACGATTCCGAAATGACGCGCACATTGCGATTGGCGACCTCACTGGCTACCGCGACCTGATCCAGTGCCGGATCAAGCAACCACTCCTGCAGATCGGCAAAGGTGACGATGCCGATCATCAGTCCCTCATCATCCACCACCTGTACGCAACCCTTGCCGGATGAGATATAGGTCTGTTTCAGTTCATCCAGCCGTGCGTACTCGGAAACACTGGGAATGGAACGCCACGGAATGCGGCTGACCGGGACGGAGCGCATCCACGATTGTTCCAGCCCCCAATGCGCTTCAATACCGCGCTCTTCCAGCGCTTCGGTAAATACCGAGGCGCGGCCAAAGGCTCGCGTCACCAGTGTGGCCACACTGCAGGCCGCCATCAACGGCAACATGATGTGATAGTCGGCGGTCATTTCGAACACCATCAGCATGATTGTGATGGGTGCCTGAAGTGCAGCCGCCGTCAGTGCTCCGCACGCAACCAGTGCATAGGCGCCGTAGCTTTCCGAATAAGCCGGAGACAGCTGGTGGGCCAGATCGCCGAACAGAGCGCCCACCGTTGCGCCCATGAATAAAGCAGGGCCCAGCAATCCACCCGGAAAGCCTCCTGCGGCACTGAGTATGGTGGCAATGAGTTTGCCAATGAGAATGATAGCCAGAAACCCTGCCAAGGGGAGGATGACGCCGAGCAGTTCAGGCTCTACCCGCTCCAGCAACATGTCGCCGACAATGCCATAGCCGATGGACATCACCTGCGGCACAGCCAGGGCCATACTGCCAATGACAAACCCCACGGCCGCCGGTCGCAGGCGGCGGTCCGGAATCAGTCGCCGCAATACGGCACGCATTGGCGCCATGGATTTGATAAACAGGGTCGCCACCAGCCCGCATAGCACACCGATACCGATATAGGCCGGGATTTCCCATGCGCTGATCAGGTGATATTCGGGAATCGTGAAAGCCGGGAAATTACCGACCTCGGAACGGGCAATAACGGTCGCAAGCACCGAAGCAATAACAATCGGACTGAATGTGGCGATAGCGTAATCGGCCAGGATTACTTCCAGAGCAAACAGAACACCGGCGATCGGGGTGTTGAATGATGCCGCAATACCGGCCGCCACACCGCAACCGATCAGGGTGCGAAGCTGCTGTTCGGTTAGGCCAAGCTTATGTCCGATTTCGGATGCAATGAGCGCACCCAGCGCCACAGTCGGCCCTTCGCGCCCGAGGCTTGCGCCACTGCCGATAGCCAGCGCCGTACCTACGGTCTCCGTACCCAGCTGGCGCGGATGAATATTGCCTTTACGCTCCACCAGATCAGCCAGTACGCCGGTCACCCCGCGCAATTCACCACCGGGAAGAAAACGCACGACCATCCAGCCAACCACAAGCCCGGTCAGCGTCGGGGCAATGATATACACATACCAGGGTAGGGTATCTATGGCTGCTTCCCAGGTGCGTTCGCCGGTCCATAGCAGGCTGACCCATTCAATACCGAAGCGCAGCAGCAATGCCGCGTATCCCGACAGAACGCCTACAATCACAGCCAGTGCAACAAGATACAGGGTATCCTGCCCGTGCATGCCGGCCAGCAGCTTCATCTGCCATTTGCGCAATAAATTCCAGAGCGTCATCAAGGCCCCTTTCGTCATCCTGTACGGAGCATCGAAGCGTAACAAAATGCCTGCCCAGCGGATAGCGCCTTGGCATTGCAGCTCCCGCCGATAGCGTAGGCACTTCTTGAATACCAGTACACCTCCCGGAGTCGTTGAATGATAACAGCCAGCCTGTGGACATGGATCGTAATCAGTATGGCGCTGATCGCAACATGGACCGCCCTCTACCTGTCCCGGCGTCAGAAGCTGGCCGTACTGGCGCATCGCCATGCTGTTCCGGCTCGTTTTGAAGGGTATGTTTCCATGCGGGCCCATACCAAGGCGGCCGATTATACCATCGCCAAACTGGCGCATGGCAATATCTCCAGCCTGTTCAGTCTGATTCTCTTTTTCGCCTGGACACTGGGCGGCGGACTGGATGCCCTCGATCAGCTCGTGCGTATGCTGGAATGGCCGGAGATATGGACCGGAGTCATGCTGTTGCTCGGTTTTTTCCTTATCGGGCATCTGCTCGAATTACCACTGGATGCCTATGCCACCTTTGCCATTGAGGCTCAATTCGGTTTTAACAAGATGACCAGAGGCTTGTATATCAGCGATCAGCTCAAGCAACTGGCCCTGATGATTGTCATCGGCGCACCGCTGATATGGGTGATCCTGAGTCTGATGCAGAGCACCGGTTCGCTGTGGTGGTTGTATGCATGGGGCGTCTGGACTGCATTCACGCTGCTGATGATGTGGGTCTTTCCGACCTGGATTGCGCCGCTGTTCAATACATTCGAGCCGCTGGCCGATGGTGATTTAAAATCACGCATTGAGGCTCTGCTTGCGCGCTGCGGCTTTAAGAATAACGGCCTGTTTGTAATGGATGGTTCCCGGCGCTCCAGTCATGGCAACGCCTACTTTACCGGTCTCGGCAATGCCAAGCGTATCGTCTTTTTCGATACCCTTCTCAAGCAGCTTGAAGCTGTAGAGGTTGTGGCCGTACTGGCGCACGAGCTTGGCCATTTCCACCACGGGCACGTGAAAAAGCGTATCCTGACCATGACCATGGCCTCATTGTTCGGCTTTGCCCTGCTTGGCTGGCTCGCCGGCCAGAACTGGTTTTATACAGGGCTGGGTGTTTCACAGTCGTCCCATGCCATGGCCCTGCTTTTGTTCATGCTGGTGCTGCCTGTATTCACTTTCATGCTAACGCCGCTGATGAATTATTTTTCGCGCCAGCATGAATTCGAAGCCGATGCCTATGCCATTGCCAACAGCGATGGCAATGCATTAAGCAGCGCGCTGGTTAAAATGTATGAGGATAATGCCAGCACCTTGACGCCTGATGCCGTATATTCCGCCTGGCATGACTCGCATCCCCCGGCACCGGTACGCATTACCCGTATTGAGTCGCTGGCCAATGGACTGGGCTCTGCTTCAGCAGGGCAGGGCAGGGATATTTAATATGTGATCACAGCGAAAAAGAGGTCAGGTCTTGCTTCGCGGATTCAAGGTTGTAAGGGGCTATGAATGCGGGAATACTTTGATAAGAAAATGCGCCAAGCAAGACCTGACCCCAAGAATTTATCTTGTTTCTTCCGGTAGAAACAGCAAAGGTATTGGCCGTAGATAAATTTAGAGTCCCCGATAGGGGATCAGTAACCCCCTCGCCTTTAGGCGACGGATAGGTATTTTTCCATGGTATGCAAGACTATAAGCGTGGCAGCCACACAGTATGGGATTGTAAATATCATGTAGTGTGGACGACGAA
>JAJRTF010000030.1 GCA_021545585.1 Zetaproteobacteria bacterium
AGGACACCGAGGCGAAACTGATGCGGTTATCCAGTTTCGATACCGTAACGCGACTGCCCAATCGTTGGCTGTTTACGGATCGACTGGGGCGGATGATGGAACTGGCGCGGCGGGAAAATTACCAGATCGGACTGCTCGTGCTAGATATTGATCGATTCAGGGAAATCAATGATACAATGGGATTTTCAGCTGGCGATCAGGTGTTACAGATTACCGCCGGGAGACTGCTCGAGCTATTGCGCGAACCGGATTCTATGGCTCGTATGGATGGTAATGAGTTTGCAATCATGCTGCCCGATTCGGATATAAGCGCGTCCATGCAGGTGGCAGGAAAAGTGAAGGCTGTTCTGAACAGGCCGTATGATTTGCAGGTTCAGGAAGTGTCACTGGGTGTTAGTATCGGCGTTGCTGTATTTCCGGATGACGGGGATGATGTCGAGACCCTGATCAGACATGCTGCTACGGCCATGAATTACGCAAAGCATCATCATTTGAACATTCATTGTTTTGAAGATGCGATCGAAGAACAGACCAGGAAGCGATTGCAGATGGAGCAGGAGCTCTCCAGGGCGATGGATGAGGGGCAACTGCGATTGTATTATCAAAGTAAACACCGGCTGGTCGATGGCGAGATTATCGGATTGGAGGGGTTAATCCGCTGGCAACATCCCGAGCACGGTTTGATTCCGCCGGATCAGTTCGTGCCGCTGGCTGAAGAAACAGGTCTTGTTCACCCGATCTCCTTTATGCTGCTGGAGCAGGCATGCCAACAGGCAATTGCCTGGAAAAAAGATGATCTGCTGGCGGGGCGCATTGGCATCAACTTGTCAGCCGTTCAGCTGATACAGAAAGGGCTGGCTGAAGAAATTCTGGCGACTATCCGGGAAGCTGGGGCAAAGCCGGAATGGATTGAGATTGAAATCACCGAAACAGCGGCAATGGATGATCCGGAATTGGCTTGCGATATTATGCAGGAACTGGTGAATGGAGGTATCTCTATCGCGATTGATGATTTCGGTACCGGTTATTCATCGCTGGCCTATTTGAAACGATTCCCTGCGGATTGGCTTAAGATCGACATGGCTTTTATTCGTGATTTGCCCGATGACAAGGATAATGTGGCAATTGTCCGCTCGACCATCAAAATGGCCCACGACCTGAACATGAAGGTGATTGCAGAGGGTGTGGAGACTGAGACACAGCTTGAATTTTTGCGTCAGGAGGGTTGCGATGCTCTCCAGGGATATTTATTCAGCCCGCCGCTCTCGGCCGATGAGACAAGTTTGCATTTGGAGCGCTGTTGCCGACTTGCTGCACCTTCCAGCGATCCTGTTATCTGATTCGGGTTGAATACATGAAAGTGTGGTTTCATCAGTACAGAGTCGGGCTTGAACAGGAGAAGGACTGGGTGAGTATCTGTTTCGCATGCAGAGATGGTTTGAAAGACAGGGAGAGCATATGACGGCTTATCGTTCGGTGACCGAGGCGCAGCAGTGTATTTTATCGCATGTATCGCAGATGCGCCCGGAGGCAGTGGCTCTGCATGATTCGCTCGGGCGCGTGCTGGCGGAGGATGTGGCGGCGAATCGCAATCATCCGCCTTATGATGTGTCGGCCATGGACGGTTATGCGCTGCGTTTTGCCGATATTGCTGAAGCGACAGCCGATACACCGGTACGGTTGAACGTGGTGGATGATATCCGGGCCGGGCAGATGCCGCAGGTAAAAGTGTTGTCCGGCAGGGCCGCGCGTATTATGACCGGCGCGCCGACACCGGCAGGTGCCGATACGGTGATCCGTGTTGAGGATACAGAGGCAGACGGTGATGATGTGCTGATTCTGGTGCCGCCGAAGCAGGGCGCGAACATCCGGCCTTTGGGTGAGAACCTGCGCGACGGTGAGGTAGTGCTCAAACAGGGTACGGAAATATCGCCGGGTGTGCTGGCGATTCTGGCCATGGTGAAGCAGAAACAGGTATCGGTATTTGCACGCCCCACAGTGGCGATTCTGTCCACCGGCGATGAGCTGGAAGGTATCGACGATCCGATTGATGAAAACAAAATCCCCGATGCCAATTCACATGCGCTGTATGCGCAGTGCAGGGCGCTCGGGATTACGCCGACGCTGCTCGGTATCGCGCACGACAATCCGATCGAACTCAGGGCCAAACTGGCACAAGGGCTGGAATATGACGTGCTGCTGGCCAGCGGCGGTGTATCGGTCGGGCATCACGATTTTGTACGTCCGACGCTGGATGCGTTGGGTATCACCATGCACTTCTGGCGTGTAGCCATGCGCCCCGGTCACCCGCTGGCGTTTGGTACATCAAAAGGCGGGCCGTCTGAAAATGGTACGGCCGTATTCGGGCTGCCGGGCAATCCGGTATCGAGCATGGTTTGCTTCGAGCAGTTTGTCGGCCCGGCACTGCGTGCGATGAGCGGTTATAAAAACCTGTTCCGGCGCACCATCACAGCACGGTTGGCACACGATCTGAAAGATCGGGCCGGACGGGCACATTTTGTGCGTGCGATATTGCAACGCGATGGGGATGGTTATATCGCCAGCTCGACCGGCACACAGGGCAGCGGCGTACTGATGAGTATGGCGCAGGCCGAGGGTTTTATTATCGTACCGGCTGAGTGTGAAAGCATGCAGGCAGGCGATAAAGTGGTGGTGCAGCTGTTGCAGGGCATGGATTTTCAGTCAGAAGCTGATTTATAGCCACAGATGAACGCAGATACACACAGATAAAAGATTCCGGTATTTGTTTATATTTGACTGTAGCGGTTATCGAATAGGTGCAG
>JAJRTF010000031.1 GCA_021545585.1 Zetaproteobacteria bacterium
ATGCCCGTGGTGCACCCCAAATGAGGTCATTCAGCGTTGCTCGTCGTTTATTTGGATTCACCAAACCTCACTCCTCGCGCCTTGACTGGCTTCATTTGGGACAGCAGCGCTTCGACCAGAATTTATGTGAACAGGCCCTAGATATCCAGCATCAGGCTGCCTGGATATTCCAGCGCATCCTTGACTGCAACCAGAAAACGAACCGCTGCAGCCCCGTCAATCAGGCGATGATCATAGGACAGGGCCAGATACATCATCGGCCGAATCACCACTTCGTCATTCTCTACGACTGCACGCTGCTGGATGGTGTGCATGCCAAGGATCCCGCTCTGTGGCGGGTTCAGGATCGGCGTGGACAGCATTGAGCCAAACACACCGCCATTGGTGATGGAAAAGGTGCCCCCCTTCAGGTCATCAGGCATCAACCCGCCTTCCCGGGCACGCATCGCCAGATCAGCAATACCCTGTTCAATGGAAGCCAGACTGAGATGATGTGCATCGCGCAACACCGGCACAACCAGCCCCTTATCCGTACTCACGGCAATGCCAATATCCACGTAATTGTGATAAACAATATCATCACCGTCGATATAGGCATTAAGGGCCGGATATTTTGCCAGGGCCTGTGATACAGCACGCACGAAAAAGGACATGAATCCCAGTTTGACGCCATACTTGGCCTGAAATGCCTCGCCATAACGACCCCGAAGATCCATGACCGCCTGCAGATTGACCTCATTAAATGTCGTCAGCATCGCCGCCGTATTCTGCGCATGCTTCAGACGCTCAGCGATACGCTGACGCAAGCGGCTCATTGCCACGCGCTCTTCCTTGCGTTCACCTGTGGCCGATATATCCGCCGTTGCAGGACGAACGGGCACTGTCGCTTTAACGGCAGATTTTGCCGGTTTTTTCTTCACCACGGCAACGGGCGGCTCGGCGACTTTGGCTTTTTCCTCAGGCCGGGCAGCTGGCTTGGCCTGTGTTTTTTTCGTTGCCGGCTTTTTCCCAGACCTCAAGGCATTCCCCGCGGCACTGTCATCAATGATTGCAACGACCTCACCGGGCTCAACCGTTTCACCGGCCTGCTTGAACACCTTCTTCAGCACCCCGTCATCGAGGGCCGTGATCTCCATGGTAATTTTGTCACTCTCGATTTCCGCCAGTACGTCATCGACAGCCACCGCATCACCTTCACTCAGCAGCCAGGAGACCAGTGTCGCCTCGGATTCGGATTCCCCAAGACTGGGTACCTTGATTTCAATATCCGCCATATCGCCTACCCCTTATCTTCCTTCCTGACATGATTTATAGGATCAAAACCGTTCTCGAACTTTCCTTCCGCCAGAGCCAACTCGATCAACTTTGCCTGCTCCTGTTTATGGCGCTTGGCCGAACCAACCGCCGGAGAAGCCGCTGACGGCCGAGTCAATCTGTGCAGACTCTGGCTGGCATGCAGACATTGCTCAATGCAGTGCTCAAGCTGAAACCATGCCCCCTGATTCAGCGGCTCTTCCTGCACCCAGACGATGTCATCCGTGGCAGCAAAATCTACTGTCAGCTGTTTGAGTTCATCATAGGGGAACGGGTACAGGCGCTCAATGCGGATGATAGTCACATCATCAAGCCCCTGTTCCCGGCGTGCAGCCAACAGATCATAGTACACCTTGCCGGAACACAGCAGCAGCCGGCGGGTGCGCGAAGGCTCAATAGCAGCATCGGTCTCGCCAAGCACAGGCTTGAAAGCGCCACTAGTAAAATCATCAAGTGTCGAGAAAGACAGCTTCTGGCGCAGCATACTTTTCGGCGCCATCATGATCAGCGGCTTGCGCAAGCGCCCCTTCAATTGCCGGCGAAACAGGTGAAATAGCTGCGCCGGGGTACTCGGATAAACGACCTGCATATTATTTTCGGCACACAGTTGCAGGTAACGTTCAAGTCTGGCGGACGAATGCTCGGCACCCTGCCCCTCGTAGCCGTGTGGCAGCCACAGAACCAGACCGGACATGCGACTCCACTTTGATTCTCCGGCCGCAATGAACTGATCGATAACCACCTGCGCAACGTTGGCAAAATCGCCGTACTGGGCTTCCCAGATACACAGCGCTCTCGGTTCAGCCACTGAATAACCATATTCATAGGCCATTACTGCCATTTCGGAAAGCATGCTGTCCACAGCAATGAAATGGGATAAATCGCCATTTTCGACATGCCGCAGTGGAATGATGGCCTTGCCGGTTTTCTGGTCATAGACCACCGCATGGCGATGAAAGAAGGTGCCCCGTCCGGAATCCTCACCCGACAGGCGCACCCAGCCGCCTTCATGCACCAGCGTGGCATAGGCCATGGACTCACCACAACCCCAGTCAACGGCTTGCTGGCCATCCATCATTTCGATGCGATTCTCGTAGATTTTCTCGATTTTGGGGTGCATGGAAAAATCAGCCGGAAGACGATGCACGCGTCTGGCCAGATCGGCCAGCGTCTTGGCATCAACCGCTGTATCCGGCTCATCCGCACCGTCACGGAGAAACCCTTCCCAGCGCCCCTGCAGGCTGTTTACCGGATTAGGTGCCGGTCGATCCTTGGCACGCCGCACCTTATCCAGGCATTCGCGATAGCTCGCAACCATCGCATCACTGTCTTCTTCGGAGAGAATGCCATCGGCAATCAGCTGATCACGATACACCTGCTCAGTGGTCGGGTGTTCCCCTATACGGCGATACATCACCGGCTGCGTCACTTCCGGAGCATCGGCTTCATTATGCCCGTGCCGGCGATAGCAAATCAGATCAAGGACAATATCTTCATGAAAATGATTGCGATATTCCACGGCTATTTCCATAGCCAGGCAACACGCCTCGGGGTCGTCACCGTTCACATGCAGGATGGGCGCATTAACAATCTTGGCAATATCCGTACAGTAGTTCGAAGAGCGTGCATCAAATGGATTCACCGTAAAACCGATCTGATTATTCACGACAATATGGATCGTTCCGCCAACACGAAAGCCCCGTAACTTGGATAACTCCAGAGACTCGGCCACCACGCCCTGACCGGCAAAAGCGGCATCGCCATGTACAATCACGCCCATAACCTCACGCCGCGCCTTGTCCTTACGTCGACACTGACGTGCCCGTACACTGCCCAGCACCACCGGCGTGATGATTTCCAGATGCGACGGGTTAAAGCCAAGCGACACATGCACAATGCCCTCGGGTGTGCGCACATCTGAAGAAAAACCAAGATGATATTTCACATCGCCCTGACCGAGCGCCACTTCCTCAAGTTGAGTGCCTTCGAATTCGGCAAAGATATCGGCCAGCGACTTGCCCATAATATTGGCCAGAACATTGAGACGTCCACGATGTGCCATGCCCAGGATCACTTCCTTGGTGCCGCTACTGCCGGCCTCCTGAATCAGCACATCAAGCATCGGGATCAGACTTTCGCCGCCCTCCAGCGAGAAGCGCTTCTGTCCGACATAGCGGGTATGCAGGAAACGCTCAAATTCCTCGGCATGCATAATCCGGTTAAACACATGCCGGCGGGTATCCGCATCATAGTCCGGCCGTGAACGCACCTTTTCCAGCCGCTCCTGAATCCAGTGCTTGCGCGCCGAATCGGTGATATGCATAAACTCCGGCCCGATATGGCCGCAATAGGTCTGCTCAAGCAACTCGAGAATCTGCCGCAGCTGCATGTGCGCGCCACCAGCCAGGTCACCGGTCGGAAATGATGTATCCAGATCGGCATCCGACAAACCGTAATAGGCAAGATCCAGCTCGGGGGAAGCCTTGCGGGGATTCAGTTTCAGTGGATCCAGATCGGCATGCAGATGCCCGTGTACGCGATAGGCGTGAATCAGATACAGGGCCTTGGAGGGATATTCGATATCACCACGGACACGCTGAGATGCTTCACCGCTCGCCGCCTGCGGAAGCACACCGATCGGAGCTTCCGCAATGACCGGCGTCATACGCGCCAGCATCTCCTGATGCGATGGCGCGGCTTCAGCCGCATCCATATTCAGGGAGGAAAAATAATCCTGCCATGCCCCCGGCAATGCATCCGGATTACGTCGATATTGCTCAAACATCTGTTCCAGATATTCATTGCCGGCACTGAACAGTTCATCCATCCCGGCTGTTGCATCGATGCTTTTATCGCTCACAAAACCCCCAATAGAGTGTGACACCTGATTTATAGTCCTGTTGCAGGCGCATGGCCAGCCCATGATTCAATGCATGCCGGCAACAGCAGCATGTTAACGGCTCAGGCATGGGTCGAAGCTGGAAGAATCGCCTTACGAAGCTGCAGACGAATAACGGATTTTATACCATAGCAGACCCAGATATTCATGCAGTGCATCGCCGGAATCCGACAATACATTCCAGCGCGGCAAAAAGCTGCGGATATCATAAGGTTCACGCTCCACCATATAGGCGCAGGGTGCCGGGATCACCTCAAGCCCCTGCTGCCTGAATACCCACACCGAACGACGCATATGATAGGCTGACGTCACCAGAACCAGATGTTTGATGCCGGCATGCCTGAAGGTGGTTTTCAGATTGGCGGCATTTTCCCAGGTGTTATTGGCGGCCACTTCGGCATGTACCATTCCGGCCGGAATACCAAAGCGCTGTAGCCAGCGGCGCATCACCACACCTTCAGCCTCGGTGGTATCGGAAAGAACAACGCCGCCGGTGGGATACACAGGCACACCGGTTTTGCGGGCCAGATCGGCGGCATACACAGTACGCATCAGGGCATGTGTCCCAAGACTGTCTCGCCCGCCAAATTCAGGCGCCTTTTCGTACAGGCCTCCGCCAAGCAGCACAATAGCCATACTGCCGGCCGACAGGGTATCCACATTCAGGGCCGGGTAAGCACCCTCCAGCGGTTCAGCCAACAGATCGCGCACCGGTTCGGTGGACAGAAGCCAGAGGCTGGCCATTCCCAGAGCAATCAACATCCTGCCCCAGCGCCGTTGCCAGAATATCAGACCGAACAGGGTCAGAAGAATCAGGCTGCCCGGCGGCAGCAATAACTGGGAAATGGATTTACTGATCAGCAAACTCACGTGAACATCTCCTTGTCAGAGCCTATCGTGAACGATCCGGTACAGTCAGGAAAGGCTGGTGTACCAATCCGGCGACTTTAAGCGTGCAGCCGGCAGGTCTTCACCGTTTCTGATACGGGCCCATGCGTCGCGTTTACCCTCTCCGGCCACCATCACGATGCGATGCCGGGCCCGGTTCAGCAGGCCGAGGCCCATCGAGATGCGCTCCGGCGGCGGCTTGGGTGAATCAAACACCGGCACGACCAGCCTGTTATCATCCAGTGCGGGATTGCCAGGAAACAGGCTGGCCGTATGCCCATCCTCGCCCATGCCCAGCAGTACCAGGTCCATGACCGGGAACTGCTGTATTTCATCTGCATAAGCTGCCGCACCGCTATCCGGGCCGAGTTCAGCCGGCATGCGATGGATATGCGAAGGTTTCAGGGGCACATGCAACAGCAGGGCCTGATCTGCCATACTGTCATTGCGCTCGACATCACCCGTCGGCAGACAGCGCTCGTCACCGAACCATATATGCATATGCTCCCATGGCAGGTTCATGTCCCGCATCAATGCATAGCAGTGTTCGGGGGTCGTGCCGCCGGCCAGCACCAGATGAAATCCCCCCCGTTCGGAGACCGCCGCCTTCGCATCCCTGGCAACCTGCCGAGCCACGGCTTCTGCCAGTGCCCGGGCATCAGCGCAGCGGGTTATCTTCATGACAAATGATTCTTTTCGGTTCTTTTATTCAACATTTGATACATCGCGCCAACCGCCTTCGCAGTCATCCAGCAACGCATCCATGCCCGGCACATCAAAACTGCCGCCCGGATATGTGGCAATTTCCGTTTTGGCAGCCCAGGCCTTGAGAACCGGTTCGACAATCTTCCAGCATTCCTCAACCTCATCGGCGCGCGAAAACAGACCCGCCTCACCAAGCATCACGTCATGCAGCAATGTTTCATAAGCCTCGGGCATACCCGAGCCGACCAGTCCATAAGACGCATCGAGATTAACACGCCTGAGCTCGGTGCCCAGCCCCGGCCGTTTGGCCGTCATACTCAGTTGCATACCCTCATTGGGCTGCAGACGAAAGACCAGATCGTTGTTGAGCGCACTGCTGTCATCCATCCTGAATAAATGCTGGGGCGGCTGCTTGAAGCGAATACAAATTTCCGACACCCGGCTCGGCAGCCGCTTGCCGGTACGCAGGACAAACGGCACGCCACTCCAACGCCAGTTATCGATATAAAATTTTACTGCGGCAAAGGTCTCGGTACAGGAGTCCTCGGCGACACTGTCTTCTTCACGGTATGACTTCAGCTGCTCGCCATCCATCTCACCCGCCCCGTATTGAGCACGTAGCGTCAAGCTGTCGATATCCTCAGAGGCAAACGGGCGAATGGATCGCAGCACCTTCATCTTTTCGTCGCGTACATCGTCAGCATCAAGCGAAACCGGCGGCTCCATCGCCACCATCGCCATCACCTGCATCAAATGACTCTGGATCATGTCACGCAGTGCTCCGGATGTTTCGTAATAGCCGGCGCGATAGCCGATACCGAGCGACTCTGACACGGTAATCTGCACATGATCGATATGCTTATGATTCCACAACGGCTCCAGCACTGAATTGGCAAAGCGGAACACCATCAGATTCTGTACGGCTTCCTTGCCCAGATAATGATCAATTCGATAAATCTGCGACTCGTCGAAATAGGTCTGAATCCTGGTATTCAGATCTCTGGCGCTTGCCAGGTCCATACCGAAAGGCTTCTCCACCACAATACGGCGGAAGCCTTCATTCTGATCGGCCAGCCCCGCCTCATGCAAATTCCTGGCCACGGTTTCATACCAGGCCGGAGGAATAGCCAGATAGAACAGCGCATTCTTCTTACCCTCGTTGGCATGCAACTGTGCGGCAAGTTTGCGGTACGTTTCCATATCGGAAAGGTCGCCGCTGACAACATCCAGCTTTTCCGCAATACGCTGCCATGACGGAGGATTCAGCACCGCCTCGGGAAAATAATTCAGCAACTCATCATGCACATAATTTACCCAGTGGGCATGTGACCATTTCTGCCGCACCACACCGATGATGCGCGAATGCGGCCCAAGCAGGTTCCAGCGATGCATATGAGCCAGCGCCGGTAGCAGCTTGCGCTTGGTTAAATCCCCATTGGCACCGAAGATGACAATGTTCGAAGGTTCCGGCCGTTCGCTGCCAATGAGCGAGGCAAATTTATCCTGATTGGCCATGTCGATTACTTGTCAGCGGGCTTGATGGCATGCCCGCCAAATCCGGCGCGCATCGCATTCACGATCTTGCCGGCATAGGCATCGGTTTCACGACTGCGAAAGCGCATCTGCAGGGCCAATGTCAGCACCGGGGTCGGAATACCGAGGTCAATGGACTCATTCACCGTCCAGCGGCCTTCACCCGAATCATCCATCCAGTCAGACAGGCTGGAAAGTTCGCCGTCCTGCTCCAGCGCATCACCGATCAGATCCAGCAGCCATGAACTTACCACCGAACCATGCTGCCAGATGCGTGAGATCTGATGCATATCGAGGTCGAATTCATCCTTGGCCTGCATCAGCTCAAAGCCTTCGGCAAAGGCCTGCATCATGCCGTACTCGATACCGTTATGAACCATCTTCACAAAATGACCGGCGCCCACCGGGCCGACATGTCCCCAGCCCCTACCGTCGTTCGATGCCAGGGTAGTCAGTGCCGGAGCGATAAGAGAAATAGCCTCGTCGGTGCCGCCAATCATCAGCGAATAACCGTTTTTCAGGCCCCATATGCCGCCGGATGTGCCGCAGTCGGCAAACAGAATATCCTTTTCGGCCAGATCGGCGCCACGCTGCCGGCCTTCCTTGTAATTGGAGTTGCCACCGTCAATAATCAGATCACCGGCCTCAACACCCGCCTCGATCAGACTGGCGATCGTGGCATCCACGAACTGATGCGGTACCATCACCCAGATCACACGCGGAGCCTTTAGCTTGGCAACCACATCCTTCAAATCGACTGCGGCAGTAACCGCCGGAAATTCGTCTGCCAACGCCTTGCCCGGTGCCGCATCCACATCGTACGCCACAACATCATGGCCACCCCGTGCCAGACGCTTTACCATATTGCCGCCCATACGGCCCAGTCCGATCATTGCCAGTTGCATCGTTTTATCTCCATAAAATACTCTGAAATCTGTTGCAGTGAGGCTTACAGATACACCGACCGATCATTGCATCCGGTTTCAGTGTGCGGCATGCTATACCTGTGTTCGGGTCAACCCAACAGAATACGAGAAATAAAAGGCTCCGGGGTCAGACAGGTGATGCGTAGTGCAAAACCACCGCTGTGGATCAAGCCTTACAGCGCCTTTTTCAAGATACGCATCATCAAACTGAAAAGGATTCTCCATAATGGGCTTCCCATGCTTCACGGCTGCGGAATTCGACCCCCAATTGCTTGAGCAGGCCATCGTGAATATCATAAATCACCCCGATCACATTCACCTCCTGCCCGCGCTTCCATGCCTCGCGCACAATCGTGTTACGGCAAATATTATGGACTTGTGATTCAACATTGAGCTCGGCCAGACGATTGGCACGCTCGGTGGGTGGCAGTTGATTTAATTCTTCGGCATGCCGGTTATACACAAAACGCAGCTGATCCAGCCACAGGTCAACAGGTTGAACGCCGCTGTGTTCGAGTGCTGCATGGACTCCCCCGCAACCGTAATGTCCGCAAACCACAATATTGGGAACTTTCAGCTCATCAACAGCATATTCAAGCACAGCCAGACAATTCAAATCATTGGTGGCAAAGATATTGGCAACATTGCGATGCACGAACACCGACCCCATCGGCAGGCCAATCAACTGATCCGGCCCTACGCGGGAATCCGAACAGCCAACCCATAGAATCTCGGGTGTCTGGGCATTCGATAATGTTTCCAGATATCCCGGACTCTCCTTTCTGATGCGCTCCGACCATTTGCGATTGTTTTCCAGCATCTGCTTGATAGAGGACATATGAATAAGACTAACCTGACTTTCCGGCCAGGCAAGCCCTGTCAGGCTTCATTACATCGTTCGGAACGAACCTTCCTGACCACAAGCAGCGCCTCCACCAGCACCCAGCCGGCGAGCAGAAAGATGACCAGCCCGACAGCAGCCACCGTCCACTGCTGATGTCCAACGGCCTTGGCGATGCCCATCAGCATGCCGGAAATGGTCGCCCCGAGCACCAGAAACATCGGCAGCAGCGTGTAGAGAATCGGCTTTTTCCTGCGATAAAGATAAATGGTCACCGTCAGCAGTGTCAGACCGGCCAGAATCTGGTTGGTGGTGCCGAACAGCGTCCACAGGAATAAACCGGCCGGCTTGCCGTCCATCTTGAAGAAGGCAAAGAAGCCGATTGCGGCAACAGCCATGAAGGTCGCCACATAGCGGTTCTGGATCACCTTTACACCGATGGCCTGGCCGATCTCCTCGAGATTGAAACGCAGCAGACGCGCTCCGGTATCCACGGATGTCATGGCAAAACCAACCACCACCACGCTGATAAAGGCCGCCGCATAATCCAGCGGCACGCCCAGCTGGTGAATGAAATTGGCATTGCCCTGAATAAATACGCCGAGTTTCTGGTGCAGGCCGACAGCCTGATCCCATGAGCCGTAGAAGGACTCCCAGTCAGCGCGTGAAGAAAATGCGCCCGCCGTGGTTGCCAGTACTGCCAGCAGGGCCAGTAGCGATTCACCGACCATGCCGACATAGCCGACGAACGGCGCATCGGACTCTTTATTCAATTGCTTGGATGTCGTACCGGAAGCAACCAGGCCGTGGAAACCGGATACGGCGCCGCAGGCAATGACAATAAACAGGAAGGGAAGCATTGGCGGGGCGCCCTCCGGATGAAAGTTAACCGCCGGTGCCGCCCAGTCGGGTGAGAGCATGAAGAAACCGATCAACATCGAAAACAGGGCCAGATACAGCAGCAGCGAATTGAGAAAATCACGTGGCTGCAACAGTAGCCAGACCGGCAGCACACTGGCGACAAAGGCATAGACCAGCAGTGTCCATGTCCATGCCGTAGCGGACACGCCGGTCACCGGCATCTTCAACCCGATCGCCGTGGTCACCAGCATCAGAACAAAGCCGACCGCAATCATCGGCCACAGCGGCAGGTTCTTCTTGTAAACGAAAAAGCCGATCAGCATGGCAATCAGCATCAGTGAATAGGTCGGGAATACCGCTTCCGGATGCGCAGTCGCCGGAATATGCGCTGCATCAGTAGCTGCGAACAGGCCTGAAATAACCAGCACGAATACACCCATAGCCAGAGCAACAAGGAAGAAAATGACCAGCAGGAACAGCAACCGGGTGCGCGGGCTAATGACATCCCGCGCGATTGTACCAACACTCTGGCCGCGATGGCGGATCGACAACACCAGGGCCGAGAAATCATGCACCGCACCGACCAGCAAGGTACCGAACACCACCCAGCACAGGGCCGGCACCCACCCCCAGATCACGGCAATGGCCGGCCCCAGCATGGGGGCTAATCCGGCAATGGAAGCGAAATGATGCCCGAACAGGATGTACTTGTTGGCCGGCACATAATCAACATTATCACGCATCGTATGTGCCGGCGTCTGCAAACTGTCGTCGAGTTCAAAAACCTTTTTAGCCAGAAACCCCTTGGCATAAAAACGGTAAAACACCAGATACAGACTGAGTACCAGAATTGCCATCACTACTGGAGACATGCGTCCTCCTCCTCTTCCCGAACTGCGTCATAGCCTGCCGATATTCATTCAGCATCTGCTTAACAAAATCAGAGAGCACGCTACTCTAGGGAAATCGCCAGACAAGGAGTGCTGACATTGAAGCAAACATCCGCCCTATTGACCGCCGCCGTACTCATCATGAGCGCCTGTCAGCAACAGGCCGAACATACCAGTACGGAAGCATTACCCAATAGCCCGATCGCTGCCACCGTCAATGGCTCAGCCATCTATGAGCGTGACATCAATCAGGAACTGGCTGCCATGCCCGAAAGCCTGCAGCAGTATCGGGAAAACCCTCAGGCCCGCTCACATATTCTGCACACCCTGATCCGCCGCCATGTGGTCAGTCAGAAAGCCGTTGAACTGGGCCTCGATCTTGATCCCCTGGTGCGCCAGCGCATTGAGAAAGCCCGCCGCCAGATTCTCATTGATGCGGCCAGAAGCTGGCAACATCTGCACATGCCCAGGATCGAGGAGGCCGCGATTCAGGCCTATTATGACAGCCACTCCGATGACTTCACCGTCGCTGAGCAAATCCATGCCCGACATATACTTGTCAGCACCGAGAAGCAGGCCAAAGCCATTCTGCGCAAGCTCAGACACAGGGGCGACTTTTCAGCTCTGGCAGCCAGCCAGTCGCTGGATGACAGCAATAAATCACGTGGCGGCGATCTGAACTGGTTTCCTCGCGGGGTGATGGTGCAACCGTTTGAGGATGCCGCCTTTGCGCTTGAGCCCAACACCCTGAGTGCTCCGGTCAAAACAAAATTCGGCTGGCATATCATTGAGGTTCTGAGCAAACGGCCAAGCAGCAAAAAGGCACTGGCCGATGTCCGCGATGAAATCATCAGTCAACTGCAACAGGCACAGATGCAGAACTGGTTCAGCAAACTCGAACAGGAAGCTCACATCAACCTGATGCCCCCCTATCGCAGCGAGGATACTCCGTCCTCCCTGCAACAGGGAGGCAGCATGGAAGCGGGCACAAAGTGATGTGCATCACCTTGCAACCCGGGTTTCACGTTTAGCGTATCCGTATGTCATTCCTCGAACACTTACATCACTTACCGGCAGAAAGTCAGACGTATTTCTTCAACAACGGCCGCGAACAGGCATACCCTAAAGACACCTGGCTGCCGGGGCCTGCCGAGGGTTTTCACGGCATCCGTCTGATTCTGGAGGGATCGGTGCATGTGTTCGCAAGTGTCGATAACCGGGACATCCCGGTTTATTGCTATGGTCACGGCGAAGCGCTGGGCATCCGCAGCTTTCTGATGCCTGAAAATCAACCCTCTCTGAAATGGCAAGCAGCCAGTGACTGTATCATTTACGAACTTGATGCCGCCGAGGCCCGCAGCATCCTGTCCGATGACAAGGCTGCCGGTCCGATTCGTGAGATTTTCGATCTGGCCGCACACCTGCGGGATCTCGATATCATGCTGGCCATTCACCCACTGTTCCAGACCCTGCCGGAAGATGCCCGCCATACCCTGTTCCGCGATGCCGAGCCCATTGCCCTGACCCCCGGTCAAATGCTAATCAAGAAAGGACAATCCAATGATGCGCTATATTTTATCTGTCATGGCGGCGTTGATATCATCAACGACGATCAGGTCATTGCCCATCGTTCCCAGGGCGAGATTCTTGGCGAGGTATCAGCATTGGGCTTTGCGCCGACGGCAAATGTCCGATCCACCGGCTGGACGGATGTGCTGGCCTTTTCACGTCAGGCCATGCTGGAAACCTGTCAGCAACAGCCGGCCTTCTCGGCCAAGCTGGCATCATTCGGCATATCCGGCTTTGAGTAGCGCTTAAGCTTTCCGGCCTGCTGATGACAGGCTGTCCAGCACCACCTGTGCCAATGCCTCAAGGTGGGCCGGGCGATCATTAAGAGCCGGGATATAGCGAAACTGCCTGCCGCCAGCCTCAACAAAGAACGCACGGTTCTGCATGTCGATTTCTTCCACTGTTTCCAGGCAGTCTGCGGCAAAGCCCGGACACATCACATCCACTGACTGCACACCCGAGCCGCCCCATGCCTTTAATGTTTCATCGGTGTAGGGCCTGACCCAGGGCTCACGCCCAAAACGGGACTGGAAGGCCATCGCCACACGCTCTTCACCGAGATTCAGAGCCGTACGCAACAGGCGTGATGTTTTATGGCAATGGCATGGATAGGGGTCACCGCTGTGCAGATAACGCTCCGGGATACCATGATAGGAAAGCAACAGCCTCTCCGGCTTGCCATGCTCCTGCCAGTAGCTTCTTACACTCCCGGCCAGCGCTTCGATATAAGCCGGGTGATCATGATAGGCATCGATAAAATGCATGGCCGGCAAGCGTCGCCATGTCTTCAGGACATCCGCCACCGCATCGAAGGTCGACGCGGTCGTGGTCGCCGAATACTGCGGATACAGGGGCAATACGATGATCTGCCGGCAGCCTTTTTCACGCAAGGCCTCAAGCCCCGCCTGAATGGATGGGCGACCATAGCGCATGGCGATCTCCACATGCGTATCCTCACCCAGCTTTTTACGCAGCAGGGTCTGCAGCCCCTGTTGCTGACGCTTTCCAACAGCAAGCAACGGCGAGCCATCCTCCGCCCATACCTTCGCATAAGCTTCTGCAGACCTGCGCGGGCGAATATTCAGGATCACGCCATGGAGAACCATCCACCACAGCCAGCGTGGCTGCTCAACCACACGCGGATCGGACAGGAATTCCTTCAAATAACGGCGTACAGCCGATGTGGTCGGCGCATCCGGCGTACCCAGATTGGTCAGCAAAACACCCAGCGAGCCGGACAACCGATGGGCTTGTGTCTTGCGGGCGGTGTATAACATGCGATCTCCTGAACAAAGACTGAGCCTTCAGCAGCATCAGCTCAATGATGTGTAAACGCTAGCAGCCCTGCTGATGCCTATCCATGCCAGATGCCTTCAAGGGTATGGGAAAGGGAATGTGCCATTGCTCACATTGATGCGCCTTCGGGTCGGCTATGCTGGAGCTATGTTTCGTTTTCTTGTACGCCTTACCCTTCTGGCCGCAGTGATATTGCTTGCCGCCCTGCTGTTTGTATCACCCTGGCAAAGCCGGAGCGTGACCGAGCAGTTCAATGACCAGCTGCTGCGTATCGAAGCCAGTGCAGCCATACAGGCCGGCTTCATCGAAACCATGCACGAGCAACAATGGGAGAGCCATGCCTTTATGCATGTACTGGGTCTGACCCTGCCGCGAGGCATGACCCGGGCGCGCGTACGGGCGCCGATCAAGGTGTATTACGGCGTACGCGCGGAATCCTTACACATACTGGGCTTTGAGCACGGCAGGTTGCGACTGGCGGTAGACAAGGTCGAAGTGCTGAATGTCGAAACCGACCTGAGCGCACTGGAGCTGGCAACCAAGGTTGGCTGGGCGCGCTTTGATGCCATCAGCGGCGAAGAAGCGCGTGCGGCTGCGCGTAAATCTTTCGAACGCAGCAAATACAGGGCGGCCGGCAAATTGCTTGTTACAGCCGATGTCAGCGAGCATGTGCGACAGGCCATAAGCGACTTCGCTGCCGCCATCAGCGATATTAAACAGGTTGAGATTGTGCGGCGGGATATGGAGCAGCCTGAGTCCGGCAGACAAAGCTGAGCGCCGGCGGCAATAGCTATCCGCGTTCGATCAGCGAGGCATTCAAATCTTCCGGCACATCGAGTCCCATCGTTTCAAACAGCGTAGCAGCCAGATGCGACAGGCCGGGCGTGGTCTGGATATCACCCGAACCGTCGGGCTGACGCAAATGATACGAACCGTCATAAGCCGGATCGAACATCACGCACGGCACCGGATTCACCGAATGTTTGGTCGAAGGCTCCGCCCCGCCATTTTCAAGGAAAATCTGCATTTCTTCTGCATTGCCATGATCCGCTGTGATCAGCGCACAGCCGCCAATCTTTTCCAGCGCCTCGACAATACGCCCGACGGCCGTATCCACAGCCTCGATGGCGGCCATCGCCGGCTCAATCTTGCCGCAGTGCCCAACCATATCGGCATTGGCGAAATTGATCAGGCCGAAACCATAATCGCCCGATTCAAGCAGCTCGGTCGCCCTGTCCGCAATCTCAGCCGCCTTCATCTGCGGTGCATCGGCAAATGACACCCCTTTGTCGGATGGAATCAGGATATAATCCTCAAGCGCATCATCCAGCGGTTCACGATAACCACCGTTAAAGAAAAATGTGACATGCGGATATTTCTGGGTTTCAGTCAGGCGGAACTGCCTGATTCCGAGCTCCAATATGCGTTTGCCGAACGGCGCCTCAACATTGGTGGGCCCCATCAGCTGCAGGGCCGGCAGATTGCGATCCTCATCATATACCATCATGCCGGCATAAGTGACATCGGGCCCGCGCCCGTCAGCACCGCCGCGATCAAAGCCATCGAAATCATCCAGTTCAAAGGCTTCGGTGATCTCAATGGCCCGGTCACCGCGAAAATTCATCATCACCACGGCATCGCCGTCCGCCACCGCTCCTGCAGGCTGACCCTGATCGTCAACAATCACGAAACCGGGCATGTCCTGATCCACCATATCCGGCGTCTGACGACGGAAATATTCAACCGCCTGCATCATGGAGCTGAAGCGGTGCTCGCCGCTGCCATGCACCATCAGGTTCCAGCCTTCACTGACCTTGCCCCAGTCCCTGTCACGATCCATGGTGATGCGCTCACGGCCACCGCCGGAGGCAAAACCGTAATCGAAACCGTCATTTCCATTCACATAGGCAAATGCCTCTTCCAGCCGGCAGATGTATTTCTGGGCGCTCTGCACACCGACATCACGGCCATCGAGCAGCGCATGCACACGCAGGCGTTTCGCCCCATGCTCGAAGGCATGGTCAATCACGGCACGGAAATAATCGATATGAGAATGGATATTACCATCGGAGAGCAGGCCCAGCAGATGTATCGTACCGCCGCTCTTGCCCACAGCGATCACCTTCTTCAAGGCATCGGACTGATAAAAAGAGCCATCCCTGATGGCCTTGTTGATGCGCGTCGGTCCCTGATCAAGGATCAGACCTGCGCCCATGGTTAAATGCCCTACCTCGGAGCCGCCCATATCCTTAGCCGCAGGCAGACCGACATACGGACCGTGGGTCAGCAGTTGTGTATGTGCGTAGTTGGCCCACAGGCGGTCAAACACCGGCGTGTTGGCACGCGCAATCGCATCTTCGGGGCCACCGGAACCAAGGCCCCAGCCATCCATGATAATCAGCAGGGACGGGCGGATTTTTTCAGTAACTTGGGACATGCATAAAACTCCTGTCGGGATTAGGCCGCTTCGGCCGACGCATCACTGCCCAGCAATGCATCCAGCGCCTGCTCATCCAGTGTTTTTTTGTCCACACGCAAAAAAGCGGTGTTTTCTTCAGGCACAACAATGGCCTCGTGAATCCCGGTCACAGCAAGCAGTTTTGCCTGCAAGGCCCCGGCATCCACATCGGACGCGACATGCCGCATCATGGCCGAGCGCATGGACGGCAGATGCATGCCCAGCGCAATCAGCAGCCAGACCACGGCAATCGCGGCTGCGCCGAAAAAGATTCCCTGCACATCAAACTGGCCATAGCACCAGCCTCCCACTGCACCACCGAGAAACGCACCGAAGAACTGCGATGTGGAATACACGCCCATGGCCGTACCCTTGGCGTCAATCGGCGCCATACGTGAAATCAGCGACGGCAGCGTTGCTTCCAGCACATTATAGGCAACAAAGAACAGGAACAGGCCGATCATCACACTGACCATTTTATCGTGGAAGCCGCCCAGCAGCAGGCAGGAGATGGCGATCAAAACAATCGCCGAAACAAAGACCTGCTTCATCCTGCCTTTTTTCTCGGCCACGATAATCAACGGCACCATAAAAGCCATAGCCACCACCAGCACCGGCAGATAAACCCACGGGTGATGCAGGGCCTGCACACCCAGATGATCCCGCAACACGAAGGGCAGCGCGATAAACATTGCCGTCATAATGGCATGCAGTAGCAGAATGCCGATATCCAGGCGCAACAGCTGTGCATTGGTCAGAATGCGGCCGAACTCACCCGGTCGCGATTCAACATCACGATGCAGGCTTAAATGATCAGGGTCAGGTACCACTTTGTAGAGCACAGCAATACTCAGCAGAGCAAAAACTGCGGTCAGCCAGAAGATGCCATCCACGCCGATCCAGCTACCCAGCAGCGGTCCGGCAATCAGCGCCACGGTAAAGGACATGCCAATGGTCATGCCGACCACGGCCATGGCCTTGCTGCGCACTTCCTCACGTGTCAAATCAGCCAGCAGGGCCATCATGGCCGCCGCAATCGCACCGGCGCCCTGCAGGGCGCGGCCGAGAATCACGCCCCAGATCGAATCAGCCATGGCCGCGACAACGCTGCCGGCAGCAAAAATCAGCAGCCCGGCCAGAATCACTGGCTTGCGGCCGACACGGTCCGACAGCCAGCCAAAGGGAATCTGCAGCATCGCCATGGTAAAGCCGTAGGCGCCAAGGGCCAGACCGATCAGCGTCGGGGTCACCCCGTCCAGGCCTTCGGCATACAGGGCAAATACCGGCAGGATCAAAAACAGACCCAGCATGCGCAGCGCATAAATGCCTGCGATCGAAAATACACTGCGGCGTTCTGTGATATTCATTCAGTCATCCTTTATCCACAATCCCTGACAGCCAGCAGGCTGGCAGGCTCAAATCGGCGCGCATAATAACACCGTCGACGCCATCAACCTACCGCTTCAAGCAAGCCACCGCTCATCCCTGCCGCAATACGGCATAAGCGCTTGCTCACAGCCGGCTTCGACGGCAGCCTCACTTCAATGCTTGCCGAATCAGCCAACCCCACCAGCGCCTTTGTTATTGCCGTATTGATTGCCATCTCGGCGCAAATGATTGCCGGCCGCCTGCGTTTTCCACCCATCCTGCTATGGCTGGTAAGCGGCATGGCACTGGGTCCCTACGGCCTGCATCTGCTCAATGTCGAAAGCATTGAACCGGCATTGCATACACTGGTTGAACTTGGGCTGGCTATTATCCTGTTCGAGGGCGGGCTGAACCTGAATCTGAAGGCCCTGCGCGAACACGGCTGGGTGGTCGGGCGACTGGTAACCCTCGGACCACTGCTGACGACGCTCATCGGCGGGGCTTCGGCCCATTATATTACCGGCCTCGGCTGGCCGCTGGCACTGCTGTTCGGCGCCCTCGTATCCGTGGGCGGCCCCACCGTTATTCTTCCGATTGTGCGTGAAATGCGTCTGGGTCGCACCATTAATCACATCCTGACCGGCGAGGCCATGCTCATTGATGTGATCGGCGCCATTCTCGCCATTGTCATGCTGCAGGTGGCCCTGACACCGGATATGCCGGTCAGCTTTGTGATACAGGATATCGTCACCAAGGCCGCCGTAGGGGCCGCCATAGGTATGGCAGGCGGCAAGCTTGTGGCTCTGCTGTTATCCAGCTCATGGGCGCGCGATTTCGAGTTGCGCTCCGTCATGACGCTGGCATCGGCCTGGGGCTTTTTCCTGCTTGCCGATCACATTGCCCCACAGGCCGGTCTGCTGGCCATGCTGATGATGGGCGCCACCCTGCAGCGCATGGAATTGCCCGACCTGCAGAAATTGCGTCATTTCAAGGGCAGCCTGTCAATGCTGCTCATTTCGGTACTGTTCGTACTGCTGGCAGCCAATCTGAATCTGAATATTGTCCGGGTTCACCTGCCGCAGGGACTGTTTATTTTCGCCCTCCTGGCCCTGATTGCACGGCCTCTGGTGGCTGCGTTTTCAACCGTTGGCAGCAAACTGCAATGGCAGGAAACCGCCTATCTGGCAGGCATGGCCCCGCGCGGTGTGGTCGCGGCTGCCATCGCATCCCTGTTCTCACTGATTTTGCAGGAACAGAATCAGGCCCAGGCGGATATGCTGATGGCGCTTGTGTATATTATTATCATGGCCTCGGTATTGATCTACAGCCTGATAGCCGGACCGCTGAAACGATATCTGGATATTGCCGGCGGAGATGACCGCTCGGTGCTGATTATCGGCGGCGGCCAGATCGGTGCGGAAATCGGGCGCGCGCTGGGTGAGGACAGGGAGGTGCGTTTCCTCGATCTGAATGCCGAGGTCATCACCAATCTGCAGCGCTCGGGCTACGAGGCTGTACGCGGCAATGCGCTTGATCCGCTGTATATGGAAATTGTGCATGCCGAAGAGATTGGCGCTGCACTGGTGATGACTGGCTCGTCCGATCATAATATGCTGATTGCCAGGCTGGCACGCGATGATTTCCATATTCCCGAGGTGTATGTCGCATTGCAGGAGGGGGATGAGGAAAAACATGCCAGCCTGATCCACCAGTTGCAGTTGCAGCGTCTGTTCGCCAAGCCTTACAAGTTCACCTACTGGAACGATCAGGCCTACCGCAAACGTCTGATTTACGAAACCCGCCATATTGAGCCCGATTCACTGCTCATTGGTCATCGTATGACCGAGGTGCGTATTCCGCATGGCGTGCAGCCCATCGCCATTATCCGCGACGGTAAAACCTGCATACCGCATGACGATGTGCGCTTTCAGGCCGGTGATGAAATCAAAATGCTGATGCGTCCCGAACGCATTCAGGATGGTCAGCCGCTGATCCTTCCGCCGGCCAGCGACAAGAGCAACGCCTCGATTCGCGTACAGGCCTAGCACGGCGGCCCCCCTGCCATCCATGCCGCCTCGAACCCGCTTCGCCCCCAGCCCCACCGGACTCCTGCACATCGGCAATGCCTATTCGGCCCTGTGCTGCATGCGGTGGGCGGAGCAACATCATGCCGCCTGCCTGCTGCGCATCGAGGATATCGATCATACCCGCTGCCGGGCTGAATTCAGCACAGCCATACTGGATGATCTTCACTGGCTGGGTATGGACTGGCCGGAGACACCGGTCAGGCAAAGTGAGCGCCTGCCGGCTTATCAGCAGGTGCTCGAGCAACTGCGTGGCATGGATGTCATCTATCCATGCTTCTGCACCCGGCGCGATATTCAGGATGAGATCAGGCGCATGTCCATCGCCCCGCATCGTGATGATCCGGTGGGCGATTACCCCGGTACCTGCCGCCGGCTCAGCGATATGGAACGAAAAAGGAATATGGAACAGCTTCCCTATGCATGGCGTCTGGATGTGGAAAAGGCCATGCGCAGGCTCGATCTGCCGCTGTGCTGGCATGATGAGGCAGGCACTGCCCACCCCGTCAGTCTCGATCATGATATGGTTATTGCCCGCCGTGATATCGGTATCAGTTATCATCTGGCAGTCGTGGTGGATGATGCCGGGCAGGGCATCACGCACATCATTCGCGGTGATGATCTGCGCCACAGCCTGGCCATACACCGATTGTTGCAGCTGCTGCTTGGCCTGCCTGAACCGGTGTATATCCACCACCGACTGGTACATGATGCAAATGGTCAGAGGCTTGCCAAACGCAGCGCGGGAACCACACTGGCAAGTCTGCGCGCGATGGGGATCAGGCCGGAGCAACTGCGACGCTTTCTGCTCGAAAGCCCGGATCTGATCTGGCCGCTCAGCGATGCCGATCCGGCAGCAGCCGGCGCCCTGCTTGGCAATGGCGACCAATTAACTCATACTTCGGTGTGAATTACTTATTATACACTTAAGGTGGTGTGTTTTGACAGCGATACTCGATTTAATTGGTAACACACCGATGGCGCAGATCCAGCGCATCACCACCCACCTGCCCGAAAACATCCGCATCCATGCCAAACTCGAGCGCTTCAACCCCGGCGGCTCGGTCAAGGACCGGCCCGCCATGTGGATGATTCGCGAAGGTATCGAACAGGGCAGGCTGACCAAAAACAGGATCATCCTCGATTCAACCTCCGGCAATACCGGCATTGCGCTGGCCATGATCGGCGCGGCACTCGGCTACCGGGTGCGTCTGGTGATGCCGGGCAATGTATCGGATGAACGCAAGCGCATCTGCCGCGCCTTTGGCGCCGATCTGGTGTTTTCCGATCCGCTGGAAGGCTCGGATGGCGCGATTCTTCTGGCCCGCAGCATTTATCAATCCGATTCCGATCTCTATTTCAAGCCGGATCAGTACAACAATCCGAGCAACCCGCGCGCCCATGAAGAATCCACCGGCCCCGAGATATGGCGCGACTCCGATGGCAAGGTCACCCATTTCATCGCTTCCCTCGGCACATCCGGCACGCTCGTCGGCACCGGCCGCTACCTGAAAAGGGTCAATCCCGACATCCAGATTATTGCCGCCGAACCGGATTCACCGTTTCACGGCATCGAGGGCCTGAAACATATCGAATCCAGTATTGTGCCGGGAATTTATGATCCCTCGGTTTACGATCAGAAGATCGGCATCAGCACCGATGAAGCCTATGATCTGACCCAGCGTCTGGCCTCCGAGGAAGGTATCCTTTCCGGCCAGTCCTGCGGCTGCGCTCTGGCAGCGGCCTTGAAGGTCGCAGAAGGCCTTGCCGAACAAGGCCAGCCTGGTGAAATCGTCGCTATCTTCCCTGACGGTGGTGAAAAATACCTGTCCACCCCGGTCTTTGCCAACAGCAACCGCGTCAGCTTCGCCGAAGGGATTTAGCCTCAACCCCACTGTCCTCGGAACTTCCCGGGGTGATTTGCACGCATCAGGTTGATACTTTAAGTTCCATACCATTACGGAGGGAGAAGCTAGCCAATTGGCTGGTGAGCCCGTTATGCTGCATATTATGTTGTAGTTCCCTCTCTCACCCCGGATAGCTACAATACGCAGGAACGAGAATGAACCAGACTCCTGGTTGTAGTTCCCTCTCTCACCCCGGATAGCTACAATTCCTCAGCCTGCCATCGTCAAGCACGGCCAGTTGTAGTTCCCTCTCTCACCCCGGATAGCTACAATTACATGGCCCGCAAACCTTTGCCCCACTTACAGCGGGGCAAAGGTTTGCATTCAAAAAAGCATGTCAAAATAGTAA